>CANJQT010000003.1 GCA_947476475.1 Paracoccaceae bacterium | reverse complement strand
GGGGCGCGGGTGACAAGCTGGCTTTACCGGGTGGTGGCGAACCTGTGCCTGGACGGGCAGCGGCGCCGCCCGATGGTGGCGCTGGACGGGGTGCCCGAGGCCGAAGACGGCCAGCCGGGAGTTGACGCCCTGCTGACCGACAGGGCGCGGGTGGCGGCGCTTGATCGTGCGTTTGCCGCCTTGCCGGAACGCCAGCGGCTGGCGGTGGTGTTGCGCCATATCGAAGGGCTGGCCAACCCCGAGATTGCGCTGATCCTTGATGTGGGGGTCGAAGCGGTAGAAAGTCTGATCGCGCGGGGCCTGCGCGGGGTGAAGGCGGCGCTGGTCGGTCAGCGTGGCGCATTGGGATATGAGGAAGCCTAGAATGGCGGAACCCGTGAATCTTGACGATCTGTTCGCCGCCGCGCGTCGCGCGGCGGAACCTTCGGCCGCCTTTCTGGCGCGGATCGAAGCAGAGGCGCTGGCGCTTCAGCCACAGCGGGCGTCCAGCCCGGTGCGACCGGGGGCCTGGGGCGCGATCTTGCAGGCCATAGGCGGATGGCGCGGGGCGGGCGGGCTGGCGGCAGCAGCGCTGGCAGGGCTGTGGATCGGGGTCAGCGATCCGGGCGGGCTGCTGGGGCGGTCGGATGCCGACGGATTGTTCGAGGGTGTGGCAGGGCTGACCAATCCCTTTGCCCTGACCGGCGAGGAGGTTTGAGATGGCGGATACGGTCCAGACGGGCGGGCGGGGCCTGCGGATTGCACTGGTGGTATCGCTGGCGCTGAACCTTCTGGTTCTGGGGTTGGCGGCGGGCGCTGCCTGGCGCGGGCAGGCGATGCGGGGCCATGTGATTGCCGGGCGCGACGGCTTCGGCCTGCTGGTGACGAGCCTGCTGCGCGAAGATCGGCGCGCCCTGCGCGACCGGTTCGAGACAGCGGTCGGGGGCCGGGTGGGCGACCGCCGGGCGATGCGCGCCGATGTTGCCGAACTGGCCGGGATCCTGCGCGCCGAAAGCTGGGACGCGGCTGCAGCGGCCGCAGTGCTGGCGCGGCAGGGCGCGCGCGGCGCCGACCGCTTGGCGCAAGGGCAGCAGATCATGCTGGACTATCTGGCCGGCCTGACGCCCGAGGCGCGGCGGGCGCTGGCGGATCGGATTGAAACCGGGATGAAGGGCGTGGCAGACGACTAGGGGCTGCTGGACAAGCCAGATCAGGCGGCGCTGCGGTGGACGGTGACCTGATTGCGCCCGTCCGATTTGGCCGCCAGCAGCGCGTGATCGGCGCGCGCCAGAATCGCTTCGGGGTCGGGCGCGATGTCGGCAAGCCCGCCCCCCATCGCCAGACCAAGGGAAATCGTCACCGCAATGGTCAGTCCGCCCGGCAAGCCGACGGGCTGATCACTGATCGTGCGGCGCAAGCGTTCGGCGGTGCCGCGTGCCGCCTCTATTCCGCAGTCGGGCAAGACGGCCAGAAACTCTTCTCCGCCTATGCGGGCCACCAGATCGACGGCCCGAAGATCGGTCTTCAGCCGACGGGCAACTTCGGTCAGGACCGCGTCACCGGCGGCATGACCCCAAGTGTCGTTCACCATCTTGAAGCGGTCGATGTCGATCAGCAGAACTGCAAACTGCCGACCGCTTTGCGCGGCGCGTTCGGCGATCCGGCCCAGATGCGGCAGGCCGTACCGGCGGTTGTGAAGGCTGGTCAGCGGGTCGATCATCGCCAGTCGCAGGCCGTCGGCGACAGTGGTGCGCAAGGCGTCGGCGCGCCGTTTGTGGCCCATCTGTTTTTGCAGCCGCAAGGCGATTTCGGCGGGGTCCGCCGCCGGGTCGATCAGGTCGGCGGCGCCAAGGTCAAGCGCGGTAGCGGCCAGATCGCGCATGGCGTGGGACATTGCCAGACAGATCGCAGCATGGCGCGTGCCGCTGTGCGAGCGCAGTTCGGACATGAAGCGCAGCCCGTCACCGCGGCTTTGCAGATCGGCGGCCACCAGAAAAACATCGGGCATGTCGGCCGCAGTCAGTTCGCTGAGTGCCGCATCGCGGTCCAGCACCAGCACCCGGTCGGTCATGTGCGGCTGAAGCTGGCGCTTCCATTGCAGGGCGGTATCAATGCGCCCCGCCACCAGCCCGATCAGGCCCGGCCCGCTGAAGGGTTGGACGGGTTCGGCGAAACCCAGATCGCGGCGGGTCATGTCGCGCAGGCCAAGCTGATCCTGGGTTTCGCGCGCGCGCAGCAGGCCGCGCAAGCGCGCAAGCAACACGTTTTCATCGTAGGGTTTCCAGAACATCTCCTCTGCTCCGGCGCGCAGGGCTGCAAGGCGCTGTTCGGCTGCCTGGATGCCGGTGATCATCACCACGGGAATATCGCTTGTGCGGGGGTCGGCTTTCAGCCGGTTGCACACTTCGATTCCACAGAGGTCGGGCAAGTCAAGGTCGAGAAGAATCAGATCGGGTCGTTCAGACTGCGCCAACGCAAGTGCCTCTGTCCCGGTGGCAGCCTGAAGCGTATCGTAGTAGGCGGAGGCAAGCTTCACCTTCAAAACGATCCGGTTCGTCGCTACATCATCGACGATGAGGATTTTCCCCGCCACAACCACCACTCCATCGGCATTCCTGCCACATGCTTCTGCACGATGGGGTCATCTTTGGTTTGCAAAGGTTAACAAATGATTGCCAAACGAGCATCAAAGCTGTGGAAACACAGCAGGAAGGAGCGGGATTATGGCCTTTGGGCGGGATAATGCCGAGGTCATCGCGTTGAAGGCGCTGGCTTGGCTTGCCGGGAATGACGAACTGTTGCCGCTGTTTCTGGGGTCAAGCGGCCTTGCGCCCGCCGAACTGGCGACGCGGGCGGCCGAACCGGAGGTTCTGGGATCGGTTCTTGACTTCATTCTGATGGATGACGCCTGGGTGCAGGGCTTTTGTGACAGCGAGCGGCTGCCCTATGACCGTCTGATGGCAGCACGCGCGGCGCTTCCGGGCGGCGAGCAGGTGCATTGGACCTGAGAACCATTGCACGCGTCAGGGAAATCGGGAATGGTCACGCCGCCAAAAGATCAAGGGGATAAGATGTCTGCCATCCGGGGATTGCTGTTCGACAAGGACGGCACGCTGTTCGATTTTCGCGCTACCTGGGGCGGCTGGACCCGCCGGGTCGTCGCCCAGCTTTCCGAAGGATCGGATGACAAGGCGGCCTTTCTGGCAGACCTTCTGGGATACGACCTTGCACGAGGCGATTTCGCCCCCGCCAGCCCTGTGATCGCCCAGACCACGCTGGAAATCCGCGACCTGCTTTTGCCACACCTGCCGACGCAGGACGAGGCGGCGTTGCTGGTGCGGATGAACCAGATGGCGGCGGAAAATGACATGGTCGAGGCGGTGGCGCTGGTGCCTTTGTTCACGCGTTTCCGGGCAATGGGGCTGAAGGTCGGGCTGGCCACCAATGACGCTGAAGAACCGGCGCGCACCCATCTGAAGCGCGCGTCCATCGACGGGCTTTTCGACTTCGTTGCCGGTTTTGACAGCGGCTGGGGCGGCAAGCCGGCGCCGGGGCAGATGCATGCCTTTCTAGACCACACCGGCCTTGCCCCCGCCGAAGTGGCAATGGTCGGCGACAGTCTGCATGATCTGGATGCGGGACGTGCTGCTGGCATGCACACGGTGGCAGTGCTCACCGGTATCGCCACGGCCGAAGATCTGGCGCCGCACGCCGATGTGGTCTTGCGCGATATCGACGAATTGCCGGGCTGGATCAGCGCGCAACAGGTCTTTTGAAGCCGTCGAAGTGGCGGCAAGTTCAAAATACGACGCACATTGGTCGCAAAACGTGGCGAAGCCTTGCCTTGGCAGGCCCAATTCTCACGGAAAGAAATGCAGGGGGCGTTTATGGCCGATGATCTGAAGCGCAGGCGCGCCGGTGGGCGTTCGGGACATGCAGTGCGGGCGGGTGGGCATGCCATCAACCAGATGCCCTGGCGCATCCCCTATAACCACGACCGGCCGACCGAACCGATGGGTGCCGAAGGCGTTCAGGCGATTCACAAGGGCGCCATGCGCATCCTGCGCGACATCGGCATCCGCTTTCTGAATGACGAGGCTTTGACGATCTTCGCCAAGGCGGGCTGCAAGATCGTCGATCAGACCGTCTTCATGGACGAGGATTTTGTCATGGAGATGGTGGGCCGCGCCCCCGCCGAATTCACCGTGACCCCCCGCAACCCCGAGCGCGCGCTGCCCTTTGGCGGCAAGGCGATGTTGTTTGGCAACGTGTCTTCGCCGCCGAACTATTGGGATCTTGAGCGCGGCAAGGTTACGGGTTTCATGGAAGGGTTCCGCACCTTCATCAAACTGACCCAGTATTTCAACTGCATCCATTTCGCCGGTGGTTACCCTGTGGAACCGATCGAGATTCACCCCTCGGTCCGCCATCTGGATTGCCTTTATGAAAAACTGACCCTCACCGACAAGGTGGTTCATGCCTATTCGCTGGGCAAGGAACGCGTCGAGGATGGGATGGAGATGGTGCGCATCGCGGGTGGGATGACCCACGAGCAATTCCGCGCGCGGCCACATATGTTCACCAACATCAACTCGGTCTCGCCGCTCAAGCATGACTTCCCGATGATTGACGGGGCGCTGCGTCTGGCACGGGCCGGGCAAGCAGTGGTTGTCACCCCGTTCACCCTTGCGGGCGCAATGGCGCCGGTCACCATGTCTGGTGCCGTGACCCTGTCGATTGCTGAAGCCCTGTCGGCCATCGCCCTGCTGCAATTTGTGGCGCCGGGTACGCCCTGCATGATCGGCACCTTCACCTCGAACGTCGACATGAAGTCAGGCGCCCCGGCGTTTGGCACGCCCGAATATATGCGCGCGACGCAGATGACCGGGCAGATGGCGCGCTTTTATGGCCTGCCACTGCGGTCCTCGGGGGTATGTGCTGCGAACGTGCCGGACGGACAGGCGATGTGGGAAACCTCGAATTCGCTCTGGGCGGCCGTTCAGTCGGGCACCAACCTGGTCTATCACGCGGCGGGCTGGCTTGAGGGTGGGCTGATCGCTTCACCCGAAAAGTTCGTGATGGACTGCGAAGTTCTTCAGATGATCCAGCGCTACATGGAACCCGACACCTGGGCCACCGGCCCTGACGAGATCGCCATCGATGCGATTGCCGAAGTGGGGCCGGACGGCCATTACTTTGGCATCCAGCATACCCAGGACCGCTACACCAAGGCCTTCTACCAGCCGATTGCGTCGGACTGGCGGAATTTCGAGGCTTGGCAGATCGATGGCGCGCTATGGACGGCTGAACGCGCCCACCGGATCTTCAAGGATATCCTGGCCGACTACGAAGAGCCGCCGATGGATGCGGGCAACCGCGAGGCGCTGAAGGATTTCGTCGCGCGCCGCAAGGCCGAAGGCGGGGCGCCCACCGATTTCTGACCGGCTTTAAGGCTTTTCTAACAGGGCGTCCGTATGCTGGGCGCATGTCAGGAAAGGCCGACAAATGCACGGGCTGATTAATCGATCTTTGCAGTCCTTCCTGCGCGATACCTATGGGCCCGCGCTGTGGTCTCGCGTGGCCGAACAGGCCGGCGTCGCCCCCGAAGGGTTCGAGGCGATGCTGACCTACGACGACGCATTGACCGACCGGGTGCTGGCCGCGTCGGCAGCGGCCCTGTCAAAACCAGGCGAAGCCTTGCTGGAAGATCTTGGGATGTTCCTGGTTTCGCTGGAACCGCTGCGGCGGCTTTTGCGCTTTGGCGGGGTCGACTATGTCGAGTTCCTGCATTCGCTTGAGGAACTTCCCGACCGGGCGCGGCTGGCGGTGGCCGACATCGGCCTGCCCGATCTTGAACTCAGTTCAGGCAAGGACGGTTCTTTCCGGCTGACAGGCGGCGCCGCGCATCCGGGCTTCCTGCCGGTTCTGGCCGGGGTGCTGCGGGCGATGGCGGATGACTACGGGGCCTTTGCCCTGGTTGACATGGCCGACGGTGGCGATGCCGTCCGCATCGAACTTTTACAGGCCGAATACAGCGCTGGCCGCAGCTTTGATCTTGCCAGACCCGAGGTGGGGTGATGGACGGTCAGGCGATACAGGACGCAGCCCTGATCGGCGCAGATGCTCTGGGCAAGCTGATGCCGATGTATCTGTGGGTCACGCCCACCGGATTGATCCGCGCCGCAGGCCCGACCCTGGCCAAGCTGGGCGGGCCGGGTCCGCTGATCGGGCGGCGGTTTCTGGACTGCTTTCGTGTGGACAGGCCCCGCGCGCTTTACAGCATGGCCGATGTTCAGGCGCTGCAGGGGCAACGGATCCTGCTTAGCCTGCGCGAAGGGGCGGAAACCAGCCTGCGCGGGCAGGCCCAGCCCCTGAGCGGCGGGCAGGGCTGGCTTTTGAACCTGTCGTTCGGTATTTCGGTGGCCGATGCGGTGCGCGACCACCGGCTGACCAACGCCGATTTCGCGCCGACCGACCTGACGGTTGAACTGCTGTATCTGACCGAGGTGAAGGCGGCGGTGATGGGGGAACTCGCGGCACTGAACACCCGGCTTCAGGCCGCGCAACGCGAATCCGAAGCCCGTGCCCTGACCGATGCGCTGACCGGGCTGGCCAACCGCAGGGCACTTGATATCGACCTGGCCCGCGCCTGCCATCTGGCCGGGCGCGGCGAAGGGGCTTTTGCGCTGATGCATCTCGACCTCGATTTTTTCAAGGCGGTGAATGATACGATGGGCCATGCGGCGGGCGATCTGGTGCTGTGCGAGGTGGCGCAGGTACTGCGCGAGGAAACCCGCAAATCCGACACGGTGGCGCGGGTCGGCGGCGATGAATTCGTGATGATCCTGCGCGGCGAGGCCGACCCCACGCATGTCGCCCGCGTGGCAGCACGGATCATATCGGAACTGGAACGCCCGATCCTTTACGAAGGCGAACCCTGCCGGATATCGGGGTCAATCGGGGTGACGCTGTCGCGCTTCTACCCGGTGCCGGACCCGGAGCGGATGCACGCGGATGCCGATGAGGCGACCTATGCGGCCAAGCGGGCAGGGCGGGGAAGGTGCGTGGTGGCGGGGGGGTAGGGTGCAGGGGGTGGGTTGCAACGCGTCGGCAAAGACGATCAAGTTTTTGCTTCTGCGACGAAACGCGCGAGGCAGGATCTGGCCTCTTCAATCAACGCGGGGTCTGCATGGCGAAATGCAAATCCTGCGTCGAGGATACGAAGCAAGATCTGAGAAATGCCCCCAAAAATCTGAGCTAGGCCAGAAGTTTCTATGATCCAACTCTTTGGAGTGAAATGGGAAAAATCATTTCGAAGCGCGTGCAGCCGTTCGAAAGAAGATACTTCTTGTTTGGAGGTTTTGATAGGCCCGCCTGCCCCTTCATGCGTGCTCGCTTGTCCACTGAGCCGTTTGAAAAGCACATTTGCAGGCGCGACTTTCTCTTTCGGATACGGCTGGCTTTGACCCATCCGATCACCTTCATGCCAATCTAAGGCGGCCTTTATGGAGTCCTTTTCCAAGGCACCAAGACCGGCCGTGCCGGAAAGGTGACAGATCATGGCGCCCTGCAATGCGTTGTGCAGAGCGATGATGGCCCATTTCCACATCGTTCGGTCGCGCGCCGTTTCCGCGCAAAAGAATGCGGCATGGCGAAGGGAGTAGAGCGCGTCTGAATACTCGTCGAATTCTATGTAGTTTTCGGGCAGTGTGGTCATCATGCTCTGCCTCTCTATTGCACTAGGGGTTTCCACATTGGATAGGCATATCCAGCCAAGTTAGCGTTACGGAAACTTGGGGCAATAACCGAAACATCTGGTGTTGGCCCAGGCGGGGCCGTGCCTCACCCCTGAAGCGTCCTCACCCCATACCCCTCGCCCCGTGCCATCATCGCCGCCACCGCCGCAATGCTGGCCGCGGCCGTGGTGAAGTAGGGGATCTTGTCGTAAAGCGCCACGGCGCGGATGTCGCGGCTGTCGGATACCGCCTGACTGCCGTCGGTGGTGTTCATCACCAGGGTGATGTCGCCGTTCTTCAGCATGTCCACCACGTTCGGGCGGCCTTCATAGACCTTCAGCACCGGCAGGGTCTGGATGCCCTGATCGTAAAGCCAGGTGGCGGTGCCGCGGGTGGCAACGATTTCGAACCCCAGCTTGATCAGGTCGCGGGCGGCGGTGGCCATCGCGGCGGACTTGTCCTGATCCTTGACCGACAGGAACACCCGGCCGCTTTCGGGCAGCATGGTGCCTGCCCCCATTTGCGCCTTCAGGAAGGCCAGCGCAAAAGTCCGGTCCCAGCCCATAACTTCGCCGGTCGAGCGCATTTCCGGCCCCAGCAGCGTATCGACGCCGGGGAAGCGGGCGAAGGGCAGAACCGCTTCCTTGACGCTGAACCACGGGGTTTTCGGATCGGCGAGCGTCATCGGATCGGCCAGGGGCAGCGGGCTGTCGGGGCCGACGCCTTCGGGGTAGGGCGCCCGCATCGGGAAGTTCGACAAGGGTTCGCCCGCCATCAGACGCGCGGCGATGGAGGCAATCGCGCTGTCGGTCGCCTTGGCCACGAACGGCACGGTGCGGCTGGCGCGGGGGTTCACCTCCAGCACATAGATCGTGCCGTCCTTGATCGCGAACTGAACGTTCATCAGCCCCACGACTTTCAGCGCCAGCGCCATCTGCACCGTCTGCTTTTTCAGTTCGGCAACGGTCTCGGACGAAAGCGAATGCGGCGGCAGGCAGCAGGCACTGTCACCGGAATGCACGCCCGCCTCTTCGATATGTTCCATGATGCCGGCGACATGCACTTGTTGGCCGTCGGACAGCGCATCGACATCCACCTCGATCGCGCCCGACAGATAGCTGTCCAGCAGCACCGGGCTTTTGCCCGAAACGGTAACGGCGGTGGTGATGTAGCGCCGCAGTTGATCCATATCGCGCACGATTTCCATTGCGCGGCCGCCCAGCACGTAAGACGGGCGGATGACAAGCGGGAAGCCGACGCGGCCCGCGATTTCAAGGGCTTGTTCGTCGGATGACGCGATGCCGTTTACCGGTTGCTTCAGGCCAAGGTCGTTCAGAAGCTTCTGGAACCGTTCACGGTCTTCGGCAAGGTCGATGGCGTCGGGTGTGGTGCCAAGAATTGGGATGCCTTCTTCATGCAGCGCATTGGCTAGCTTCAAAGGCGTCTGGCCGCCAAACTGGACGATCACGCCGTGCAGGGTGCCGTTGGTCTGCTCAACCCGCAGGATTTCCATCACATGTTCAAAGGTCAGCGGTTCGAAGTAAAGCCGGTCAGAGGTGTCATAATCGGTGGAAACCGTTTCCGGGTTGCAGTTGATCATGATGGTTTCAAAGCCCGCAGCCGTCAGCGCGTAGCAGGCGTGGCAGCAGCAATAGTCGAACTCGATCCCCTGGCCGATACGGTTGGGGCCGCCGCCAAGGATGACAACCTTTTTCGCCTCCGAGGGCCGGGCTTCGCATTCCACGTCGCCCATCGCCGGGACTTCATAGGTGGAATACATGTAGGGGGTCTGGGCTTCGAATTCGGCGGCGCAGGTGTCGATGCGCTTGAAGACGGCGGTGACGCCTTTGGCCAGGCGCGCCTTGCGCACCTGGGCCTCAGACTTGCCGGTCAGTTTGGCCAGCCGCGCGTCGGTGAAGCCCATCATCTTCAGCGTGCGCAGGCCGCGTTCGTCGGTGGGCAGGCCTGTGGCCCTGACCTGTGCTTCGGCGTCGATGATTTCGCGGATGCGGGCCAGGAACCAGGGGTCGAAGGCGGTGGCATGGTTGATCTCATCATCGCTCATCCCGTGGCGCATGGCCTGCGCAATCAGGCGCATGCGGTCGGGGGTCTGGGCGGAAATCGCCTTGATGATGGCGGCGCGATCGGGCGCACCTTCGATGGCAATCTCGTCAAAGCCGGTCAGGCCGGTTTCCAGACTGGCCAGCGCCTTTTGCAAGGATTCGTGGATGGTGCGGCCGATGGCCATAACTTCGCCCACCGATTTCATTGCGGTGGTCAGATCGGGCTTTGATCCGGGGAATTTTTCAAACGCAAAGCGCGGGATCTTGGTGACGACATAGTCGATGGTCGGCTCGAAGCTGGCGGGCGTCACCTTGGTGATGTCATTGTCCAACTCATCGAGCGTATAGCCGACCGCCAGTTTTGCCGCGATCTTGGCGATCGGGAAGCCGGTGGCCTTGGATGCCAGCGCCGAAGATCGCGACACGCGGGGGTTCATCTCGATCACCACCATGCGGCCGTCCTTGGGGTTGATCGCCCATTGCACGTTCGATCCGCCGGTTTCGACGCCGATTTCGCGCAAGACGGCAATCGAGCCGTTGCGCATGATCTGGTATTCCTTGTCGGTCAGGGTCAGCGCCGGGGCGACGGTGATGCTGTCGCCGGTATGGACCCCCATCGGGTCAACGTTCTCGATGGCGCAGACGATGATGGCATTGTCCGCCTTGTCACGGACCACCTCCATCTCATATTCCTTCCAGCCCAGCAGGCTTTCGTCGATCAGCACCTGTGCCACCGGGCTTGCGTCCAGACCTGACCGCACGATCCGTTCATAGTCGTCGCGGTTATAGGCGACGCCGCCGCCGGTACCGCCCAAGGTAAAGGCGGGACGGATGATCGCCGGAAGGCCCACATATTCGATGGCCTCGATCGCTTCGCGCACACCGGCGTTCACGTCATACTTGCCGCTTGGCAGTTTCGGGGCGGCGATGATGGTGGCCTTGGGGTTCTCTAACCCGATCCGGTCCATCGCTTCGCGGAACAGCTTGCGGTCTTCGGCCATCTCGATGGCTTCGCGGTTGGCACCGATCAGTTCGACGTTGAATTTTTCCAGCACGCCCATGTCGGCCAGCGCCAGCGAGGTGTTGAGGCCGGTCTGCCCGCCCATGGTCGGCAAAAGCGCGTCGGGCCGTTCCTTTTCGATGATCTTGGCCACCACTTCGGGGGTGATCGGCTCGATATAGGTGGCGTCGGCCAAGCCGGGGTCGGTCATGATCGTCGCGGGGTTCGAGTTGACCAGAATGACCCGGTAGCCTTCTTCGCGCAAAGCCTTGCAGGCTTGCGCGCCAGAATAGTCGAATTCGCAGGCTTGTCCGATGACGATGGGGCCGGCTCCGATGATCATGATGGATCTGATATCGGTTCTCTTCGGCATGGCGGCCCCCAATCTGCGCAAAACTTCGCGGGTTATAGCCATGCCGGGCCGGGGTGCAAGAGGATTCGGGCCGGGCAGGGGGCGTCAAAATCCTTGGAAGGATTTCGCAAATTTCTCACAGGAAATTTGACCACCCGCCGGTTCTGTCCCGCGCGTTACAAACCGTCGCGAACGCGGGTCAAAAAGGCGATGGATCGCTGGATTTGTGCGGCCCGGCTTTCCAGTTCCGCGATTTTCTCGGTCAACACGCGTCGCCCGGCCTCCGGCGCGCAATTGCCCTTGGAGGCTGTCATAATGTCGCGCAGGTCTGCGATGGAGAGCCCAGCCTCTCGCGCCTCGACCAGCATGCGCAGATGCTCGGGCGCGCTTTCGGGATAGTCGCGGTAGCTGTTGGTCTGCGAACCGCTTTCGGCCGAGCACACCAGCCCGTTACGCTCGTAAAAGCGGATTGTGTCCCGTGTAAGCCCAGATCTTTCTGACAATTCTCCGATGCGCATTTTTCACCAAACTATGGACTATGGTCTATTGTTTTATGTCCTGACATCCCTTAGATGCTCCCTGCCGGGTCGAAACGCAAGGTCGGGACCCAAAGGGAGCATAGCCATGGGCGACAGGATTGCAATTGTGGGCGGCGGATACATGGGCGCAGAGCTGGCCCAGGCGCTGGACGGCAAGGCCGATGTAACGCTGATCGAACAAAACAGCCATTTTGTGCATTCGGTCGCCATGATCCGGGCGCTGGTGCAGCCACAGCTGCTGGATCGGGCGCTGATGCCCTACGACCGCCTTCTGAAGCGGGGCAAGATGGTGCAAGGGCGGGCCACTGGGGTGGATGGCAAGGGCGTCACCCTTGCGGATGGGACAAGGGTCGATGCCGACTGGATCGTACTGGCCACCGGGTCCGGCAACGGGCCAGCCTTCAAGCCGGGTGAGTCCGGGATCGCCGGTCTGCGCGCCGCGAATGCGCGGATTGGCGGCCAGATCGCGGCGGCGCAAAACATCGTCATCGTCGGGGCAGGCCCCGTTGGCACAGAGCTAGCGGGCGAAATCAGCCATTTCATGCCGGGCAAGAAAGTCACCCTGGTCAGTGCCGATGCCAGTCTGTTCCCCATGATGCCCGCGAGGCTGGGCAACAACCTCTTGGCCAAATTGCACAAGGCCGGGGTCAAGGTGATCCTGGGGGCAAAGGCCGAAGATCTGCAAAGCCTGACCGAACCCTATGCGGGCAGCCTGCGCCTGTCGAACGGGCGGGTGCTGACGGCCGATCTGATTGTTCCGGCCATTGGCAGCCGGGCCAATTCCGATCTGGTGGCCGCGCTGCCTGGCGCGGTCAGGACGACGGCCAACCGGGTGAAGGGCGATCCGTGGATGCGCCCCTCGACCCTGACCAATGTCTTTGTGCTGGGTGATGTGCTGGATATTGGCGATGGCATGACCGTCGTGGCGGGGTCACGTCAGGGACCCTGGCTGCGCAAGGCATTGCTGGCGCTGATCGCGGGTCGGACCTTGGAAAGCGTGAAGCCCTACGCGCCATGGCCCAAAGGCAAGGCGCCGCTTCTGGTGCCACTTGGCCCGCAGGGTGGCAGTTCCTTTCTGGGCCTGTTCACAACGGGCGACCTTCTGACCCGGGTGATCAAGGGCAAGAGCGTGTTCATCCCGAAATATCGCAAGCGCTTCGGTCTGGAATAGGCGGCGCTTCCCGCCCGACCAGGCCCCATCAACGAAAAAGGCCGGGGTTGCCCCCGGCCTTTTCCAGATAAGTGCGAAGGCTCAGCCCTTTTCGCCAACCGCCGCTTCGGCAGCCGCGATGGCGGCCTTGCGGGCGGCGATACGTTCGCCGGTCGGCGGGCCTTCGAAGCGGCGGTTTTCACCCGTCACCCAAAGGATCAGCGCCAGCGCGATGAAGCCCAGAACCACGTAAAGCACACGCTCGTTCGGCGCAGCCACAGCGATATAGAGGATCACCGCCATACCGACGACCGAAAGGGCCGTGACCAGTTTATAGGTGCCTTCCGACATTGCCCATGGGCCGGGGTTCGGCCATTTGGCGGTGCCGTAGGCGAACATGCCCGCGACCAGCGGAATGGTGAACGACAGGAACAGGAACACCAAGGTCGAGTTCACAACGATCACATAGATCGAGGTGCCAGCCACCTTGATCGACAGCGCCAGCACCACGTAAAGGATGCACAGCACTGTTGCCGTCCAGATCGCGTTCACCGGGGTGCGGTATTTCGGCGACACAGTAGCGAGCGCCTTGGACCCGATCGGCAGGCCGTCATCGCGCGAGAAGGCGAACAGCATGCGGCTGGCCGAGGTCACGGTGGCAAGACCGCAGAGGAACTGGGCAATCAGGATGCCAAGATAAAGGACAGTCTTCAGGCCCGCAGGCATGATGGCATCCATGGTGGCAAAGAACATGCCCCAACCCTGGCTTGCGGCAACTGCCAGATCCGGGATCGCCAGAGTGATGGCGCAGATCATCACCCAGCCAACCAGCGACGACCAGAAGACCGAGGTGACGATGCCGCGCGGAACCGACATAGCGGCATTCTTGGTTTCTTCCGACGTGTGGGCCGATGCGTCGTAGCCGGTGATTGTATAGACCGGCAGCAGCAGGCACAGCAGGAACAGATAGCCCACGTTGTCCGACTGCGGGAACACGTTGCCGCCCGCTTCACCCGAGAAGTTGGTGAAGGTCCACAGCCGCGAAATGTCGATCGCCGGGGCAAACCACAGGCAAGCCAGCACCAGAACGGCGGTGGTCGCAAAGATGATGTAGCCCGAGATATCGGTCAGCATCGTAGTCACTTTGATGCCGACATGGTTGAAGATCGCCTGCAAGATGGTGATCGCCGCCACGAATGTCACAACCTGTCCGTCGGTGCCGGTAAAGCCGAACATGCCGCCGAAGGTGCCGGCAAAGAAATAGGCGGTGCCGATGTTGATGGCACCCAGAACCGTGATCAGACCCAGAAGGTTCAGCCAAGCGGTCAGCCAGCCCCAGAAGCGGTTTCCAAGGATCGAACCCCAGTGATAAAGTCCGCCCGCCGTCGGGAAGGCCGATGCAATTTGCGCCATGGAAAGCGCGAACATGCCGGAAAGCAGACAGCCGACGATCCAGCCGATGCCTGCACCGGCACCGCCGACCGAACTGATGGCCTGCGCGAAGGAGTTGATCCCCCCCGACAGGATGCAGATGATCGAGAACGAGATGGCAAAGTTCGAAAACTTCGACATGCTGCGCGACAGTTCCTGGGCATAGCCCATGCCATGCAGGACCTTCATGTCCTCATGGTGTTCCTTATCGGTATACTTGTCCGACATGATGTTTCATCCCCCTCTGAACCCGTCTGGTTCTTCCTGTTGATCTTGTCATGGGCAGTCTGAGAGCCGCCGTGACGGAATGAAACTATGAAATTTACCAAACGGCAAGCTCTGAATAGATATTTTCAGAATCGTGCTTCTCGTTAATCAGGCCCCAGCGGCCAGAAGATTGGCAGGCGAAGGTGCAAGATCAGCCCGCCAGCCCCGAAGAACGGAATTGATCCCTTGGTGGCGCGGGCCGCGTCAACAGGGGTGGTCCGCCCTGTCGCCAAGAGGGCGCACGAACAGGCCGGTCATTGCAAGCAGGGCCAGCCAGGCCGGAACCGCCATCCAGACATAGATCGCATCTGGCCAAGGCCATGCGGCTTTCATCAGGAACGTCAGCAGATTGGTGGTGGCCAGCATGGGCAGGATTGCCAGCAGGGCCTGCGACGGGCGCAGGCGGGCGAAAAGGGCGGGCAGCAACAATAGTGGAAGGACGTAGTAATGCTGCCAGCCCAAGGGGCCGAAAAGGGCGGTGGCCGCCGCCAGTCCCATCAGCAAAAGCGCAAAGCCGGTTGGGTCTGACAGCGGCCGTAGGCGCCGGGCCAGCCACAGCGGCACCAGCAGCAGCCCCAGCAGGCAAAGCGGGCCGACCCAGTGATGCGGGGTCACGACCAGACTGTTGGGGGTGGAAAGCTCTGTTTGACCCTGACCGATGGCGGCCAGTCCGGCCTCGATCGCCGGGCGGACAGACAGGTTGACCGATGACAGCAGCGACGCTTCCGAGGCTTTGCCGAGTGCGTCAAGAA
The DNA here is from genome assembly GCA_947476475.1 of Paracoccaceae bacterium. GTDB lineage: Bacteria > Pseudomonadota > Alphaproteobacteria > Rhodobacterales > Rhodobacteraceae > TMP-24. The sequence continues at coordinate 78,271 of CANJQT010000003.1, read as the reverse complement.
AGGCCAGATGCGCCGCCGGCCCGGCGATCAGCAGGCTGGTCAGGCCCAAAAGGGCGCAGACGGCCACAAGCGCCGCCAGCGTCAGATAATGGCGCCCCGGCCATAGAAGGGCGACAAAGACCAGCGGTGTCAGCTTGATGCAGACCGCCAGACCCAAGAGCGCCCCGGCAAGCCCCTGATGCCCGGCCCGCAGCCGTTCAAAAGCGGCCAGCACCAGAAAGGCGATCAGCAGGCTGGGCTGAAGGTGATGCAGGGCAAGCCGCAGCGGGATGGTGGTTTCCAAAAGCAGAAGCGACAGCAGCAGCCAGACCATCCGCGGCAGCGGGTTGCCCGCCAGCCGCCGCGCCAAAAGCACCGACAGCGCCAAAAGGCCAACTTCCAGCACCGCCATGCCGTTGAAAAAGGCCTGCGGGCTGGCCCAATGGGTGACCGGCCCCATCAGGGCCGCCCAGACCGGAGGATAGATGAACGGATAGGACTCGCGCCCGGCAGCGCCAAGGCGGGCCAGCGCATCGTCCCAATCCGGCGGGTTGAAGCGGAAAAACCCCTCGGGTTGCGAATAGATCAGGCCCGCTTGGCCGTGATCCCAAAGCCAGCCGGCAACATAGACGGCGGAAAGATCCGGCGCCCATATGTTCCAGTGACCCAGAATGGACTTCGCCGTCCATGCGGCCAGTATCAGCCAGAACAACGACGGGTTGTCGGCCAGTGCGGCAAGGCAAGTCCGCAGGCGGCTGGTTTCGGCGGGTCCTTGCGGGGCGGCTGCGGTCGGGTCTGTCATCGGGTCCGGTCTCTGGCCCGCTTGGTCGGCGGGTCATTGCAGGGCTGGGATCAGGCGGATCAAAGCCACAGACGCGTTCGCCGGGCAAGCCGGGGGCTGCGAATAACGCGTGCGCATGCCTAATCCGCAACAACCTTTGTCGCTACCCTTGACTTCGCGCGCCCCCGGCGTTCTATCGGCGCGATTCATTTTGCCACGCCGTCCAAGGGGACAGACATGCACGCCTATCGCAGCCATACCTGCGCCGCACTGAACACATCGCACGCAGGCCAGACGGTCCGCCTTTCGGGCTGGGTCCACCGGGTGCGTGACCATGGGGGCGTGTTGTTCATCGACCTGCGCGACCATTACGGCATGACACAGGTTCTGGCCGACAGCGACAGCCCCGCCTTCGCCGCCATCGAAAAGCTGAAGTCCGAAACCGTCGTGCGCATCGACGGGCGGGTAAAGGCGCGCGATGCGGGCCTTGTGAACCCCAAGATCCCCACTGGCGAGATCGAGGTTTATGCGCTGGATGTCGAGGTGCTTGGCCCGGCAGAAGAATTGCCGCTGCCGGTCTTCGGCGATCAGGACTACCCGGAAGAAACCCGCCTGACCTACCGCTTCCTTGACCTGCGCCGCGAAGGGCTGCACCGCAACATGATGCTGCGGTCAAACGTGGTGCGGTCGATGCGCAACCGCATGTGGGCGGCAGGCTTCAACGAATTCCAGACACCGATCATCACCGCATCTTCCCCCGAAGGGGCGCGCGACTTTCTGGTGCCGTCGCGCCTGCATCCGGGCAAGTTCTACGCCCTGCCGCAGGCCCCCCAGCAGTTCAAGCAGCTGATCATGGTGGCGGGCTTTGACCGCTATTTCCAGATTGCCCCCTGTTTCCGCGACGAAGACCCGCGCGCCGACCGTTCGCCCACCGACTTCTACCAGCTTGATATCGAGATGAGCTTTGTCGAGCAGGAAGATGTCTTTGCCGCCGTTCAGCCGGTGGTTCAGGGCATTTTCGAAGAATTCGCGCCCGGCAAAACGGTTCACGCCGACTGGCCGCTGATCGCCTACAAGGATTCGCTTCTGTGGTACGGGTCGGACAAGCCCGACTTGCGCAACCCGATCAGGATGCAGATCGTGTCCGATCATTTCCGCGACTCGGGCTTTGCGATCTTTGCCAAGCTTCTGGAAATCCCCGGCAACGAAATTCGCGCCATTCCCGCCCCCACCGGCGGCAGCCGCAAATTCTGCGACCGCATGAATGCCTTTGCCCAGAAAGAGGGCCTGCCGGGCATGGGCTATATCTTCTGGCGGGAAAAGGGGGCGCCGGACTCACTGCAAGAATGGGATGAGCTCGTTCGCGATATACATAGCCTTCAGGTGAAGGACCCTTCCGGGCAAGAAGTGACCAAGTTCTGGCACCAGTGGGTGGATCAAAAGACCGGATTCCCAATCGAAAACGGCCTTTCGGCGCGTGCGTTGAGCCTATTGTTGAAGGGCGAGCATGATGCTGCCAAAGCAGCGCTACTTGCCGTCGATAGCCCTTTCGAAGCCGCCGGTCCCTTGGCCAAGAACATAGGCCCGGAACGCAGCGAAGCGATCCGCAAGCAACTGGGTCTTGGCGTCGGCGACGCAGCCTTCTTCCTTGGCGGCGCACCCGCAGCCTTCGAGGCGATTGCGGGCCGCGCCCGCAACGAGATCGGCCGCGAACTGGGGCTGACCGAGGAAAACAGCTTCCGCTTCGCCTGGATCGTCGATTTCCCGATGTATGAGAAGACCGACGAGGGCAAGATCGACTTTTCGCACAACCCGTTTTCCATGCCGCAAGGCGGGCTTGAGGCGCTGATGGGCGATCCCCTGAAGGTGCATGCCTATCAGTATGATCTTGCCTGCAACGGCTACGAACTGATTTCCGGCGGCATCCGCAACCACAAGCCCGAAATCATGTTCAAGGCGTTCGAACTTGCGGGTTATCCGAAGGAAGAGGTCGAAAAGCGCTTTGGCGGCATGGTCAAGGCCTTCAAATACGGGGCACCGCCCCACGGCGGCTGTGCTGCGGGCATCGACCGGATCGTGATGCTTCTGGCGGATGAACAGAACATCCGTCAGGTCATCATGTTCCCGATGAACCAGCGCGCCGAAGACCTGATGATGGGGGCGCCTTCGGAACCGCTGAACGAACAGCTGCGCGAACTGCGCCTGCGCGTCATTCCAAAAGAGTGATCCCGCAAGGGGCGGTCCCCGGCGCAAGGCGGCACCAAAACGAAAAAGCCCGGGAAAACCCCGGGCTTTTTCGTGCCTGTCGGCGTTCCGCGAATGTGGGCCGGGGGCAGCCTACGTTCGCGGTTCAGGCAGAAACTTTCAGACCGCCCCGATCAAAGCGCTGATGCGGCGGTTGCCACGACCGAAAAGGTCAGGGCCAGCGCGCCAACGGCAAAAACAGTCCAGTGGGCGGCGCGGGTGATGCGTTCGCTCAGGGCGACGCGCAGAATGTTGTCAACCATATCAACCTCATGTCCAAACACAGCCGATGAAAAACGGTGACTCAAGACTGCTGGCGAAATGCGGCAGGAATTGGGGCATGCGATGACGCTGGCGGGGCATTTGCACCCGTGTGCCGGGCTTCCGGTTCGGGATCGCGGTATGGCAAGCTGTCCGCGACCGATTCGCAGGACAGGGGGCGCAAATGACGGGCGAGCGACACTTCGGGGCGCCGCTACCCGGCTGGGCCCCGCCGCGCCTGCCGGACGCCGCCACGCTGGAAGGGCGCCATGCCCGGCTGGAACGGCTTTGCCCCGCCGCCCATGCCGCCGATCTTTATCAGGCGAACTGCGCCGATGACCGGATCTGGGATTATATGGGCTATGGCCCGTTTGCGTCCGAGGCCGCTTACCGCCTTTGGGCCGAAAGCATGGCCCCGCAAACCGATCCCTGCTTTTACGCAATCATCGACCGGGCAAGCGGGCGCGCCGCCGGGGTTGCCAGCTATCTGCGCATCACCCCCGGCTGGGGCTCGCTCGAGGTCGGGCATATCTGCCTGTCGCCCGCCCTTCAGGGCACCATCGCCGCAACCGAAGCGCTGTTCCTGATGGCCGACTGGGCCTTTGCCGCGGGCTACCGGCGCTATGAATGGAAGTGCGATGCGCTGAACCTGCCCTCGCGCCGCGCCGCCGAACGACTGGGTTTTTCCTACGAAGGCACCTTTCGCCAGCATATGGTCTACAAGGGCCGCAACCGTGATACCGCCTGGTTTGCGATGATTGATCAGGACTGGCCGGCCCTGCGCCAGGTCTATCTGGACTGGCTCGCGCCAGAAAATTTCGACGCGCATGGCCGCCAGAAGACCCGCCTGTCCGCGCTGACCCATCCACTGCTGGTCAGCCGCGACCCTGTCGTGGGCAAGCCCTGACGGCGGGCGCACGCCGGGCCATGCCTAGAACCCGTGCCCGACCGCCAGCCGTTCGCGCACCAGCCCCGACAATGGCGCAACCCCGCCCACGTGATCGGCGGCAAGTCCCTGTGCCGCCTCGGCCAAGGCAAGGTCGTGCGCCGACAGCGCCACCCCGGACAGGAACTGGGCAATGTAATCCAGCCCGCGGTCATCGGTGCCCCGGTCCAGCAGGTTGGCGATATGCGCCAAATCATCACGCAGCGCGATCCGGTCTGGCGCTATGTGATCACTGGTCGCGGCCAGCGTGACCCGTCCGCCGCCTGACGGCAGCGCCGACAGGACCGCACGCTGAAAGGCCCGCAGGCTTTCGATCGGCTTGGCCAGAAAACCGTCCGCCCCGGCCGCAAGCGCCTCTTCCCGCCCGCCGTAATCCCCGCTAATCGCCAAAAGCACCGGCACCCGCGGGCTACCAGCCGCAAGATCTGCGATCAGATCCAGCCCCGAACCGTCCGGCAGGCCCAGATCGACGATCACCACCGTCGGGCGGTAGGTCTGCAGATGGCGCCCGGCCGATTGCAGACAGTCCGCCCGCCGGATCCGCGCCCCCGACCGCAGGCACAAAAGCCTGAGCGCCTCGCAGGCAAAGCGGCTGTCTTCCACCACAAGCACCGTCAGCCCCAAAAGCGGGCGCCCGGCCTGCGGTCCCTGGGCCACAAGAATATCGGTCAGATCGTCGGCCATCTTTGCCCTTTCCGTCAGCAAGAGTCTGATGGGCAAGACTAGGACGGCTTTGCCTAACGAACAGTAAATGCGTACCTGCGACAGGCTTTCCCTTGCAGGCTTTTTCAACCCGCCGCATAAGGGCGGCCACAGAACGGGGGAAATTCATGATCGGTCGCCTGAACCATGTCGCCATCGCCGTGCCTGACCTTCAGGCTGCCGTCGCGCAGTATCGCGATACGCTGGGCGCCAATGTCCGCGCCCCGCAGGACGAACCCGATCACGGGGTGACCGTGGTCTTCATCGACCTGCCCAACACCAAGATCGAACTGCTGTACCCGTTGGGCGAAAACTCCCCGATCCGGGGGTTTCTTGAGAAGAACCCTTCGGGCGGCATCCATCACGTCTGCTACGAGGTCGAGGATATCCTTGCCGCCCGCGACCGGCTGAAGGCCAGTGGGGCGCGCGTGCTCGGTACCGGCGAGCCGAAGATCGGCGCCCACGGCAAGCCGGTCCTTTTCCTGCACCCGAAAGATTTCAATGGCTGCCTGATCGAACTGGAGCAGGTCTGATGAACCTCACCGGTGGCATCGTCTTGTTTGCAACCCTCTGGTTCCTGACTTTTTTCTGCGTGCTGCCAGTGCGCTTCAAAAGCCAGGCCGAGGCAGGCGAAGTGGTGCCCGGCACCCCAGCCTCGGCGCCGGCCGATGCGATGATCGCCAAAAAGGCCCAAATCACCACCGCCATAACGGTCGTGCTTTGGTCGATCATCGCCTGGGTGGTCCTGACCGGCCAGTTCTCGATCTATGACATCGACCTTGCCGGCCGCTTGCAGGCGCCTGGGCAGGACTGAACCGCCCCCATTTTCTGTCCCTAAATATCCCGGGTGCGCGAGGGCAGCGCCCTCGCTTCTTCCGCCATGATGCGGTGAAACAGGTGGGTAAAGGTCGCCACCCCCAGAACCGGGATGATAAGGTTGACGAAGGGCAATGACAGGGGTGCCGCCATCAGCGCCCCCGCCAGCCAGATCCGCCCGCGCCAGGCCCGCCGCAAGGCCTGCGCCGCCCGGCGGTCCATCCGTCGATAGGCGACCGTCTGAAAATATTCCCGGCCAAGCAGATAGCCGTTCACCGCCCAGAACAACAGCGGCGCAAAGGGGCCGACGAAGAAATAAAGAAGCAAGGCCAGCAGGTTGGCCACCAGAAGGACGCCAAAGAAATTCACCGATCCGATCAGGCTGTCATAAACGCCCCGGTGGGGCACCTGCGCCAGACCCGGATAATGCCGATCCTCGACCGCCTGCGCCACATCCTCAAGGAACAGGCCCGAAAACAGGGCGGCGACCGGCACCATCAAGAACACCGACAGGCCCATCATCAACAGAAGCGACCCCCAGCCCAGCAGATCGTTCACCCACGGCACCTCTCCGACCCAAGGCAGGGTCAACCTGTCTGGCGTCAGCCAGTCAACCAGCTGGACAAAGCCCGCATAGACCCCGACAAGAAGGGCCAGCGACAGGGCCAGCCCGATCCCCGCCACCCTCAGGAAACGGCGGTCGGTCAGCTGGCCAATGGCCGCAAGGAAAGACCCCAGGATCATGCGCCAACCCAACTGACGATGCGGCCCAGATCCGGGCGCGGCCGTTCGGGCGGGACCGCGGTTTCGGTGCCGATGTGGATCAGCCCCGCCACCCATTCCCCCAGGTGAAGCCCCAGCCCTTCGCTGCGGAAAGCCTCGTCCGCCAGCGCCCAGCCGGTCAGCCAGTTGGCCCCCCAGCCCGCCGCTGCTGCCGCATTCAGCAGCGTCACGCAAACCGCCCCGGTGGACAGAACCTGTTCGATCTCCGGGATTTTGTCGGTGGGGCGAACACACTTCACCACCGCGATCGCCAGATGGGAATCGCTGAACTGCGCCACGCCCTTGAGGCGCTGATCCTCCTCCAGTCCCAATGCCGCACCCCGTTCGGCGGCCAGCCCGGCCAGCCGCGTCAGCGCGGGCCGTTCCAGAACCACAAACCGCCAGGGTTCCAGCTTGCCATGGTCGGGCACCCGCGCCGCCGCGGTCAGGATCGGCATCAACTGATCGCGCGTGGGCACCGGCAGGCGCAGCGTGCGCGCCGGGCGCGATCGGCGGTTCAGGAAAAACTCCATCACCTCGGGGCGGGCCGTGACCGGCGGGATCGTCTCAGGCATCTCGGACTCCATTCCTTTTCAGACGATCTAAGTCGGTGATCATCGCCCCGCAAGGATCAAAGGAAATAGCCCGCCAGCCGCCCTATGTGGGCCGAGACATGCGCCTGCCATTCCGCCCCCGGCTGGCGCGCCAGCAAGGTGGCCGCCATCGGGTCTGGCGCGCAAAGCGCGCTGCCGGTCAGCTCCTCGAGCACCGCGTGACCGCAGAAGGGCACATGCAGTTCCGAATAGCCGCCCTCATGCACCAGAACCAGCCTGCCGCCGCACAGATCCGCCGCCGTGCGCATCACCTGCCGGGTCATCAGCCGGAAGGTCTCTGCCGTGGCCAGCATCCGCCCAAGCGGGTCGAAGGCCGAAGCGTCATAGCCGCAGGCAACGACGATCACCTCGGGCCGGAAACGCGCCAGCGCCGGCAAGACGATCCGTTCCATCGCCTCAAGGTAATTCGCATGTCCGGTGCCGGGGGGCAGCGGGATGTTGATGTTGAACCCGTGACCCTTGCCGTTCCCCCGCGCCGACGCCTCGCCGGTATCCAAGGGGTAATTATGCTCCTGATGCAGGGAAATCGTCAGAACCTCGGGGTCGCTCCAGAAGATGGCCTCGGTGCCATTGCCATGATGCACGTCCCAGTCCACCACTGCGATCCGCCGCGCCAGACCAGCGGCCTGCGCGGCGCGTATCGCGATGGCGATGTTGTTCAACAGGCAAAAGCCGTTCGGCCAATCGGGCAGGGCGTGATGCCCGGGTGGGCGCGACAGGGCATAGGCGTTGGTCAACTGGCCTTCCAGCACATGGAACAGGGCCGCTTTGGCAAGCCCCGCCGACAGCGCCGCAATTTCATAGCCGCCGCGCCCGAACGGGGTGCGCAGGCCCAACTCGCCCCCGCCCGCGTCAGACGCCGCCTTGAACGCATCCAGATAGCTGGCCGGATGCACCCGCAGCAGATCCTCGCGGCCCGCTTCCGGGGCGCTGCGCAGATCCAGCGCCCGCATCAGACCCGACACTTCCGCTAGGTTCTTCAACCGCCGCTTGGTTTCGGGGCTTTCCGGCAAGCCGCCGCCGGGCTGCACGAAACCGCCCACTGGGGCGGTCAGCATGTAGTTGCCGCCCCCGTGCCAGAAACACCGCTCGTCGCTGAAGAATCCGGTCGCCATGCGCCCCCCTTTGTCGCCAACGACGCTTGCGCAGCGCCGGGGCCGAGGCAAGGATTTTGAACAAAATCCTTGCCAAAAATCGTCAAAAGATTTTTGGCTGGTGCCTGACCCCCTGCAGAGGTGCCATGACCGACCTGTCCCATCTGATGCGGCCCGGCGCCGAAATCGCGGTGCGAGTCACCCCGAAAGCCGCGCGCCAGCGGATCGAGGTCGCGGGCGACCTGATCCGCGTCTATGTCACCGTGGTGCCTGAAGATGGCAAGGCCAACGCCGCCGTTCAGGCACTTCTGGCCAAGGCGCTGGGCATCGCCAAAAGCCGCCTGACCCTTGTGCGCGGCACTACCTCGCGCGAAAAGGTCTTTCGCATATCGGACTGACCTTCGCCATTTTCCCCGGCACCCAACCCATCCGGGTCGCCAGTCAGTCCACCGCCACCCCGTCCAGGATCGCCCGGTTCCAGTAGCGCGCCGTCACCTTGCCGCGTAGCCCGGCCTTTGTGGCCGGGTCGGCGGCCAGCAGCGCCAGCGCCTCGTCCTTGGTTGCCACGTCAAGGATCAACAGGCTGCCGACCGGTACCAGCCCGTCATCGCTGCGCAGGCTGCCCGCAGCCAGAATTTTGTCCTTGATAGACAGTTCATAGGCCCAGTGCGCCGCCATCAGCGCCTTGTCCTGCCGAAGGGCCGCCGCATCGGCGCTGTCCTCGCTGACGATCATCCAGGCCATGTCGATCTTCCTTGTCGTTCGCTTCGTGGAAAGGTCGCGGACAAGGCCACCTGTCCGCCGCGCGCCCCCGCCAGCACCTGCCCCCTGCGGTGCAGACACTCTGCGAAGGCATGAGCGCGTCAGCCTTTTTCGCCCTTTGGCTTCAGCCGGTAAACCCCCTCGGGCAGGTCCAGCGCGGCGGCCAGTTCGCGCACCTGCACCATCGACAGGATGATCTTGACCACCCTGTCCTCGCGCGGGTCATATTGTTCGACGGTCACGCACTCCTCGAACGCCTGAATCGTCACATCCTCTTCCAGATGCACCGACCCTTCATCGACAAGGGTGATGACCGTGGCGTCGAAATCATGTTCGATGGTAAACATAGGCAAAGTCTAGCGCGTCTGCGCCCTCTTCGCCACCGGCACTTTCATCCGATGTCCGAAAGCCATAAAGGGTGCTGATGCCGTCTCAGAGTGTTTGCCCATGACGTTTCCAGCCGCCCGTTTTCTTCTGCCGACCGTTCTGGCGCTGGCCCTTTCTGCCTGCGTCAGCATGTCGCCATCGGTGCCGTATGCCCCGACCAACAGCCCCTTGCCCGCACCGGATCAGGTGCTGGCCCCGCAGGCGGCGGCGCGCAATTTCGGTCAGGTCGTCCAGCGCATGGAACCGCTGCTAGAGGCAGAGTGCCGCGCCCGCCTGTCGGCCAGAAACTGCGATTTCCAGATTGTCGTCGATACAGCACCCGGCGCGCCGCCGAATGCCTATCAAACGCTTGACCCGTCAGGCCGTCCGGTTCTGGCCTTTACAGTGGCGCTGATCGCCGATGCCCGCAATGCCGACGAACTGGCTTTTGTCATGGGCCACGAAAGCGCACACCATATCCTTGACCACATCGGCCGCGAACAGCAGACGGCGGCGATGGGCGGCGCGCTGACCGGGGTTCTGGCCGCTGCCTTGGGCGGCGATCCCAATGCGATTCGCGCGGCACAGGACATTGGCGCCCAGGTCGGTGCGCGCAGCTATTCCAAGGAGTTCGAGCTGGAGGCGGATGAGTTGGGCACTGTCCTGTCCTGGAACGCCGGATTTGACCCCGAACGCGGGGCGGCCTTCTTCAGCCGCCTGCCGGACCCGGGCGATCAGTTCTTGGGAACTCACCCGCCGAACGCGCAAAGAATTGCGCTTGTCAGGCAGACGGTGGCGCGGCTTCGCGCCGGATATTGATCCGGATCAAGGCGCGTGTGGCCTGTCGGTGGGCATCTTTCTTTTATGGTTCTGCATGATCGGCTAGGGGAGAACGCCATGACTGGGCAAACAAAAGCGGACGTGCTTCCATCGGGCGAACTTGACCGGCATCTTTTTCTGACCCGCGCGATGGCGCGCAGGCATGGGGTAAACCTGTCGGAAGCGATGCATCAGGGCATTCTGGACCGTGCCGACTTTGTCACGATGATCGACCGCTGCCGCGATTGCCCGGGCGCGCCCGCTGATTGTCACGACTTTGTCGAAGACGACGATCAGGCAACCGCCGCCCCTGACTGGTGCGCCAACAAGGCGGTTCTTGAAGGGCTGCGCGATCTGGTCTGACAGGGCTTGACCTGCCCCCGGTGCCGCTTCATGCCGGGCGCATGCGTATTCTGGACACCGATATCAACGACAAAGGCTCGAAATACGCAGTTTCGGGCGGGCCGGTGCGCGGGCGCGCCGGGGTTCAGGGTTTTCTTGCGGCGCTGAAGCGCGAAAAGCGCTTCGCCAAGGCCACCCACAATTCCTGGGCGGTGATCCTGACCGATGACGGCATCGCCCAGCCCCTGAAAGGCGATGATGGCGAGGCGGGGGCGGGCAATATCATCCTGCGCCTGCTGCAATCCGCCGGGTTGGAAGACCATGTTGTCGTCGTGACCCGCTGGTATGGCGGCAAACCCCTGGGGGGCGACCGGTTTCGCCATGTGCAGGAAGCCACACGCCTTTACCTTGCGACACTTCCCTGATGCACGCTTGCGGGCTAATCTGACCCGGCAACAGGGGGGCAGGAATGCGGATTTTTCTGACAGGTCAGTACCGGCGTTTCTTGAACACCTGCGTCTGGTCGATGCAGGGGTGGGTGGCCGCCTGGGCAACAGAAGTATCGTTACGCCAGTGGACGATCGTGAATATCCTGTCCGCCGCACTTGCCTTTTCGCTGCCGCTATCGGTGACCGAACGCGCGCTGATCCTGGCGCTTGGCATTCTGGTTCTGGCCGCCGAACTGTTCAACACCGCTATCGAAGAGATTGTTGATCATGTCACCCCCCACCAGCATCCCGCCGCCAAAAAGGCCAAGGACTGCGGCAGCGCGGGGGTTGCGCTTGCGGCCCTTGCGGGCGGCGTGGCGTGGCTTGTGATCCTGATCGGATGAAAAAGGGGGGCTGTTGCCCCCCTCTCCGGTTCATCTCTGGCGCGGATCAGCGTGCGTGCCGCACCATGTTCACTGCAAAACAGACCAGCCCGATCAGAACCGCCAGTTCGGCAATCGGGGCCAGCGGGAACATCGCCGCCTCGGTGATGCGCCCGGAAAACAGCAGCACCAGCAACACACACAAAATCAGCGCCCCGGCCTGATGCAGCCAGAAATGCAACCGCGCCAACGGCGAAGCCGCCGCATCGGGAAACCGCGAATAGGCCAGCCCGAACAGCATCATCAGCGTAAAGCCCAGCAGGTTGATATGGGCATGGGCGGGGGCAAGCGTGTGATCCCCCGATCCCCCCATCTGTGCGCCGATCAGAACGCCAACGATCATGTAGAATGGTGCAATCACCAGAAAACCGCGTGAAACACTCATTTAGTCCCCCTTCTATTGTACGGGGTCTTATTGCCCCCACGTCAGGTTAGCAGAAGTCTTTCAATGGATGGGACAAAAAAGAAAGGCGCGGCTTGCTGGCCACGCCTCCAGAAAGGGCCGCGATCCGTCGATCAAAGCGCCTTGTGGGCTCCGTCGCAGAACGGCTGATTGCGGGTCTGCTTGCAGCCGCACAGCCAGACCTTCTTGGTTGCTTCGGCAGTGAATTTCACTGGGTTGAAGCTGCTGCCCTTGTGGCTGCCATCACAGAACGGCTGCTTCTTAGACTGGCCGCAGGCGCACCAGAAATAGGTTTTTCCGGCCTCCACCTCGACCGGGTAAGGGGCTTTTTGCACAATTTCGGGGATGTCGGTCATGGTGGGATCCTTTTGTGTGACGAGCCAAGGATGGCCGCATGGCCCCTTCGCTGCAACGCAAACCGCGCTGCTTGGGCGCATGGTCATTGTGCGCAAATGCAGGGTCACGGCGCGGGGGCGGTCATCCTTTCAGTGGCCCGCATCCGAAAGCGCCGCCATACCGCCCAAAGCCCCAGAAGCTGCAGCAGAAATCCAGCCTGCAGGGGCGTCGCAAAGGCGAGTGGTGGAAACAGCGCAGGCCCGGCCCAAAGGCCAGCCACCACCAATTTTTCGCCCGGAAGCCACCCTTCCCGGCAAGCGATGCGCGCCAACAGCAGCACCGCGCCAAGTTGCACCACCAGATCATAGCGAAAGCCATAAGGCGGCAGCAGCAGCGCCGCCATCAACAGAACGGCAATCTTCAGGTCCGGCGCGGCCCTGCGGTCCGCCCAGACCCGCCAGACCACAACGCCCGCCAAAAGCGCGCTCAGCCCTTGCGCCGCCAGCGCCACTTGCAGCGGCAGCCCGGCAATCAGGCTTGCGGCAAAGGCCGTCGGCATCTGCGCCAGAACATCGCGGTCGGCCATCACCACCTGAACCGTATCGCGGTGCGCCCAGAACAGTTGCCAGGGCGCGGCCCCTATAACCGCAAACGAGAGGCCAATCAGCCCGCCAACCATAAGCGCTGTTTGCCCGATCAGCCGCCAGTCCCGCGCCGCAACCAGTGCCAGCGGCAAAAGCAGGGCCAGATGCGGCTTGGCCGCAAGGCAGGCGAACAACAGCGCCGCCAGCCAGCCACGCCCGCGTTCCCGCGCCCACAGCCCGCCAATCAGTGCCGCCGCCACCCACGCGCCGTTCTGCCCCTGCACCAGCGTCACGCCGATCACCGGCGCGCCCAGCAAGGCCGCCCAGCCCAAAAGCCCCGGCACCGCCAGCACCCGTCGCCCCGCCAAGGCCAGCGCCGCCAGCCCCCCCGCCGAAAAGACCAGCCAGGCGGCGGCAAAGCCAAGGCCCGCCAGCGGCATGAGAAACAGCAGGAAAAGCGGCGGATAATGCCAGGACAGGAACCCCGGCCGCACCGATACCGGTGCCTGTTCCGCCCAGAACCGCACCGGATCATAAAGCGCCTCATGCGCGCCCACGGCGGTCAGCCGCGAGGCACTCCAGAAGGCCACGAAATCATGGCCAAAGGGCAAATGGCCGCGCAAGGCCGGGTCAGCCCAGATGGTCAGCGCCTCGACCGCCAGCATCACCGGCACCAGCATGACCGCCACAATCAGCGCCCGTTCGCGCGTCATCCCGGCCTCGAGTGCGGCGATCAGCCTTGCCATTCAGGCCAGCCGCCCCCACAGGTCATACTCGCCCGCCTCTTCGACCTCGACCGTGACCAGATCGCCGGGCTTCAGCCCTTCGAAGCCCTCGTCGATGAACAGGTTCCCGTCGATTTCCGGCGCATCGGCCTTGGTCCGGCAGGTGGCGCCTTCGCCGTCCACCTCGTCTACGATTACCTGCATCACCTGCCCGACCTTTGCCGCCAGCTTCGCTTCGGAAATCGCCTTCGCCTTTTGCATGAACCGGTCCCAGCGGTCCTGCTTGACCTCGGGCGCCACATGACCGGGCAGGTCGTTCGACCGCGCCCCCGCGACGTTTTCATACTGAAAACAGCCCACCCGATCCAGTTGCGCCTCATCCATCCAGTCCAGCAGCGTCTGGAATTCGGCTTCCGTCTCGCCGGGATATCCGACGATGAAGGTCGACCGAAGGGTGATTTCCGGGCAGTCGCGCCGCCATGCCGCAATCTCGTCCAGGGTCTTGGCCGCCGCCGCTGGCCGCGCCATGCGTTTCAGCACATCGGGATGCGCGTGCTGGAAGGGAATATCCAGATAGGGCAGCACCAGCCCTTCCGCCATCAGGGGCACCAGATCGCGCACATGCGGATAGGGATAGACGTAATGCAGCCGCACCCAGGCGCCAAGCGACCCAAGATCGCGCGCCAGATCGGTGATGTGGGCGCGGTGTTCGCGCCCGTCACGCCCGGCGTTGATAGCATGCCTGATATCAACGCCGTAAGCCGAGGTATCCTGCGAAATCACCAGAAGCTCGCGCACCCCCGCCTCGACCAGCTTTTCCGCCTCGCGCATCACCGCATGCGCCGGGCGGCTTATCAGACGGCCGCGCATGTCGGGGATGATGCAGAACTTGCACTTGTGATTGCAGCCTTCGGAAATCTTCAGATAGCTGTAATGGCGCGGGGTAAGCGTAACGCCCGTCGCGGGCAACAGGTCGATGAACGGATCGGGGCTGGGCGGCACCGCCTTGTGTACCGCATCCAGAACCGCCTCGTATTGGTGCGGCCCGGTGACGGCCAGCACCGATGGATGAACCCCGGTGATATAGTCCGGCTCTGCGCCCAGACAGCCGGTCACGATCACCCGACCGTTCTCGGCCAATGCCTCGCCGATCGCTTCAAGACTTTCAGCCTTTGCCGAATCCAGAAACCCGCAGGTGTTGACGATCACCGCCTCGGCCCCGCGGTAGTCGGGGCTGATCTGATAACCCTCGGCCCGAAGGCGCGTCAGGATGCGTTCTGAATCGACCAAAGCCTTGGGGCAGCCAAGGCTGACCATGCCGATCGTTGGCTGACCTTCGCGCCGCTCGGCGTCACAGACAGGGCGGGGCGCAAGGTCGGGGCGGAGGTTGGGTGGGTTCTGGGACATGGAACGCGCATATAGCGCAAGCACGCGCCAGCGAAAAGCACCCGTTCCTTCTTCTTTTCCCAAATATCCCGGGGTGCGGGGCAGCGCCCCGCGTCAGTTGCGGATCCGCCAGCCGGTGCGGAAGATGAACCAGACCATTCCCATGCACAGGCTCAAAAACAGAACCACCGCCACCAGCGACAGGCCGACCGGCACATCGGCGATCCCGAAGAATGACCAGCGGAAGCCCGAAACAAGGTAAAGCACCGGATTCAGCTTCGCGACACCCTGCCAGAACGGCGGCAGCATGTCGGCCGTATAGAAAGCCCCGCCCAGAAACACCAAAGGCGTGATCACCATCATCGGGATGATCTGCAACTGCTGCCAGTCCTTTGCCCAGATCCCCATCAGGAACCCGAACAGCGAAAAACTGACCGCGGTCAGGGTCAGGAAGGCCAGCATCCAGAAAGGATGCTGGATGCGGATATCGACAAAGAACCACGATGTGATCAGGATCACCCCCGCGATGATCATCGATTTCATCGCCGCCGCCCCCACATAGCCGATGACAATCTCGACGAAAGACAGGGGCGCCGCCAGCATCTCGTAGATTGTGCCAATGAACTTCGGAAAGAAGATCCCGAACGAGGCGTTCGAGATCGACTGCTGCAAAACGGTCAGCATGATCAGCCCCGGCACGATGAAGGCCCCGTAGCTGACCCCCTCCACCGCGTCGATCCGGCTGCCGATCGCAGCACCAAAGACTACGAAGTAAAGCACCGTGGACAGCGCAGGCGAGGCGAGAGATTCCCACAAGGTCCGCCAGAAGCGTGCCATTTCATGCGAATAGATGGTGCGCACCCCGCGCCAGTTCAGCGCCCGGTTCATGGCTTTTCCCTCAGCAGGCCCAGAAACACCTCCTCCAGCGAGGATTGCTCGGTTGCAAGGTCGCGCACCGAAAGCCCCGCCGTCGCCACATCAGCCAGCAGCCGCGCAATGCCGGTCCGGTCGGCGCGGGTGTCATAGTGATAGGACAGATGCAGCCCATCATCGGCAAGGGTCAGCCCGTGGTCCTGCAGCGTGACCGGCAGACTGCTTACCGGCTCGGTCAATTCGATTGTCAGGCGCTTTTGCCCGAATTCGTGCATCAATGCTGTCTTGTCCTTGACCAGCAACAGCCGACCCTTGTCGATGACCCCGATGCGGTCGGCCATCTCTTCGGCCTCGGCGATGTAATGGGTTGTCAGGATGACGGTCACGCCCTGATCGCGTAGATCCCGCACCACTTCCCACATCTCGCGCCGCAGGTTCACGTCAACCCCGGCGGTCGGCTCGTCCAGAAACAGGATCTTCGGCTGGTGCGACAGCGCCTTGGCGATCATCACCCGCCGCTTCATGCCGCCCGACAGTTCCATCAGCTTCGCATCGCGCTTGTCCCACAGGGTCAGCGATTTCAGCAGGCTTTCCAGATAGGCGTCATCGCGCCCCTTGCCGTAAAGCCCACGGGTAAAGCGCACCGTGTTCATCACCGTCTCGAAGGATTCGAGCGCAATTTCCTGCGGCACCAACCCGATCAAAGCCCGCGCCGCCCGATAGTCGCGCTGAATGTCATGCCCACCGACCAGCACGCGGCCCGTCGAGGGCGTGACCAGCCCGCAGACAATCGAAATCAGCGTGGTCTTTCCCGCGCCGTTCGGGCCCAGCAGGGCAAGGATCTCGCCCTCACGGATATCCAGCGTGACGTCCGACAAGGCCGCCGTGCCACTCCCATAGGTCTTGGACAGATCGCCGATCTCGATGATCAATGTCATGAAAGCTCCTGTGTCGGGCGGGGTCGGGGCAATCCCGGCCCTGCCGCCCGGTCCTACCGCCGACGGTCGCGCCGGGCGCTCATCGGCTGGAAGGCGACGCCGACATGGGCCTCGCAATAGGGTTTGCCGGGCTGGCTTGGCAGGCCGCAGAACCAGAAATCCGGGGTGGCGGGGTCACCAATCGGCCATTTGCAGGTGCGTTCGGTCAGGTCCATCAGCGGGATCTTGCGCGCCTTCTTCTCGACCTCGCGGACCGAAGCCAAAGCCTCGGGGCTGATCTCTCCGACCGAAGGTTGCGGCGGCAGGGGCTGGCCCGCCGGAATGATCGCCTTGCGCATTGGCGAGGCGCTTTGCACCGGGGCAACCTCTGGGCGTGGCGCGGCGGCGGCCGGTCGCGGTTCCGGGCGCGGGGTTGCTGCGGCAGGCGCGGCGGCTGCAGGCCGCTGTGCCGGTTCCACATGCGGCGCTTCCACCTCGACCTCGTCGCCCTTGGCCTTGCCATCAGTCGGCGCGCCCACACGGTTGGACAGGCCCAAACGATGGACCTTGCCGATCACCGCATTGCGGGTAACGGCGCCAAGCTCCTTGGCGATCTGGCTGGCAGACTGGCCCTCGGACCACATCTTCTTCAAAAGCTCGACGCGTTCGTCGGTCCAGGACATGAAAGACCCTCGGGTTTTTGTGGCAGGGCCGGGGCGCAAGCCGCACCCCCAACCCGCCTAACTGCGGTTCGCCCCATTCTAACCGGGACGCGCCGAGATACAAGCCGCGCGCGCCCAAGGCAAGCCTTCGCGCACCACCATCCGTGCTTTCCCGTAGGCCGACTCTCAGCCGGGCAGGCCCAGATCGGTGTCGCGCAGGCTGGCACGGCCCCTGATCCGCCCCCACCACTCTGAAAGGCCCACATGATCCGCCAGCAGATCCGCCCCCTCGGGTGCCTGCACAAAGGCCGCGAACATCGGCGCCAGATGCAGATCGGCCAGCGTGATCCGATCCGGCCCCAGCACCCGTCCTTCCTGCGCGATCCCGTCCAGAACGCCCAGCACCTGCCCGGCCGCCGCCAGCCCCTGCGCGATCGTGGCCTGATCAGGCACCTGGCCTTCGGCAGGCCGAAACACCCGATGCGCAAAGACCTGACGGACCATCGGCCGGTAGCCATCCGCATCGGCAATCGCCACCACCTGCGCCATTCGCGCCCGGTCGCGCGCATCTTCGGGCTGCAAGACCGGCCCCGGCAGCGCCTCATCCAGATATCGGCAGATCACCGCGGTCTCAAAGACGGTGAACGGCCCGTGCTGCAGCACCGGCACCCGCCCGAACGGATTCAGCGCCAGAAAGTCGGCGGGCAGGGGCGGGCGAAAAGGGTCCACCTCGACCAGCGTCGCGCGCAGCCGCTTCTCAGCCAGCACCAGACGTACGATGCGGGTATAAATGCTGAAGCGATATCCGATCAGGGTCAGGGCCATGCGCCGACCCTAGGCGGCCAGACCCGCCACCGCAAATGCAGATTTACACACCCGGTTTTTGCCGCTATGCGGTCCCCATGATCACCCGGACCCGCACCCTTCCTGCCATCCGACGTCGTCGCGCCTGACGCGACTGATCAGCCGTGGCTGTCCGCCACCTTGTCCCGACCCATCCCATCCCTCGTTGACACGCCCCCCTGCCTTTGGCACGGATTGGCTTCTTCCCCCGGAGGTTCCCGATGATCCCGACCGTTCTGCCCACCTACAACCGTGCGCCCCTGTCCTTTGAACGGGGCGAAGGCTCTTGGCTGATCGCGACAGACGGGGGGCGATATCTCGATCTAGGTGCGGGGATCGCGGTCAATGCGCTGGGCCACGCTAACCCCGACCTGATCGCCGCCCTGACCAAACAGGCGGGCAAGGTCTGGCATGTCTCGAACCTTTACCAGATCCCCGAACAGCAACGCCTGGCGGATCTTCTGTGCGCCCATACCTTTGCAGATACCGTCTTCTTCACCAATTCAGGCACCGAGGCTGCCGAACTTGCGATCAAGATGGCCCGCAAATACTGGTACGAAAAGGGTGAAGACCGGCCCGAGATCCTGACCTTCGAGGGCGCCTTCCATGGCCGCTCGACCGCGGCGATCGCCGCCTCCGGCGCCGACAAGATGGTCAAGGGCTTTGGCCCCCTGATGCCGGGTTTCCGGCAACTGCCCTGGGGCGACATGGCAGCGCTGAAGGCGGCCATCGGACCGCAAACCTGTGCGGTGATGCTCGAGCCGATCCAAGGCGAAGGCGGCATCCGTCCGCTGCCCGACGCCGACCTGAAGCTGATCCGCCAGCTCTGCAATGAGACTGGCGCGCTTTTGATCCTCGACGAGGTGCAGTGCGGCATGGGTCGCACCGGCCGCCTCTTCGCCCATGAATGGGCGGGCATCACCCCCGACATTATGATGGTCGCCAAAGGCATCGGCGGTGGCTTCCCGCTCGGCGCGGTGCTGGCCACCGAACGCGCCGCCTCCGGAATGGTCGCGGGCACCCACGGATCGACCTACGGCGGCAACCCGCTGGCCTGCGCCGTCGGCGCGCGCGTCACCGAAATTATCACCGACCCCGCCTTTCTGGCGGAAGTGAACCGCAAGGCGGCACTCTTCCGCCAAAGCCTCGAAGGGCTGGTCGCGGCCCATCCGCGGGTTTTCGAAAGCGTGCGGGGTCAGGGGCTGATCCTCGGCCTCAAATGCAAGGTGGCCCCCGCCGATGTGGTTAGGGCGGGCTACGAAGAACATATCCTCACCGTCCCCGCCGCAGACAATACCCTGCGCCTCCTGCCACCCCTGACCATCAGTGACACCGATCTGACCGAGGCGGTCACCCGCCTGGACCGCGCCGCCTCTGCTGTCGAACAGGCGCTCTGACATGGCGCATCCCGCGCAGCCCCTCATTTTCTGTCCCTAAATATCCTCGGGGGGGCACGGGGGGCAGACAGCCCCCCACCTCTCCGGGCAAGGAACCCCGCGATGAACCATTTCCTCGACATCCACACCACCACCCAAGCCGACTTGCGCGCCATGATCGACCAGGCCCGCGCCATGAAGGACGCCCGCCACGGCCTGCCCAAGGGCATGCCCGACGCCACCCAGCCGCTGGCAGGCCGCATGATCGCGCTGATCTTCGAAAAACCCTCGACCCGCACCCGCATCAGCTTTGACGTGGGCGCCCGCCAGATGGGCGGCGAGGTGATGGTGCTGTCGGGCAAGGACATGCAGCTTGGCCATGGCGAATCGATCGCCGATACTGCGCGGGTGCTCTCACGCTATGTCGATCTGATCATGCTGCGCACCTTTGAAGAAGCGACGCTGCTTGAAATGGCCGAACATGCCACCGTTCCGGTGATCAACGGCCTGACCGATGCCTCGCATCCCTGCCAGATCATGGCCGACATCGTGACCTATGAAGAACACCGCGGTGCGATCGGCGGGCGCAAGTTCGTCTGGTCCGGCGACGGCAACAATGTGTGCACGAGCTGGCTGCATGCGGCCGGCCAGTTCGGCTTTGACCTCACCTTCACCGGCCCCGAAACCCTTGACCCCAACCCCAAGGCCGTCGAATTCGCCCGTGCCAAAGGCCGCAAGGTGGAAATCACCCGCGACCCGCTGGCCGCCGCGCGCGGGGCCGACGCCATCGTCACCGACACCTGGGTGTCGATGCACGACCCCGAAAGTGCGCGCGAACGCCGCCACAACCAGCTGCGCCCCTATCAGGTCAATGATGCGATGATGGCCGAGGGCAAGCCTGACGCGCTCTTCATGCACTGCCTGCCCGCCCACCGCAACGAAGAGGCCACCAACACGGTGATGGACGGCCCGCAATCGGTGATCTTCGACGAAAGCGAAAACCGCCTGCACGCGCAAAAGGCGATCCTGCGCTACTGCCTCGGGGTCTGAGCCGCCCTTTGCGTTGCAAGCGAGGGGGCTGCCTGCCCCCTCGCGCTCCCCCGGGAGTATTTGGACCAGGTGAATGTGCAAAACCCCGGAGATTGCCATGACCCGCACCGCCCTTCTGATCATCGACATGCAAGAGGAAATGGCCGCGCGCACCCGTGCCGGGCGTGACCGCGCCAACCCTGACGCCGAGGCGCGTATTGCCGGTCTTCTGGCGCTGTTCAGGGCGCGCGGTTTGCCGATTGTCCATGTCCATCACCATGAGCCCGGAACCCCCGTAGCGCTTGGCCAGCCCGGGGGCGAAGTGATGGGCTGCGCCCGCCCAATGCCCGGTGAAAAAATATTTCACAAATCCACCTCCTCGGCTTTTTCGGGCACCGGGCTGGATGCCTGGCTGCGCCGCGAAGGGATCGGGCGGATCGTTCTGGTCGGCGCGGTGGCGGCCTTTTGCGTCACCTCGACCACCCGCATGGCCAGCGATCTGGGCTTTCAGGTGGTCCTTCCCGGCGATGCGCTGGTCGGCTTCGACATCCCGGCGCATGATGGCGGGCGCATTGATGCGGCGACCGTCCTGCGCGTCACCCTGTCGCTTCTGGGCGCGGATTTCGCGCATCTGGTGACGACCGACGCGGTGGCAAGTCACTTGTGATCCGGCGCAGGCGTGCTGGGCCTTCCCCTTTGGCGCGCCCCGGCCTAGGGTCGCCCCCGAACCGAACCAGGAGAAAGCCATGTCCCTTTACGATGATTTCGTGCCGCCCCTCTCGCACGGGCTGAAGGCGCTGTCGAATGTGCTGGCCAAGGCCGAAGCCCATTGCGAGGCGCGCAAGATCGACCCTTCCGTGCTTCTGGCCGCGCGCCTTTACCCCGACATGTTTCCCCTGACCCGTCAGGTGCAGATCGCCTGCGATCAGGCCCGCCGCGGCGCTGTGCGCCTGAAAGGGGGCGAACCTGAATCCGTGCCCGACACCGAAGTGACCTTCACCGATCTCAAGGGCCGTATCGCCAATACGATCGCAAGTCTTGCCGCCCTGAAGCCCGCGGATTTCGAGGGGGCCGAAGACCGCACCGTCACCTTCAAGGCCGGCCCGAACGACATGTCGTTCAAAGGGGCAGATTACATTCGCTACTGGATCTTGCCCAATTTCTATTTCCACACTGCCACCGCCTACGGGGTCCTGCGCCACAATGGCGTGGAATTGGGCAAGGCCGACTTCCTCGGCGGCTAAGGTCCAAGCTGCGCCGCGCGCGCCTTTGTCAGGTGCCGCGCGGCTTGGCGCGCAGGGTCGGTTCGGCTTCGGTCGGATCTTCAGGCCAAGGGTGGCGCGGGTATTCGCCGCGCATATCCTTCTTGACATCACTGTAACTCGTGGCCCAAAAACCCGGCAGGTCCAGCGTCACCTGCACCGCCTTCTGGCCCGGCGACAGCAGCGTGATGCGCAGCGGCAGGCGCTTTGGCCCCACCGTCGGGTGGGTCTTTACCCCGAACAGTTCCTGCAGACGCAGCGCAATCGACGGGTAATCACCTGCGTAATCAATCGGCACGCTGCGCCCCAGCGGGGTTTGAAACGCCGGTGGGGCAAGGCGGTTGACCAGTTGCAGATCGTCCCAGGACAAAGCCCCCTTCAGCGCCTCGGTCAGGTCCATCCCGCGCAGATCACCTTCGGTCCGCTTGCCCGTCAGATGCGGTAAAAGCCAGTCTTCAGCGCGCGCCATCAGCCCTTCGTCGCTGAAATCCGGCAGATCGGCCCCGTCGCGGCGGCACAGTTCCACCCGCGCCCGGAACCGCCGGGCTGCGTCCGACCACGGCAGGCCAAGCTGGCGGATGCCCTCCAACGCCGCGCGCGCCATGGCGTCAGACGGGGCCTCTGGCCAGGCGCGGTCCGCAAGGATCAACGCCCCGAACCGTTCCTGCCGCCGCGCCAGCACGCGCCCGTCACGCCGGGACCAGTCGCACTGGTCCTGCCAGCCGATCTGATCGCCGTAAAGGCGGCGCAGTGCTGCCTCATCGATGGCAATCGCTTGCCGTAACCTGGCTTCGCGCGGGTCGCCGTCCAGGTCGGTGGCCACGATCAGCCGCCCCTTGCCGACAGGGTCGGCGGCGTCCGCCACCGCCCCCTTGCCGCCCGACAGCACAAAGCGCGGCGCATCGCCCTTGCGGCGCAGGCCGATGCGGTCAGGGTAGGCCAACGCGGCCATCTCGGCCGCGCTGAACCGCTCTGCCACTGGCTTCACCATCCGCGCCAGCCGCTTGGCTTCAGCCCGCACCCGTTCGACGATGCCCCGGTCCACCCGGTGCGGGTGGTCGGCCTCATAGGCCTTGGGGTCACGCACCGCGGCCAGCCTCAGGGCCAGATCGGCGTGCGCCCCGCGCAACGGGTCGCGTTCCGCCAACAGGGCGGCGAGCGTCGCCGCATCCGGCCCCGCCACCACCAGCATATGCGCCAGACGCGGATGCAGCGGCAGGGCCGCCAGCGCCCGCCCATGGGCGGTGATCCGAAAACCGGGGTCCAGCGCGCCCAGCCCCTGCAACAAGGCGCGCGCTTCGGCCAAAGCGGGGGCAGGGGGCGGGGTCAGAAAGGCCAGATCGGCCCCGTCAGACCCCCAAAGCGCCAGTTCCAGCGCAAGGCCCGTCAGATCGGCCGCCTCGATCTCGGCCGGTGGGAAGGCGGCCAGCGCCCCTTCCTCGCCCTTGGTCCAGAATCGGTAGCAGATGCCTTCCGCCACCCGCCCGGCCCGGCCGCGCCTTTGTTCCGCCTCGGCCCTTGTCACCCGTTCCGTCACCAGCCGCGCCATGCCGGATGACGGATCGAACCGCGCCCGCCGCGCGCGGCCGCCATCCACCACCACCCGTACATCCTGAATGGTCAGCGAGGTTTCGGCGATCGAAGTCGCCAGCACCACCTTGCGCCCCGCCGTCGCAGGCGCAATCGCCGCGCGCTGGGCGGCAAATTCCATCGCCCCGAACAGCGGGTGCACCACGCAGCCTGCCGGTAGCCGACCGGCCAGCAGCCCCTCGACCCGGCGGATTTCCCCTTCGCCCGGCAAAAAGACCAGCACACCGCCATCGGTTTCCGCCACCGCATCGGCTATGAGGCCAGCAATCGCCGCCTCATAGCGCAGACCCGCCGCCGGGCTGCGCGCCAGCCAGCGGGTTTCAACCGGAAAGGCCCGCCCTTGCGAGGTGATGACCGGGGCGTGATCCAACAGCGCGGCCACGGGTGCCGCATCCAGTGTGGCCGACATCACCAGCACCATCAGGTCGGGGCGCAGCGCGCCGCGCACCTCCCAGACCAAAGCCAGACCCAGATCGGCATTCAGCGACCGTTCGTGAAATTCGTCAAAGATCACCGCGTCCACGCCCGACAGTTCCGGGTCGGACTGGATCATCCGCGTCAGGATGCCTTCTGTCACCACTTCTATCCGGGTGGCGGCCGAAACCTTGGCCTCGCCCCGGATCCGGTAGCCCACCCTTTGCCCGACCGCCTCGCCCAATGTCTCGGCCATCCGTTCGGCGGCGGCCCGGGCGGCAAGGCGGCGGGGTTCCAGCATCAGGATGCGGCCCGGCACCAGCCCGTCGATCATCATCGCCAAGGGAACGCGCGTGGTCTTTCCGGCCCCCGGCGGCGCTTGCAGCACGGCACGGCCATGGGCCTGCATGACCTCCAGCAGCGCGGGCAGCGCCTCGTCAATCGGCATGGGGGGTGGAATGGGCACACTCATGCGCCCTTATCGCCGGATCATCCGGCCTTTTCCATAGAGCGTATCCATCGAAATTTCGCTCACATGCACCATGCCCGACCCCGCCGCCTGATAGGTCAGGGTGAAGGGGAAACGGCTCTTTTCGGCCATGTCCTTGTCTGAAAACCCCTCAAGCCTGCGGTACTCCCCCCGGCAGGTGATACGCTCGCCCTCGGCCTTAGGGGCGGTCAGAACCACCTGACTGCGGCGCCGGCCATCGAAAAGGAAAACCTTCAGGCTGCAGGCCTCGGCCACCGGCACATCGCGCAAGACCGCGTAAAGGGCGGTCAGCGGATCGACGGTGCCGCCTTGGGTCGCCGGATCAATGTCGCCGGTCTGAGGCGGGCGCGGCGGCGTGTAGGACTTCACCTGCGGAACGCCCCCCTTGTAGGCCATCACCGATTCCGACTGCCGCTTGCCGGTATCGGCCTTTTCCTTATAGCGCGCCGGCACGAAGCGGCCGTCCGACAGGCTGCCCGAGGCCGCCGCATCATAGCGGATCTTCTTGAGAAACCCCAAAAGCCCCGAACTTTTCAGGAAACCCGAAGCCTCATAATGTTGGCCCGTCACCGCCCCGCTGATCGACAGGGTGGCCGCCGAAAACCCGCGGATCGAAATGTCGAATACCGCGGCATCAGTCTGGTCGGCGCGCGCTGCGGTGGCGGCCAGTGACAAGACCACCATCGCGGCACGCAGGGCATTCTTGTGCATTGAGAAGACAAACATCACCCGGCCTCATGGTTTTTTCTGATCCGCACTGGACAGGAGGCAGGGCAAAAAGGCAAGAAACCCTGCGGGGTCCGGCACACAGCCCGGGACAAACGCGCAAGAACATGCCGGAACCGAAACATGACGTCAGATGACCTAGCCGAAAAGCTTCTGTCCGGCGACCGCCGGGCGCTGGCGCGGGCGATCACCCTGGTTGAAAGCGGGCGGGCGGATCACCGGGCGCGGGCGCTGGATCTGCTGCATAAACTGGGCAGCGCTGGCCGTCAGGCGCTGCGCATCGGCCTGTCGGGCACACCGGGGGTCGGCAAATCCAGCTTCATCGAAGCGTTCGGGATGATGTTGACCCGGCAGGGGCTGAAGGTGGCGGTGCTGGCGGTCGATCCGTCCTCGGCCCGCTCGGGCGGCTCGATCCTTGGGGACAAGACCCGCATGGACCGACTGGCGCGCGATCCCATGGCCTTCATACGCCCCTCGCCCAGCCAGACCCAGCTGGGCGGTGTCGCCCGCCGCACCCGCGAAGCGGTCGCCCTGTGCGAAGCGGCGGGGTTCGACGTGGTGCTGGTTGAGACCGTGGGTGTCGGCCAGTCGGAAACCATGGTGGCCGACATGGCCGATCTGTTCCTTTTGCTTCTGGCCCCGGCGGGCGGCGACGAATTGCAGGGCGTCAAGCGCGGCATCATGGAAATCGCCGACCTGATCCTGGTGAACAAGGCCGATGGCGATCTGAAGCATGCGGCCACCCGCACCTGCGCCGACTATGCCGGCGCACTCAGGCTTTTGCGCAAACGCCCGCAGGATCCCGACGGGTTCCCCAAGGCGATGATGGTGTCGGCGCTGGAGGAACGCGGGCTGTCCGAGGTCTGGGCCGAAATCGGCACCCTAATCAACTGGCGGCGCGAAAACGGGGTTTTTGCCCGCCGCCGCGCCGAACAGGCCCGCAACTGGTTCGAGGAAGAGGTGCGCCAGGGCCTGCTTGCACGGCTGACCGCCGATGCGGCAACCCGCGCCCGCATGCAGGCATTGGGCGCCGAGGTGGAGGCGGGCCTGTCGCCCTCGGAAGCTGCCTCACGCATGCTTGCGACCCTTGGTCGCGGCTGATCTGTCAGCGGGCCTGATCCAGAGGCGGCGCGCTGACGCGCGCCATTTCTTTACTGGGGTCGCGCGCGATGCGCGCTCCCGTGGCCTCCGGCGGGGATATTTCAGGACAGAAAATGCGGTCAGGCGGGCAGTTTTACCGGCTGGCCGTGCGGGGTGGACAGATAGGCCTGTTCCCACGCGGCCCTGATGGTGCGGGCTTCGGCCTGACCGGCCAGCCCCCGCTGTTCAAGCAGGCTTTCGAGCGTTTCAAGCCAAGCGTTGAAATAATCCGCCCCGCCGTCAAGCGCGCGGTTTGCGCCGTGGCGCTTCAGGGTGGCGCCGAAGGCCTGCGCCCAGTCGGTCCAGGGGAAATGGCCCGCGTCCGAAAGGGCGACGGTCAGCGCGAAAACCTGGGCCTGCCAGGGGTCGTCGAACTGCGATGGGGCGGCTGGGCGGGTCATGCCGGGGCCAGGTAGCTTTGCCAAAGGTCAAGCGTGACTTCGTCGGCAGGGCTTTCGGCATCCGCCCAAAGGTCGGCGCTGCGGAAGGCCACCGTGTAAAGCGGCTCTGGCACCTCGCCCAGCCCGTGGGCATTGGTGTCGGGGAATACGTGGCACCCGTGCGACAGGATCACCTGCCCGGTCTTTCCCGCCGCATAGCCGGGCAGGCGGATATGGCCGCCCGGCATATGGGCATTTTCCGCCGGGCTGCGGGTTTGCACCCGGTCACCGGTGGCGAAGGCCGGGGCAGGGCCGGGGCGCAGATAGGGTGTGCCCCGCGCCAATGCTGGCGCCACCTTTTCCGCAGTGAAGGCGCGGGGTGACAGAGGTGCGGGGTCGGCCCGGCCAGCGGCCAGTTCGGCGCGGGTCACAAGACCCTTTTCCACCAGAAGATCGGCCAGCGCTGCCAGCCACTTTTCGTAATATGAGAGGCGCGCATAGTCGGGCAGCAGCTCGCGCACATGGCGCGAACGGTCAATGGTCCAGGCGCCGATCCCGCCTGCCGCCAGCGTCAGCGCCAGTGCCGTGCGGTGCCAGGGTGCGGCAGGGCGCGCAATCCCGTCCGGTTCCGGTGCGACCGGGCCATAGCCCTTGCGCCCGCCCATGTCATGCGGGCGGCTCATGGCGCATCCGCAGGATGGGGCAGGCCGGTGCCGATCATCGAATCGCGGGTGACAAGCGCCGCCAGCCGCGTCTGATCCCAGCCTTCGGTTCCTTCAGGGCGCATCGGAATCACCAGATAGCGCACCTCGGCGGTGGAGTCCCAGACCCGGACGGACTGGCCTGCAGGCAAGGTCACGCCGAATTCGGCCAGCACCTTGCGCGGCTCGCGCACAGCCCGCGCCCGGTAGGCATCGGATTTGTACCAGCCCGGCGGAATGCCCAGAAGCGGCCACGGGTAACAGGAACAAAGCGTGCATACGACCATGTTGTGCGTCGCGGGCGTGTTTTCCACCGCCACCACATGTTCGCCCTGCCGCCCGGAAATCCCCAGTGCCTGCATTGCCGCATTGGCATTGTCACTCAGGGCTGCAGCAAAGGCCGGATCGGCCCAGGCGCGGGCGACCAGAGCCGCCCCCAGATGCGGGCCGACCTTGCGTTCATAGGTGTCAAGGATCACCTCCATCGCCGCCGGGTCGACCAGACCCTTGCTGACAAGGATGGTTTCCAGCGCCTTGACCCTTAGGGCCGGGTCGGAAGGCAGCAGGCTATGGGCGTGGTCGTCGTGGGCATGATCATGGGGCATGATTTAATCATCGCCGGGCCGCTGGTCTTTGTCCAGCGGCCCGGCCCCCTCAGTTATTAAAATAGCCTATGTCCTTCAGCATATGGTCGGACAACTGTGCAATCTCGCGCTGAGTCAGCCGCCGCAGGCGCCGTGCGCGGGCGGCCTTGCGGTACGACCGCAGGCGGACCCAGGCGGCGGCCAGAGATGGCCAGAGCGGAAGGGGCAGGCGGTGGGGAAGGGAATGGTCGGTCATGGCGGATACCTCATGTCTTTCTGGTGCCAAACTGCGCCTGTCAGCCCTTGGTGACCAATCGAACCTCTGCTATGACCCATAAGGAGGTTTGATATCATGGCCATTGTTCCCGACCAGCAGCTGCCCCCCCTGACCGCGATCCGGGTCTTTGAAGCCGCGGCGCGCCATGGCAGCTTCACACATGCGGCCAGCGAACTGGGCCTGACCCAGGCCGCTGTCAGCTATCAGATAAAGTTGCTGGAAGACCGGGTGGGCCAGCCTTTGTTTCAGCGCCGGGCGCGTGGCGTCAGCCTTACACCGGTCGGTGCAGCCCTAGCCGAACGGGCGGGCGTAGCATTGGAGATCCTGCGCGCCGCCTTCGCCGAAGCCCGCGACGAGGTCGAGGAAACGCTTGAGATCAGCACTCTCGCCACCTTCGCCACCCATGTCCTCGCCCCGCGACTTGACACGTTCCAGCGCGCCCATCCCGCCTTCAGCACCCGCATCTCCATCGACCATCGGCTTGTCGATCTTCAGGCCGGCGAGGCGACGCTGGCGGTGCGGGCGGGCAAGGGCAAATGGCCCGGCATCCGCGCCGATTACCTGATGCCCTCGAACTATTCCCCGATGATCAGCCCCGCCTTCATCGACCGACATGGCCGGCCTGAACGGCCCGCCGACCTGTTGGGTCTGCCGCTGATTGATCCCGACGACCCCGGCTGGGCGGGCTGGTTTGCACTGGCGGGTCTGAAGGCCCCCGATCCGGGTCGCGGCTTCAGCCTGCTGGGCACACAGCTTCTGACCGAACAGGCAACGCGCGCCGGGCAGGGGGTGGGGCTTCTCACCCCGATCTATTACCGCGAAGCCCTGCGGCGCGGCGACCTGATCCAGCCCTTCGACCTGATCTGGACCGACGACATCGCCATCTGGCTGGCCTATCCCGAACGCCGCCGCAATGCGCCCGCGATCCGCGCCTTTCGCATCTGGATCACCGGGGTGATGCGCGACATGGGTGCCGAACCAGCCCCCGCAAGCGGCACGCCCGGCTGACGGTCAGCCCAGCAGCCGCTGCATGAGACGCGCAAGATCCACGGTCTCTGCCGCACTCAGCCGCGCCTCGACCGCCCCGGTCAGGGTCGTCTCATAGACTGGCCACATGGCGGCACGCACCCGCGCGCCTTCCCCGGTCAGGTGCAGCATCTGGCCCCTTCCGTCACCGGCACAGGCGCGCCGCTCGACATAGCCCGCCTTGACCAACCTCTCGATCAGCCGCGAAAGGCCATATTGCGGCAACAAAAGCCTGTCTTGCAGGGCAAAGGGCCGGATGCCCTCTGTCCCCGCCTTTTCGATCTCCCACAGCGCATCATACCATGCCAATGGCGGCAGCCCCTTGGCCTGCAAGGCGGTTTCGATCCGGGCCTGAAGGTCGGCGTTGGCACGGATCAGACCGGTCCAGAGCGCGAAGATGGCGTGCGAGGGGGCTTTGAGGCTCATGCCGACCTTGTGCCATATTAATGCATATGCATCAAGATTGACTTTCTGCCCGTCACTGCCTATGTAGATGCAGTTGCATTAATATAACCAGAGACCCGCCATGACCCATCCGACCCACGACCTTACCCTGATAAGCCATCCGCTCTGCCCATATGTGCAGCGCGCCGTGATTGCCCTGACCGAAAAGTCCTTGCACTTCACCCGCATCGACATCGACCTGGCCAACAAGCCGGACTGGTTTCTTGCCCTGTCGCCTTTGGGAAAAACTCCGGTCCTACGTGCAGGGGGCCAGCCAATCTTCGAATCGGCCGCCATCATCGAATATCTCGAGGAAACTGCGCCCGGCGCGCTGCACCCCTCCGACCTGCTGGAGCGCGCGCGCCATCGCGGCTGGGTTGAATTTGCCTCAACCGTGCTGAACGGCATCGCCTGCCTCTACAACGCCAGGGACGCCCAGGCGTTCACCGCCGCCGCG
This sequence comes from Paracoccaceae bacterium, assembly GCA_947476475.1. Classification (GTDB taxonomy): domain Bacteria; phylum Pseudomonadota; class Alphaproteobacteria; order Rhodobacterales; family Rhodobacteraceae; genus TMP-24. The sequence continues at coordinate 48,287 of CANJQT010000003.1, read as the reverse complement.
CGCGCGCTCCACGACCGGTTTATGCAGGCTGAAGCCGCGCTTGGCACCGGTCCCTGGTTTGCAGGCCCGCACTTCAGCCTTGTCGATGCCGCCTTTGCCCCAGTTTTCCGCTATTTCGATGTTCTGGACCAGATTGGCGATTTCACCATCCTGACCGGCCTGCCAAAGGTTGCTGCCTGGCGCGCTGCCCTGGCCGCCCGCCCCTCGGTCCGGACGGCGGCACCCGCCGACTATCCCGCCCGTCTGGCGCGGTTCCTTGCGGCCCGGCCTTCACACCTCGGCGCACTTGTGGCAAAGCGCCGCGACATGCCGGCAGATAGGGTGCCCCATCCACAGCATGAATCGCTTGACGCCACCCGGCTTTGACCGTATCTGGCCCGAACGGAATTCCGGGCGTGCCGTTTGGCCGCGCCCTTTGTGCTATAGGACGGGGCGGCTGACGCCTCAAGCTGAAGGAAGAAAAAGATGTCGCGCGTTTGCGAACTGACTGGCAAGGGCCCGATGTCGGGCAACAATGTAAGCCACGCCAACAACAAGACCCGTCGCCGCTTCCTGCCGAACCTGAACGAAGTGACGCTGATTTCAGACGCGCTGGGGCAGTCGTTCAAGCTGCGCATCTCGGCCGCTGGTCTGCGTTCGGTCGATCACCGTGGCGGCCTTGACGGCTATCTTGCCAAGGCCAAGGACGACGAACTGTCGACCCGCGCCCAGAAGATCAAGAAAGAAATCGCAAAGGTTCAGGCCGCGGCCTGATTCTTCCGGCTTTCGGATTTGCCCGGCCCCGTCGCATCCCTGCGGCGGGGCTGCGGCTTTTTGGATGCTTCCGCTTTACCCTTGGCCGCGCTATTGCGCGTGTGACTTGGGCATGAACCGGCAAAAGGACACCCCATGACACTGCTGCGCAGAACCTTGCTGGCCGCAATCACCGCAAGTTTCGGTCTGGCCCTGCTTCCGGCCACCGCCGAAGACGGCATCGTGGTTCTGGATGCCTACGCCCGGTTCCTGCCCGGCGCAAAGGCCGGTGCCATCTATCTGACCATCGAAAACCGTACCGGTGTCGAAGACCGGCTGATCGCGGCACAGACCGATCTGGCCGACATGGCGGAACTGCACCGTTCGGCAATGACCGCCGATGGCATGATGACCATGGAACCCTTGTCCGATGGCCTGCCCGTCGGTGCGTCTGGTCAGACCGTTCTGGCGACCGGCGGCGATCACATCATGGTTATGGGGCTCAGGGCTCATCCCGCTGACGGCGACCTGATCCCCGTGACCCTGACCTTCCGCAACGCGGGAACCATCACCCTTGAGGTGCCGGTGAATAACAACCGCTGACCGCCGCAGATTTCCCACCTGCCGGTTTTCCACATGGCGGGTCCATGCTAGGCTGGCATGCGTGACAGGCCCGCAGCCGGGCCATGATAGCAAAGGACAGGCCGTGAAAACCCCGGTTCATCTTTGGTTCGTCGCCGTAGCCAGCCTGCTTTGGAACCTGATGGGCGTAGTCGATTATTCGATGACCCAGATGCACAACCCGGCCTACATGGCCCAGTTCACCCCAGAACAGGTGGCCTATTTCACCAGCTTCCCGGCTTGGATAGTCGGCTTTTGGGCGCTGGCCGTCTGGTCGGCGCTGCTTGGGTCGGTCTTGCTCTTGATGCGGCGCGGGGCGGCTGTGCTGGTCTTCGCCCTGTCCTTTGCGGCCATGCTGGTGACCATGGTTCACAACTATCTTTTGTCCAACGTGTCGTTCACCGACATCACCGGGCCAGAGACGATCTGGTTCTCGCTTGCGATTTTCGTCGCGGCGCTGGGCCTGTGGCTTTACGCGCGCTGGCTGCGCACGGCTGGCGTTCTGCGCTGACGGCAGCGGGCTAGTTCACTGGGCAAACCGCTTCTGCGGTGGCTGCAAAGTTGGTGTAGCGTTGCCAGAATTCTTCTGCCGTCCCCGAATCCGCCATCCGCATTTCCTCAGCCTTGTCGGGGTCACGGAACAGTTTGGCCGCCCTGCGCTGGTCACCACCGTCCAGCGTCTGGTCGGCGACCTGCTGAAGGCAGTCACACAGCCCCCCCGGCACCCCGTCGGCTGACTGGCAGGCATTGGCAATCGCGCCGCCGGCCCAAGCCGGGCCAGTGCCCAGCAAAAGCCCAAAGGTCAGCGCCAGAGTCTGGGGAAAAGTCGTCATCTGAAACCTGCCTTAGCCAAGCAAAGATCCGGCCAGCCGTACCACGCGGTCAGCCGACGATCGTGGCGGGATAACCTTCTGCGGCCAGTGCCGCAAGCAAGGCCTCTGGCTTTGCCGCCCCGGCCACCTCGGCCGTGCGCGCCGAAAGATCGACCGTCACCTGCGCCCCTTGCGCCGCCACCGTCTTTTCGACCACCGCCTTGCAGTGGCCACAACTCATGTCGGGAATGGAAAGCTTCATCGGCAGCCTCATGCGAAAACCTCGTTGAGAAATGGACCGTTCCCCGCGAAAGGTCAATCGCCGTCCTGACGCCGCTGCGCATCGGGCGCTTCGCCGCCGGGCCGGATCAGGCCCCGCGCGGGCAGACACCCAAAGCGCCCCACCCCCGTAAAATCAAAACTGCCAGCCCCCCTTCACTGCCCTTGCCGGACAGGCTATACGCCCCCCATGACCGAGCTTTCACAAATCCGCAACTTCTCGATCGTGGCTCATATCGACCACGGCAAATCCACCCTCGCCGACCGGCTGATCCAGTCGACGGGCACTGTTGCCGCGCGCGACATGAAGGCCCAGTTGCTGGACAGCATGGATATCGAACGCGAACGGGGCATTACCATCAAGGCCAACTCCGTGCGCATCGACTACAAGGCGCGCGACGGCAAGATGTATGTGCTGAACCTGATCGACACCCCCGGCCACGTCGACTTCGCCTACGAAGTCAGCCGCTCGATGCGCGCCGTCGAAGGCTCGCTTCTGGTCGTTGACGCCTCGCAGGGCGTCGAAGCGCAAACCTTGGCCAACGTCTATCAGGCCATCGACGCGGGGCACGAAATCGTTCCGGTCCTCAACAAGATCGACCTGCCCGCCGCCGAACCCGAACAGGTCAAAGCCCAGATCGAGGACGTCATCGGCCTTGACGCCTCTGACGCCATCCCGATTTCCGCCAAATCCGGCCTTGGCATCCCTGATGTGCTGGAAGCCATCGTTCACCGCCTGCCCGCCCCCAAGGGCGACCGTGACGCGCCCCTGAAGGCCATGCTGGTCGACAGTTGGTATGACCCCTACCTTGGCGTTGTCGTGATGATCCGCGTGATGGACGGTGTCATCCGCAAGGGCGACCGCATCACCATGATGCAGACCGGCGCCATCTACGGCGTTGACCGCCTTGCGGTCCTGCGCCCGCAGATGGTCGACTGGCCCGAACTTGGCCCCGGTGAAATCGGCGTCTTCACCGCCCAGATCAAACAGGTCCGCGATACCCGCGTCGGCGACACCATCACCCACGAACGCCGCCAGTGCGACGCGGCCTTGCCGGGCTTCAAACCCGCGCAGCCTGTGGTGTTCTGCGGCCTCTTCCCGGTGGACGCCAACGATTTCGAACCCCTGCGCGACGCCATCGAAAAGCTCTCGCTCAACGACGCGTCCTTCTCGACGGAAATGGAAACCTCGGCTGCACTCGGTTTTGGCTTCCGCTGCGGCTTCCTTGGGCTTTTGCACCTTGAAGTCATCCGCGACCGGCTGGAACGCGAATACAACCTTGACCTGATCACCACCGCCCCTTCGGTGGTCTTCAAACTGTACATGCGCGACGGCGAAGTGCGCGATCTGCACAACCCCGCCGACATGCCCGACCTGACCTACGTCGACCATATCGAAGAACCGCGCATCAAGGCCACGATCATGGTGCCCGATGACTATCTGGGTGATGTCCTGAAGCTCTGCCAGGATCGTCGCGGCATCCAGATGGACCTGACCTATGCCGGGTCGCGCGCCATGGTCGTCTATGACCTGCCCTTGGCCGAAGTGGTGTTCGATTTCTACGACCGGCTGAAATCGGTGACCAAGGGCTATGCGTCCTTCGATTACCAGATGATGGGCTACCGCGAGGATTTCCTTGTGAAAATGTCGATCCTCGTGAACGACGAACCCGTTGACGCACTATCGATCATGGTCCACCGCGACCGGGCCGAGACGCGGGGCCGCGCCATGGTCGAAAAACTGAAAGACCTGATCCCCCGCCACATGTTCAAGATCCCGATTCAGGCGGCGATCGGCGCACGGGTGATCGCCCGCGAGACTTTGAGTGCCATGCGCAAGGACGTGACGGCGAAGTGCTACGGCGGGGATGCGAGCCGCAAGCGCAAGCTGCTGGACAAGCAGAAGGCCGGCAAGAAGAAGATGCGCCAGTTCGGCAAGGTGGAGATTCCGCAGGAGGCGTTTATCAGCGCGCTGAAGATGGATGGGTAAAATGGCCCGCTTGACTTAACTGGAGTACTCGAAAAACCGCATCAGTGCAGCTAGCCGATCAGTTTCTAATAATATCGCAGCAGTAGAACATCACCTGGCAGCACCTTTCCAGACGGGAGGTTGCGGTCACACCTCCCCGTCAAGAACCTCAATGACGAAGAGATTACTCATCAGTTCTGGTTCATCTACGACATAAGGGCGGAAGGTCCGGGTTTTTTCCACGATCCGCCACTGACCTGACTCAGTAAGATCCCGTATGATCGCGCCAAAGCCCCGCGCGTCAAGGTTGGCGTCAAGCAAGGAAAAAACGCCGATACCCCCGGGCCGCGTCACCCGAACCAACTCGCGTAGGCTGCCGGGTGGGGCATGGCCCGGTCCATAGCAACCAATGCAAATGAACCCCGCAAAATACGCGTCGGGCCATGCAAAAGATTGCGCCATGTCCTGGGTCACCAGATCGGCATAGGCGTCGCGCTCTGCTGCCCTTGCCATCATGCCAGGCGATAGGTCGCAGCCGACAATGGGGCCATAGCCAAGGACGTTCAGCGCCTCGCCCACCAAACCCGTGCCACAGCCTGCATCCAGAACCGGGCCATTCCCGGTCGGCAGATGCCGCGCCATCATCGCAGCGCCCATCCAAGGAATTCGATAACCCTTGACAAGGTTCTCGCGCTCGTAACTTAGCGCCCATTCATCATAGAGTTCCCGCGCTTCTTCCGTGCTTTTGTCGCGAAAGGCCTCCTTGAGACTAAAACGCTCTTCCATGGGAGGCACCTCCAAGGGTCCAAGCCGACATTCCCGAAGTGGCCTGCGACTTGATGGCAAGTCTGCCTGATTTTGCCAGCTGAACAAGTGTTTTTCGCGCCGAGCAATGTCGGCGGTCGTGGAAAAGCCCGGAGTCGGGCGTGTCAAGCCGTGAACCCGCGTCATCCTTGCCCAGCCAGCCGTAGGGTGCGCATTCATGCGCACCACGTCCCGCCCTCGCCAAACACCTCCCGGCCCGCTCGATGGTGCGCATGAATGCGCACCCTACAAAGCGCGTTCCTCGATCCCCGTAGGTCGGGGTTCACCCCGACTCTCCCCCCCGCCGCACCCCGCCGCGCATCGGCGGGGTGAACCCCGCCCTACGCCGCGCCTGCCGCCCGGCCCGCCCGGCGCGGGCGGGCGTTCGACCGGGAAACGGTCCACCGGATCGTTTCCGATCCGGTCTCACCCCATGCAGCCGCGCCCCGATTTACTGCCGTCCGGCGATACCCGATACCCCCTTGGCCTGCGGCTTGCGCCTTCGGCCAATCGGACCGGGGAACGTGCCACTGGCACGTCCCTATCCGGTCCTCTGCCCGTCCAAACAGTAAAAATCTGGTTAATTTTAAAATTCAACCCATTGATCCAAAACAAAAATGTGATTTGTCCGAATTCGGACACTTCCCCTGATCCCGCCAACGGCCCGCCCTTCGTGAACCCCGAAACCTGTGTTACACTCGGCCCCGCGTCGCAGACTGATCTGCCGAAGCGCGGTGCCCGGGGGCGGTCTGCGGCCGAATCTTTGGGAGGGTTGTTTTGATGGCACGTTACATCATCACCGGCAGCTATACGGCTGCCGCCATGAAGGGCATGATCGCCAAGCCCAGCGACCGGGCAGCGGCCACCGGGGCGCTGGTCGCGGCGGCGGGCGGCAAGATGGAAAGCTACTACCTGACGACCGGTGATCACGATTTCACCATGACCGTGGTCACCGATGATCAGACCCGGATGCTGGCCTGCCTGATGGTCGCCGGGGCGACGGGGGCGGTGACCGGGCTCAAGTCGGTTCAGGCCTTCACCTCAGACGAATTTATGGCCGCGCAAAAGGCCGCGGGCGCGATTGCCGCCAAATACCAGTCGCCGGCCTAAGGCCCCAAACCCCGGTGCCGCCGGATGCTTCTTCAGACACCCGATTGCGGCGGCACCCCCCACGGGCCCCCCGGTCATGCGCAATGTCCATAAACCGCGCCGCCGCCGGTTTTCGCTGCGCTTGCGGCCAGAGATTAATCCGCCCTTAAGCATTCAGCGCGACAGTCTGGTGATGAAACGTTTGATCCTACCCCTTTTGCTTACCGCCTGCGGCGCCTCGCCCGCCCCGCAATTCTTTGGGTCCGCCCGGCACGAAGTGACGCTGGATGGCATCACTTTCGTCATTTTTCAAAAGGGTGACCGTGCAGAAGTGGTTCGCCTTGGCTATCTGACCCGCACCGAACGCGCCTCCGTGCCTGACCTGATGAAACAAGCAATCCTGGCGACAACCGGGTGCCAGCCGGTTCCTGGCAGCATGATAACCGGCCTGCCTGGCGATACAGGCGAGGCAAGGTTTCGCCTGAAATGCTGAGTTAGGTCAGAAACACCCGAAGCGCCGCTTCAAATTCCCGTGGCTTGTCAGCATGCAGCCAGTGCCCGGCGCCGGGTATTTTGGCCATGATCGCCTTGGGGAACAGCCGCTTTATCTTTTCACGGTGCTCGGTGCGTACATACTGCGAGTCGCCCCCCGCAAGAAACAGCACCGGCCCTTCGAATCTGCCGCTGATCTCGGGCCAGCCCGTCACGTTGGCCATGTCTTCGCCCAACACATCAAGGTTTAGCCGCCAACGTGGTGGGTCAGCCTTGAGGTCCAGAGACTGCAGCAAGAAAGCCCGGGTGCCAGCATCTGGAACTGCCCCGGCAAGCCGCCGATCCGCATCGGCCCGGCTGCTCAGGCCCGTCAGATCCATCGCCTGCATTGCCGCAACCAGATGCAGGTTGGAATGGTCGTAAGGCACCGGCGCAATGTCGGTCACCACCAGACGGTTGATCAGGTCAGGCCGGGTCAGGGCCAACACCATCGCTGCCTTGCCGCCCATCGAATGGCCCACCACATCCATGGGGGTCCCTTCGGTTTCAATGACCTCTGCCAGATCGCCCGCCATGTCGGCATAACTGTGGCTGGCCGCCCAGAAACTGTCGCCATGATTGCGCATATCGACCGTGACCACGCGTCGCCCATCCGCCATCCGCCGTGCAATTGCCCCCCAGTTCCGGGCAGAGCCAAAAAGGCCATGCACGATCAATAGGGGCGGCATCGCGCTATCGTTGCCAAAAGAAACAAGGTTCAGCATGGGTTCCCTTACCTTTTCGGCCAGTGCTTTCCAGAGCGTCCGGCGCGCGCTACTGTTTAAGAGGAGAAAAGATCATGAATGCAAGCATCAGTCAGATGGCCGACCGTATCGCCGAACTGCTTGAAACCCAGATGGGGATCAAGGGAGAGGGGCTGGAAGCCAAACTGCGGCGCGCAGGCCGCCATCTGCCGCGCAAGGTCCTGGGCGCTGCGCAATTTCTGGCGGAAGCCGCCGAGATGGCCCAGCACCCCAAACGCCACACACAGGTAGACCCGGCGCGCGCAGCGCAGGCTTATGACATCTGTGCCCGCCATCTGAAATCAGCGACCCCAATCTATGGTGGGGTTTACGGCATTGTCAGATCCGTTGCCGCAACAACGGCGCTGACACTCAGCCTTGCGGCAGTTGTGCTTTATTGGCGCGGCTTTCTGTGAGTGCCTGCTGACGTCGGCAGATCAGGCTGACGCTGACAAGACAGCCAAAGAGAAGCAATCAGCATGACAAAAGTTTGAGAGGGGCACGGGCGCCAGCGCCTTCGACCCACCGAGAGGCGTGTTTGGCGAAGGTTCCCGCCTTCTTTGCCAACCGCGGAAACGGGCTGGTCAGAACGACCGCCAGCGGCAGGGTTGTGTCTGGGGGCGCTGGTATTGTCGAGCAGCGCCAAAAAAAAGCGCGATCGGTGGGCAGGGGCGCGCGCCTTGGCCAATGTTGGGCTAGATGTGGCGTGCCTGTGACGCAATAATATGAAGTTGCAAAAAAAATAAGGGGGCCGAAGCCCCCTTATCGAACCGGGTTTTCCCGGAAATCACATCCCGGGATAAAGCGGGAAACGGTCGCACAGCGACTTGACCTTGGCGCGAACGGCGGCTTCGACAGCACCGTTGCCTTCCTCGCCATTGGCGGCCAGACCATCGACCACTTCAACGATCCAGTCGGCGATCTGGCGGAATTCTGCTTCCTTGAAGCCACGCGTGGTGCCCGCCGGGGTGCCCAGACGGACGCCAGAGGTGACCATCGGCTTTTCCGGATCGAACGGCACGCCGTTCTTGTTGCAGGTGATGTGGGCTCGGCCAAGGGCCTGTTCAGTGGCCTTGCCGGTCACTTTCTTCGGGCGCAGGTCGGCCAGCATCAGGTGGTTGTCGGTGCCGCCCGAAACGATGTTGATTCCGCCCTTCATCAGCTGGTCGGCCATGGCGCGGGCGTTCTTGACGATCTGGGCCGCATAGTCCTGGAATTCGGGGCGCAGCGCCTCGCCGAAGGCCACGGCCTTGGCGGCGATCACATGCATCAGGGGGCCGCCCTGAAGGCCGGGGAACACGGCGGAATTGATCTTCTTGGCGATGTCTTCCTTGTTCGTAAGGATCATGCCTCCGCGCGGGCCGCGCAGGGACTTGTGGGTGGTGGTGGTGACCACATCTGCATAGGACAGGGGCGAGGGATGCTGGCCGCCCGCGACCAGACCTGCGATATGGGCCATGTCGACCATCAGGTATGCACCGACTTCATCGGCGATCTTGCGGAAGGCTTCCCAGTCCCAGATGCGGCTGTATGCGGTGCCGCCGGCGATGATCAGCTTTGGCTTGGCTGCCAGCGCGGTTTCACGGATGGCGTCCATGTCCAGCCGCTCGTCCTGCTTGCGCACGCCGTAGGAGACGACGTTGAACCACTTGCCCGACATGTTGACCGGCGAGCCGTGGGTCAGGTGACCACCCGAGTTCAGATCAAGACCCATGAACGTGTCGCCAGGCTGCAGCAGCGCCAGGAACACAGCCTGGTTCATCTGGCTGCCCGAGTTCGGCTGAACGTTGGCATAGGCGCAGTTGAACAGTTTCTTCGCGCGTTCGATCGCCAGGGTTTCGGCCACGTCGACGAACTGGCAGCCGCCATAGTAGCGCTTGCCCGGGTAGCCTTCGGCATATTTGTTGGTCATGACCGAGCCTTGGGCTTCCATCACCGCGCGGCTGACGATGTTTTCCGAGGCGATCAGTTCGATCTCGTCGCGCTGGCGCCCCAGTTCGTTGACGATAGAGCTGTAAAGCTCGGGGTCGCGCGATGACAGGGGTTCGGTGAAAAAGCCGTTCTGGGCGGTCATGGTTGTCTCCTCGGTGCCGGTTTGAAAGGGGTTGTAGCGGAGGAAGGGCGACGGAGGAAGATCGGAAACCGACCTCTTTTGTGTCGGAGGCGCTACCAATTCCACTATCGGAAACATGGCGGCTTGCCAAGACCGTGAACCACAGGGCAAAGGCGGGGCTTGCATAGGTCTGCGCAACGGTGATCAATGCAGGCAAGAATTTCGGGGAACCGCAGTGACAGGCTTGCAGCGCATCACATTTCTGGCCAGCGAGGCCGAGGCGGCGCAGTCCGCGCTTGAGCGCCTTACCGCACGCTATGGGTCGGCGCCGGAGGCCGAAGCAGAGGTGAGTGTGGCGCTTGGCGGGGATGGGTTCATGCTGCAGACCCTGCATGCGATGGAACGGCGTAACATTGCTGTCTATGGCATGAACTGCGGGACCATCGGCTTTTTGATGAATGAATATGACGAGGAAACACTGTTCGAACGTCTGCGCGCGGCTGAAGAAACGGTGATAAACCCTTTGTCGATGCGCGCCGAAAGCGCCGATGGGGTGATGCACGAGGCGCTGGCGATCAACGAAGTGGCCTTGCTGCGCGCCGGGCCACAGGCAGCGAAACTGCGTATCAGCATTGACGGCAGGGTACGGATGGATGCGCTGGTTTGCGATGGGGCGCTGGTGTCTACCCCTGCGGGCTCGACAGCGTATAACTATTCGGCGCACGGGCCAATCCTGCCGATCGGATCGGACGTTCTTGCCCTGACGGCGATGGCGGCCTTCCGTCCCCGGCGTTGGCGCGGCGCGCTGTTGCCCAAAACCGCACATGTTCGGTTTGATGTTCTGGATGCCGAAAAGCGCCCGGTGATGGCCGACGCCGATAGCCGATCTTCGGTCCGCGATGTGTTGTCGGTAGAGATCTGTTCAAAGCCTGACGTGGATCACCGCATCCTGTTCGACCCCGGTCATGGTCTGGAAGAGCGGCTGACGCGCGAACAGTTTACCTGATCATTCGGGCGTCTTGTCAGCCCAGGCTTCAATCTTGCGATAGAGTGTCGATGGCGCCACTTCTAGAACCCGGGCGGCGCGGGTGACTGAACCGCCATGCATGGCGATGGTCGCTTCGATCACGGCCCGCTCGATTTCAGCCAGACTTCTGCCAAGCAAAGCCTCGAGCGCGGGCTGATCGGACATGATCGTGAATCTTTGTGCCGGGCGCTGCGGGGTTGTGTCGGTTTCCAGTTCTTTGGGAAGCATGTCGCGGCGCAGAAGCGGCGCGTTGTTCATCACAACAACCTGGCGGATCACGTTCAGCAACTGGCGCACATTCCCCGGCCAGGGAAGCTGGGGCAGAAGCGATATCACATCGTCGTCCAGCCCCTCGAAATGCCGCCCTTCTTCGCGCGACATGTCAGCTAGGGCCGATCTGGCGATTTCAACAACATCGTTGCCGCGCTCGCGCAGCGCTGGCATGTGGATGGGCACCACATGCAGGCGATAGTAAAGGTCTTCACGGAACTGGCCGCGACGGACGGCATCCATGGGATCGCGATTGGTGGCGCAGACGATGCGCACATTGACCTTGCGGGGGCGGCTGGCACCGACAGGCTGGATGGTAGAGCTTTGCAGGAACCGCAACAGCTTTGTCTGAAGACCCAGATCCAGTTCGCAGATCTCGTCCAGAAACAGGGTGCCGCCATCCGCCATGGCTGCAGCACCGGGCTTGTCGGAAATCGCGCCGGTGAAAGAGCCTTTCACATGGCCGAAAACTTCGGATTCCAGCAGTTCTGACGGAATTGCCCCGCAGTTCAGTGGCACGAAAGGGCCGTGGCTGCGGTTGGACAGGTCGTGCACGGCCTGGGCGCACAGTTCCTTGCCAGTGCCGCTTTCACCGGTAATGAAGACGGTGGCCATCGAAGGGGCGACCGAGCGGATCTTGGCATAAACCTGCTGCATGGCGGGTGAGGTGCCGATGAAGGCGCCGGGCGGCGCGGTTGCGGGCGAACCCCCAGCGGCGCCCATGTCGCCATTCACCGGCCTCGCCACGCGGGCCACAGCTGAAGCCACGGCATTCAGAAACCGCTGCTCGTCGAAGGGTTTGACCAGGAATTCATGGGCTCCGGCGCGCATCGCTTCGACTGCGCGGTTGATGGAACCGTTCGCGGTAATGACAATGACTGGCATGTCAGGTCGGGTCGCCAGCAGGTCTTGCATCAGGTCCAGCCCTTCGCGGTCGGGCAGCATCAGGTCCATGATCACGGCCGACGGCGGATTGGACAAGAACAGCGACAGGGCGCTGGCGCCGTCGCCAGCGACCGTCACCGCATACCCTGCCGTCTGAAGGACAGACTGGTAGACCAGCTGAAGCGAGGCTGTGTCTTCGATCAGAAGCAGGCGATGTGTGTCCATCAGTTTCCGCCCCGACGCAAACGCAGGTCATCGGTCTGTGTGATCAGCCGTTTCAGCAAATCCAGAGCGCGACGCATGGTCGCTTTTCCAGTCGTGATATCCCCCGTTTGGGCAGTGTGGTTCAGCGCGCGGGCCAGTGCAAGCAGCTCCTCTGCCCCGGCAGTGCCAGCGAGTGCGATCAGGATATGCGTGCAACTGTGGATCTGTTCGGCCGCGCCTGCGGCAAAGCCCTCAATCAGGCCATGTTCTACGCTGCGCAGATCCGCGCTCAGGCGCGACAAAAGCTCCTGTCCAAGGTCTGGCCCTGCCGCATCGACAAGACGTTCCAACCGCGTCGAAGTATCGTCCTGCGCAGCCGCTGCGGACATCGCTGCTTCTTCTGCCGGAATGGCGGGGTGGTTCAGCAGCTTGCTGATGGTTGCGCCAAAGGTTTCGATCCCGGCCAAGGGTTTGACCAGAATGGCATCTGCCCCGGCGGCATAGATCGCATCGCGGTTTGATTGCAGCACATAGGCGGTAATCGCAATTACCGGCATGTTTTTGTGTGCATAGGCACCGACCCGCAGCTGGTGGATCACATCCAGCCCCGACAAGCGCGGCATTTCGATATCGACCAGCGCCAGGTCGAAGGTTTCCCGGCTGAGCCAGTCCAGCGCCGCGACCCCGTCATCGGCGATGACGTAGGAAGCACCCATGCGATCCAGCATCCGGCCGATGATCGCCTGATTTGTGGCGCTGTCATCCGCGACCAGAACTTTCACATGGCTGAGATCCGGCAATGCGGCCGGCGGGGCGGTGGGCGTAGTCCAACTTGTTGGTGGCAATTCGAGGGCGATGCAGGCGCCACCCGTTGTGCGGTTTTCCACCGTTATCGCGCCTCCCAGACGGCCCGCCATGCCCCGCGCAATGTGTAGCCCAAGACCCTGACCCGGCACCTCATTGTCGTGGGGCCGACCCCCAAGGTCGAACAGCCGCGCCAACGCTTCTGCGGAAAAGCCTGGTCCATCATCGGTGACCGCCAAGCGCAATCTGTTCGACGGCGTTATTTCGACATGCAGTGCCACCACGCCGACGTCAGAGTATTTGATCGCGTTGGACAGGATATTCGACAAGATCCGATCCAGCGCAATTCGGTTCAGCGTCAGGACGTGCGGTGCGTTTCTTGCCGTCGACGCGGTGAAGGTCAGACCCTTTTCACGGGCTCGCCCGCACCATCTGGCTTCGATGTCATGGATCAGCCCAGTCAGCGGAATATTGTCTGTAGGCGCAGATGCGACATTGTCTTCGCCCAGTACTGCCGCCAGCCCTTCGTCCATCAGACGGGACAGCAATTCGGCAGAGGCGCGAACCCGTTCAAGCTGAAGGTGCGCTTCCGGTGCGAGCCCCTCACGGGGCAAGAGTTGCAGACCCCCGATGACATCAGATACCGCAGCGCGCACATCATGGCCTAGAAGGGCAAGCCGGGCTGACGTGTCGGCAGGAACCGCAGCCATCATGCGGCTTTGGGCCGAAAACGCCGCACGAGCGGTCAACTTCGGGGCGGAGAGAAGAATATGTCTGAATTCAAGTGCAGGTTGCATAATGTTTCCTGTCTACGTCAGGAAACCTGTTTCGCCAACCTGTCTGAAACGACATATCCTTTTGATGGCAACTGTTTGTTCTGCTACCACCGCAGGATGCAGTGCGGTATTGCGCGATTCAGGCCGGAGGGTAGCCAAGTCCCCTCAGCGCTGCTGCAATCTCGGTCAGGATAGCGGGGTCATCAATGGTTGCGGGCATCTTGTAGCTTTGCCCGTCGGCAATCTTGACCATCGTCCCGCGCAGGATCTTGCCCGACCGGGTTTTGGGCAGCCTGTCGACAACGCAAGCGGTCTTGAAGGCCGCGACAGGCCCGATCTTGTCGCGAACAAGTTTCACGCAGTCCTTGGCCACATCGGCGGCTGGGCGGGTGCAGCCTTTGTTCAGGCACAAGAACCCCAGCGGCATCTGGCCCTTCAGGTCATCGGCCACGCCGATCACCGCGCATTCGGCAACATCAGGATGGCTGGCCAGAACCTCTTCCATCGCCCCGGTAGAGAGCCGGTGCCCGGCGACGTTGATCACATCGTCAGTGCGCGCCATGATGTAAAGATAGCCGTCTGCGTCAACATACCCCGCATCCCCGGTTTCGTAATGGCCGGGGAAATGATCGAGATAGCTTTTGCGGAATCGGTCTTCGGCCTGCCAAAGCGTTGGCAGGGTGCCGGGCGGCAAGGGAAGTTTCACCGCAATCGCGCCCAGCGTTCCGGGGGGCACCGGATGGCCTCCCTCATCCAGCACCTGCACATCAAACCCCGGCATGGCGACCGAGGGCGAACCGGACTTGAACGGCAAAACCTCGATCCCCAACGGGTTTGCAGCAATTGCAAAGCCGGTTTCGGTCTGCCACCAGTGATCGACGACCGGCACCTTCAGATGCCGCCCCGCCCAGTCGACGGTGGCGGGGTCGGCCCGTTCGCCCGCCAGATACAGCGCGGTCAGACCCGAAAGATCGTAATCCTCCAAAAGCCTGCCATCCGGATCTTCGCGCTTGATGGCGCGCAGCGCCGTAGGCGCGGTGAAGAAGCTCTTCACCCCATGGTCCTGAATGACCCGCCAGAAGGTGCCGGCGTCGGGCGTGCCGACGGGTTTCCCTTCAAACACGATGGTCGTGCAGCCGGCGATCAGTGGCCCATAGCAGATGTAGGAGTGACCCACGACCCAGCCCACGTCAGACGCCGCCCAGAAGACATCGCCCGGTTCGCACCTATAGATCGCGCTCATCGTCCAGTTCAGCGCAACCAGATGGCCTGCGGTGTGGCGCACCACACCCTTGGGCGCTCCGGTGGTGCCAGATGTGTAAAGGATATAGGCCGGATGGTTGCCTTCGACCGGCACACAGTCTGCCGGCGCGACGCCAAACTGGAAGGAATGCCAGTCCACATCGCGGCCCGCGGTGAGTTGGGCCACCTCTTGTTCGCGCTGGAAGATCACGCAGAAATCCGGCTTGTGGCCAGCCTGATTGATCGCAGCGTCGATCAGCGGTTTATAGTGGACGACCCGACCGGGTTCGAGCCCGCACGAGGCTGCGATGATTGCGCGCGGCCTGCAATCGTCGATCCGCACTGCCAACTCGTTCGCCGCAAATCCACCGAAGACCACCGAATGGATTGCCCCCAGCCGGGCGCAGGCCAGCATCGCTTCCAGCGCCTCTGGCACCATCGGCATGTAGATGATCACCCGGTCGCCTTTTTTGACGCCCTTCGCCCGCAAGGCCCCCGCCAGAAGCGCCACGCGGTCGCGCAGTTCGCCGTAAGTGATCTTGCGCACCGTTTGGGTCATCGGGCTGTCGTGGATGATCGCCACCTGGTCGCCGCGCCCTGCCTCGACATGGCGGTCGACGGCATTCCAGCAGGTATTCACGCGCGCATCGGTGAACCATTCATAAAGGGGCGCATGACCGGCATTCAATGCCCGGCTCGGCGGAACCGCCCAGTCAATGGCTTTTGCGGCTTGCATCCAGAACCCTTCCGGGTCGCGCTTCCAGCCTGCATAGACCTGTGCGTAGGTGCCGGTTGCCGCCATTTTCTGACCTCCTCCAAAGCTGGCGGCAGGTTAGGGCAGGCGGCGGCTTAGGCGCAACGCGGTTAGCGGTCACAGCCGAGGGCCGTTGTCTGAAATTTGCAAAAAGCACGATTATTGCGCGGCAAATTTTTGCAAATATGTTTGTTCGTTATGTGCGCGGTCCTGCGGCGCGCTGGATTTGCAAATTGGGCGCGCCCCAGTTGCAGAAACCTGATTCTGCTAGCTGTAATGGGTGACCGGAGTTCCGGCGATGGCGGACATGTTCAAAAGCCCCCGCGCAGTGATCGACGGCGTGCAGATATGTGCCTTGTTGCCCATGCCCATCAGGATTGGCCCTACCTCTAGCCCGCCGGCCTTCATCTTCAAAATGTTGCGGGCGGTGTTGGCCGCATCCGTATAGGCGAAGACCAGAATATTCGCCGCCTCGCCATAGCGGGCATTGGGGAAGATCCGCGCGCGAAGATCCGCATCCAAGGCCGCATCGACCGACATTTCCCCTTCGAAGGCAAAGTCGAGGCCTCGGGTCTCTAGGATCTCCATCGCGGCGCGCATCCGGCGGCCCGAATCGTTTTCCAGGTTGCCGAAGTTCGAATGCGAACACAGCGCCACGCGCGGCACCACGCCAAAGCGGCGGGCATGGCGGGCGGCGCCGATGATAGTGGTGGCTATCTGATCGGGTGTGGGGACTGCGTTCACATGGGTGTCGGCAACAAACAACGGGCCATCTTCCTGGATCATCAGTGACAGCGCGCCCTGTGGATAAAGCCCGCCCCGCCCAAGAATCTGATTCACATAATTCAGGTGCCAAAGGTAATGACCAAAGGTGCCGCAGATCATGCTTTCTGCTTCCCCCCGGTGCACGGCAACTGCGGCGATCGCGGTAGCATTGGTGCGCATGACTGCGCGGGCCACTTCGGGCGTCACGCCGCGGCGTTCCATCAGCGCGTGATAGGTCTGCCAGTAGTCGCGGTAGCGCGGATCGTTTTCTGGGTTCACGATTTCAAAGTCCTGCCCTGGGCGGATCGGCAGACCGGCCCGCTCGCAGCGCCGTTCAATCACTTCGGGGCGACCGATAAGGATGGGTTTGTCGGTCATCTCCTCGAGCATCGCATTGGCGCAGCGCAGGACGCGCTCATCCTCGCCTTCGGCAAAGATAATGCGGCGGCTTGCAGTTCGGGCCGCCTCGAAGACCGGACGCATGATGAGCGCGGACTTGAAGACCGAACCATTCAGCTTTTCGCGGTAGGCGTCCATATCGGCGATAGGTCGGGTCGCCACGCCAGTCTCCATCGCGGCCTTGGCCACGGCACTGGCCACCACGCCTATCAGGCGCGGATCGAAGGGCTTGGGGATAAGGTAGTCAGGCCCGAAACTCAGCTTTTCGCCGCGATAGGCAGCGGCGGCCTCGGCGCTGGTCGTGGCGCGGGCAAGGGCGGCGATGCCTTCGATGCAGGCCAGTTCCATTTCAGCGTTGATCGTGGTGGCGCCGACATCCAGCGCGCCGCGGAAGATGAAAGGGAAACACAGGACGTTGTTGACCTGATTGGGAAAGTCGCTGCGCCCGGTGGCGATGATCGCATCGGGCGCCACGGCGCGGACCTGATCGGGCAGGATTTCCGGCGTAGGGTTCGCAAGCGCGAAGACGATGGGCCGCGGGGCCATCTTCGCCACCATTTCTGACGTCAGCACCCCGGGACCCGACAGGCCCAGAAACAGATCTGCGCCGACGATTACATCACCCAACTGTGCAGGCTTGGTGCCTTGGGCGTAGTCGGCCTTTTGCAGCGTCATCTGCTCCTCGCGTCCGCGATAGACAAGACCCGCAAGATCGCAAAGCCAGACGTTTTCGCGCTTTACCCCCAATTTCAGCAGCATGTTCAGGCAGGCAATCCCCGCCGCGCCGCCGCCTGTCGAGACGACCTTGATCTGGTCAAACCGCTTGCCCGCCACATGTAGCGCATTGGTTGCTGCAGCACCGACGACAATGGCAGTGCCGTGTTGATCATCGTGAAAGACCGGGATCTTCATCCGGCTGCGGCAAAGTTCCTCGACGATGAAGCAGTCGGGCGCCTTGATGTCCTCCAGATTGATCGCGCCGAAAGTCGGCTCCAGCGCGCAGACAATCTCGGCCAGTTTCACGGGATCAGGCTCGTTCAGTTCAATGTCGAAACAGTCGATGTTGGCGAATTTCTTGAACAGAACCGCCTTGCCCTCCATCACCGGTTTAGCCGCCAGCGCACCGATATTGCCCAGCCCCAGAACGGCTGTGCCATTGGTGACGACCGCGACCAGATTGCCGCGTGCCGTATAGCGACTGGCGGTGGCGGGGTCGGCCTTGATCTCAAGACAGGCTTCGGCCACGCCGGGCGAATAGGCGAGGCTAAGGTCGCGGCCATTGGCCAGCGGCTTTGTGGGGCGGATTTCCAGTTTTCCGGGCTTGGGGAATTCGTGATAATCCAGCGCCGCTTGCCGCACGTTGTCCTGCCGCGTCTCTTCCATCACGCCCTCCCGGATTTAGTTTAAGGCTAAACTAAAAATTCGCCACGTCAAACGGGCTTTATCATGGTGCGTACAAAACACATACAATAAAATCCTTGCAATGTGACGTCAGGCTTGAGGACTGATGGTCAACCGGCCATGCTGCCCGCACGGCCTGACGGAGACGACCATGACCGAAACGCGCGCCGAAATCCTGCTGCCGACCAGCGACCTGCGCAAGGACCTGTCCTTTTTCACCAAAACCCTCGGGATGCGGATGGATATGATCTATCCGGCGGACAACCCGTCGGTCGCAGTGTTTTCCGGCCACGGGTTGCGGGTTCGGCTGGATCAGGGTTTCAAGGCTTCGGCAGGTCATCTGCGGCTTCTGTCAGACGCGCCCGACGGCATCGCCGAAGGGCAACGCCACCTGACGTCGCCTGGCGGAACCGAAGTGACGATCGACGAACTCAACCCGCCCTTGGTCCTGCCCCCCACCGAACATGCATTTGTCGTCCGTCGCCTGGCCGATCAGGCCCCTTGGGTGATCGGCCGCGCCGGCATGGCCTACCGCGACCTCGTGCCCACCCGCCTTGGCGGAGCAATCATCGCCAGCCATATCCGGGTGCCCGATGGCAAGGTTCCGGACATGGTGCATTTCCACAAGGTGGGCTTTCAGTTGATCTTCTGCATCCGCGGCTGGGTCGATGTGCTTTACGAGGATCAGGGCGGCATCCGACGCCTGAACGCAGGCGATTGCTTCATACAGCCCCCGACCATTCGCCACCGGGTGATGGAGGCGGGCGATGATATCGAGGTGATCGAAATTGGCGTGCCCGCCGAACATATCACCGAGATTGATCATGAAATGGTGCTGCCCACCCCGCACCATCGCCCCGACCGCGAATGGGACGGCCAGCGGTTCGTCCATAACCTTGCCGAGGGCGCGACCTGGCAGGCCTTCCGATTGCCCGGCTATCTATGCCGCGACACGACCATCAATGCGAATACCAAAGGGGTCGCGGGTGTTCAGGTCGTGCGCAAAGGAACTGGAACACCGGTTCCATGCCGCCATGACAGCGACATCCTTTTTGGTTTTGTGATGGGGGGGCAGATGACGCTCATGGGCGAGGGCAAGGAACCTTACCGCCTTTCGCGCGGCGACGCATTTGTCACCCCGCCCGGCATGGTCACCGAATGGGCTGGCCCGACAGACGATTTCGAACTTCTTGAAGTCTCTCTGCCCGGGCGCTTTGCCACCATCCCGGCCTGATCCATTCATCTTGGCCAAAATACTCCGGGGGTCCGGGGGCAAAGCCCCCGGCGCTGCCCTTTAGGGCCTTTCCTGTTGTAGCCCCACTTGATCAGCGCAATACTTGTCCAAACGGTCAAAGGAAATGCCATGTCCAACCCGGATGCAGAACTGATAGCCGCCGCCCGTATGGTCCGAGAAAACGCCCATGCGCCCTATTCGCGTTTCAAGGTTGGGGCTGCGGTGCGGGCGGCGTCGGGAAAGGTCTATGTGGGCTGCAATGTCGAAAATGTCGCCTACCCCGAAGGAACCTGTGCAGAGGCGGGGGCAGTTGCCGCGATGATTGCGGCGGGCGAAAAACGGCTGACGGCAGTGGCGGTGATCGCCGACAGTCCCACCGCGGTGCCACCCTGCGGCGGGTGCCGCCAGAAGCTGGCGGAATTTGGCGCAGGCGCCGTGCCGGTAACGCTGGCCACGACCGATGGGCTGACTACCCTGACCACCATCGCCGATCTTCTGCCCGGCAGTTTCACTCTGGCGCACATGGACCGGGCCTGATGGACGCGCGCCGGATTATAGCTGGGGTGCGCGATGGGCAGGGACTGCCCCGCGATTCTGCACGCTGGTTCGCTGGCGGACTGGCTTCGGGCGAGGTCACTGACGCGCAGGCAGGCGCTTTTGCGATGGCCGTGCTGCTGAAGGGCCTTACCCCCGAGGACCGTGTCGGGCTGACGCTGGCCATGCGCGACAGCGGCAAGGTGCTGGGGTGGGACATGCCCGGCCCGGTCATCGACAAACACTCGACGGGCGGCATCGGTGATTCTACCTCGCTGTTGCTGGCACCTGCGCTGGCGGCCTGCGGGGCCTATGTGCCGATGATCTCGGGGCGTGGCCTTGGCCATACCGGCGGCACAATTGACAAGCTGGAGGCGATTCCAGGCTATCGGTGTGATCAGACGATCGACGCGTTGACCCGCATTACTCGCGACGTGGGCTGTGCCATCGTCGGTGCCAGTGCTGAAATTGCGCCGGCCGACCGGCGGCTTTACGCGGTGCGCGACGTGACCGGAACGGTCGAAAGCATAGACCTGATTACCGCCTCGATCCTGTCAAAGAAGTTGGCGGCAGGGCTGGAAGCCTTGGTTCTGGATGTAAAAGTGGGTTCTGGTGCCTTCATGAAGACCCTTGATGCCGCACGTGCGCTGGCCCGCTCGCTGGTCGATACGGCGAACGGCTCGGGGTGCAAGACGGCGGCGCTGATCACCGACATGTCGCAGCCGTTGGCCGCCGCTGCCGGCAACGCGCTTGAGATCGTCGAGGTGATGGAGACATTGACCTGTCAGGCCGTCAGTGCGCCCTTGTGGGATCTGACCGTGGCGCTGGGCGGCGAGGCGCTCGTGCTGGCAGGTCTTGCCTCTGATGCCCTGGACGGCGAAGACCAGATCGAAGAGGCGTTGCAATCGGGCCGCGCCGCCGAGATCTTTGGACAGATGGTCGCCGCGCTGGGCGGGCCACATGATTTTGTCGAACGTTTCCCCGACCGGCTGCCTGCAGCCCCCGTGGTGATGGAAGTAAGGGCCGAAGCGGCCGGCTTCATCACCGCGATTGATGGAGAGGCGCTGGGTCATGCGGTGGCGCATCTGGGCGGTGGGCGGCTGAAGGAGGGGGACAGGATCAATCCCGCAGTGGGCCTGTCAGATCTGGCGCCATTGGGGGAACCATTGGCCAAAGGCGAGGCGTTTGCGCTGGTCCATGCCGCCAGTCACGCCGACGCCGAGCGGGCGGTGGCCGAAGTGCGCGCCGCTTACCGGCTGGGCGAAGCCGCCCCGGCAGAACCTGACCTTGTTCTGGAAAGGGTCGCCTGATGGCGCGGGCATTTCTGATCGTCATGGATTCGGTCGGGGCAGGCGGGGCGCCGGACGCGGGATCATTCTTCAATGGCAGTCTTCCGGATACGGGTGCCAACACGCTGGCCCATATCGCGCAGGCATGTGCCGCCGGTCGCGCCGACGTTGGGCGCGGCGGGCCATTGCGGATGCCGAACCTTGACGGGTTGGGCCTGTCGGCGGCGGTGACGCTTGCATCGGGTGCAGATATGCCGGGTTTGGGGGCCGTGCCGCTGGGGCTGTGGGGTGCTGCCACGGAACAGTCAAAAGGCAAGGATACACCGTCGGGCCATTGGGAACTGGCAGGCGTGCCGGTGCCGTGGGAATGGCATTACTTTCCCAATACGCAGCCTGCCTTTCCGCAGGATCTTATGGACGAGGTTGCGCGCCTGTGTGGCGCCGAAGGGACGCTTGGAAACTGCCATGCCTCGGGCGTGCCGATCATTGAGGCGCATTGCGCCGAACATATGCGAACCGGATGGCCGATCTGCTATACTTCGGCAGATAGCGTGTTCCAGATCGCCTGCCACGAGGAAACCTTTGGTCTGGAACGGCTTTTGCGGCTTTGTCAGGACATTGCGCCCCGACTGCATGCGATGAAGGTGGGCCGTGTCATTGCCCGGCCATTTACCGGCCAGCCGGGAAATTTCCGCCGCACCACCAACCGCCATGATTATGCGATCGACCCGCCCGCGTCGACCCTGTGTGACTGGGTTCAGGCAGCTGGCGGCAAGGTTCATGCCGTCGGCAAGATCGGCGACATCTTTTCAATGCGAGGGATATCGGATGTAAAGAAGGGGGCTGATATTGACCTTTTCGAACATTTGATGGACTACGCTGGCCAATCTGAAGACAGTTCTTTGACCTTTGCGAACTTTGTCGAGTTTGACAGCCTTTTCGGCCATCCTCGGGATGTGGCAGGCTATGCAAGGGCGCTGGAATGGTTTGATGCACAGGTTGGTCGTTTTCTGGCCCGCCTGCGCCCCGGCGATCTGGCGATGTTTACTGCCGATCATGGTAATGATCCGACCTGGCCGGGCACGGATCATACCCGCGAACGGGTGCCGGTTCTGGGCTGGGGGCTGGGGGAAAAGGCGGTCGGGCTGGTGGCATTCGTCGATGTCGCAGCCACGATCGCAGAGCATCTGGGTGTGCCGCCGCAAGGGCCGGGACGTAGTTTTTTGTGACAAAATGAACGTCTGTCTTACGTATGGCAAACGTATGGCTTTCGTCCTGACATCCTTGCGACAGGAGACCCGAGAATGGCGGCTGATCTGCCGAAAGTCGAACTGCATCTGCATCTGGAAGGGGCGGCACCGCCCACTTTCATCCGTGGTCTTGCGCGCGAAAAGCACATGGACCTGTCGGGGATCTTTGGCGAAGACGGTTCTTACAAATACCGCGACTTCTGGGATTTCCTGAAGGTCTATGAAGCGGCGACGGATACCCTGAAGACCCCCGAGGATTACCGACGCCTGACATTGGCGGTGCTAGAGGAAAGCGCCGCGTCGGGCGTGGTCTATTCGGAATGTTTCCTTAGCCCCGACTTTTGCGGCGGGCGGGATGTGGGTGCCTGGAAGGAGTATCTTCTGGCTATCCGCGAGGCGGCGGATCAGGCCGAGAGGACCATGGGCATCACCCTGCGCGGCATCGTCACGCCGATCCGCCATTTTGGCCCCGACAAGGCGCGACAGACGGCGATCTGCGCGGCCGAGACGGCGGGCGACTGGATCGTGGGCTTTGGTCTGGCCGGGGACGAAAAGATTGGCGAGCCGAAAGATTTCCGCTGGTCTTTCGATGCGGCGCGCGAGGCGGGGCTGCGGCTGACCTGCCATGCGGGCGAATGGGGCGGGCCGGAAAGCGTGCACGCCGCGATCCGCGATCTTGAGGTGGAGCGGATCGGTCATGGGGTGCGTGCCATCGAGGATATGGCGCTGGTCGATCAGATCGCCGAACAGGGGATCGTATTGGAAATTTGCCCCGGATCGAACATCGTCTTGGGTCTTTACACGGGCTGGCGACAGCATCCGATTCACCAGTTACGCGAACGTGGCGTGAAGGTGACCATTTCCACTGACGATCCGCCCTTCTTTCACACCACGATGGCGCATGAATATGACCGGCTGGCCGAGGCGTTTGACTGGGACGCCGGGGTTTTTCATTCCATCGCGCGTGCGTCGATTGACGCGGCCTTCTGTGATGGCGATACACGGACGAGGATCATCAAGACGCTGGAGGCCGCGCATGCGTGAACATTTGACCGTGGTGAGGCACCCTTTGGTGCAGCACAAACTTACGCTGATGCGCGAGAAGGAAACCTCGACCAATTCATTCCGGCGGCTGCTGCGGGAAATCAGCCAGCTTCTGGCTTATGAAGTCACGCGCGAGATGGAGATGACCACGAAGCGTATCGAGACGCCCCTGTGCGAAATGGATGCGCCGATGATTGACGGCAAGAAGCTGGCGCTGATTTCGATCCTGCGGGCTGGGAACGGGCTGCTGGACGGGGTGCTGGAGCTGATCCCGGCGGCGCGGGTCGGGTTCGTGGGCCTTTATCGTGACCCCGAGACACTGCAACCGGTGCAGTATTATTACAAGGTGCCGGATCTGAAGGACCGTCTGACCATCGCGCTTGATCCGATGCTGGCCACCGGCAATTCTTCGGTTGCTGCGATTGATCTTTTGAAAAAGTCGGGGGCGAAGAACATCCGTTTCATGTGTCTGCTGGCGGCCCCGGAAGGGGTGGCGCGGATGAAAGAGGCGCATCCAGATGTGCCGATCGTGACGGCGGCGCTGGACAGCCATCTGAACGACCACGGCTATATCGTCCCAGGTCTGGGCGATGCCGGCGACCGGATGTTCGGGACGAAGTAAGGATAGGCCCAAAGGGCGAGTCCGGAGTGAACGATGAAGAACCATGCGGCAATAGCGGCGGTTTCAGGGGCGGTTCTGTGGGGCTTGGCAGTGGCGCAGCCCGTATTTGCAGAGATGCCGCCAGCAGAATATGCCGGGCGTGAATATATTGACAGCCAAGGCTGCATTTTTCAGCGCGTGGTCTTCAATGGCGCTGTTGGCTGGGTGGCATTGCTGGCGGCAGATGGGACGCAGGTCTGCACCCCCTTGCAGCCAGCTTCCGAGCCGGCGGCTGCGAACGAAGCAACAGATGAAGGCCCGGCCCAAGAGGAACCGACGAAGCCCGCCACCTTGCCCAACGGTTACTGGGTGCAGATCGGAGCCTTTGCCCGGGTTGCCAATGCCGAGGCCCAAGCGAAGGCATTGAAGGAAATGGGGTATTCAGTAGTGACTGTCCCGGTCAAGAAGGGCCGCTTCATTGCGGTTCTTGCGGGGCCGTTTGACGACCGGGCTGCTACGGCCACTGCGCTTGGGAAGCTGCGCGCCCGATATCCCGAAGCATTTGCGCGGCCCTGATCCTAGCTGCTGCAGATCCCCTGAAGTGCGACCCAGTCGGTATCATTCAACAGAGGGAAGGGCGGAGGGTCCTGCGCAAAAGGATCGGCAGCGATAAGTCCCTGGGTGGTCTGGCCAGTCTCGTCCAATGCATAGGCATAGGCTGACGAGCCGACACCGGCAGTTTCAAAACGTTTCAGCAATGCCGCGTCGGACACCGCAGCGGGCGCCCGTGTCAGGATTTGCTCGCCATAGCCGTAAAGGGCCTGTCCGGGCACCTGCCCGGTAGTCAACAGCCCAAACGTGGCGCGCAGGCCCGCATAGGCCAATGCCTCGCGCAGTGGATTTGAACTTTCGGCGCGCAGCAGTTCGGCAAGGATGAAGCCCGCTACAACCTCTGGGCTGTCATGATCTTCAACCAGCGGGCGTCCGACGGCAATAATTCCCCCCGGCAAATGCAGGGCAGTTTTCAGCCCTTCAGGCAGCACAACGAGAGTGCCGATGCCCAGATGGTCACTCAGTTCCTGCAAAGCCGGCGATCCATCGGTGCCGACACAAGGGGTTCCGGTAAGACGTTTCAGATCCTCGAGAATCGCTTTTCCGACTTCACCGCGTGTTGTTTCGGGCAGAACCGAGGCTGTGTGAGTTATCATAGCGCCGGGCAGCCAAAGAAGCGCAACCGCAGCCGTAGCCAGCGCTACCGAAAGCATCAGCGCCCCGCGCAGGCGGCCAGGCCTGGGGCGACGCGCGGCGATGATCGTGTGGACCTTGGCGATGGCCGCGATCATGGTTTCGTCGTCTATCTCCAGTTCTTCTGCGGATTCGGGCCCGGGCTTGAACAGGGCGGGCATCATGCCCGGATTGGTACGGATCAGCGCGGGCAGCGACCAATGGGTCAGTGCCCGTTCGCTGGGGCTTTCCCTGAGGATCAGGGTTGCGTCGCCGAAGGTTACGATGACCTCACGCCGCTGGGTCTCGGGCGTTTCGCGCCAAAGACCGGGGCATTCCAGACGCTGATATTGGTTGAGCGCCGTCATGAGGCGGAGTGCTGCTCTTTGTTGCCTTTTTCGCAGACTAGCGGAGGACGGACGCGGGAACAATCCGCGCCAGTCGCAGGTGACCCAGCTTGACGGCAATGCCCCTAAAGCAACTTCGCCACGGCGCGCAGTTCGAATTTCTGGATCTTGCCGGTCGAGGTCTTGGGCAATTCACAGAAGACCACCCGTTTCGGTGTCTTGAAGCCTGCAAGACGGCTGCGGGCGAAGGTGATAAGATCTGCCTCGGTGGCACTGGCCCCTGTTTTCAGTTCGACAAAGGCGCAGGGCACTTCGCCCCATTTTTCGTCAGGCTTGGCGACGACGGCACACAGCGAGACGGCAGGATGGTGCATCAGCGCCGATTCGACTTCGACCGAGGAGACGTTCTCGCCCCCTGAAATGATGATGTCCTTGGCACGATCTGTGACCTTCAGATATCCGTCCGGATGCTGGAAGGCGATGTCGCCCGACCGGAACCAACCGCCCCTGAAGGCTTCTGCAGTGGCTTCGGGGTTCTTGTAATAGCCCTTCATCACCAGATTGCCGCGCATGGCAATCTCTCCGGTTGCCTCGCCGTCATGCGGCACGGGTTGACCTTGCGAGTCATGTACCTCGGCGCCTTCCATCATGGCCATTGCAATGCCGGTGCGCGCCTTTAGCGCTGCCCGGTCGGATCCCGTGGCGCTATCCCATTCGGATTGCCACAGGCATTCAACGGCGGGACCATAGGTTTCGGTCAGCCCGTAGACCTGGGTCACGTTGAACCCCAGGGGTTCAAAGGCCGCCAGAGTCGCTGCTGGCGGCGGGGCGCCGGCCGTGAACACCTCGACCACATGGTCAAAGGTGCGGCGGTCGCTGTCCGGGGCATTGATGATGGTGTTCAACACGATAGGCGCGCCGCCGAAGTGAGTGACACCTTCGTCTGCGATGGCGTCATAGATTGCCCTGGCGGTGATGTCGCGGCAGCATACGAGCTTTCCGCCCACCATCGGCATCATCCATGTATGGGTCCAGCCGTTGCAGTGGAACAGGGGGACGATAGTCAGGTAGACTGGAAAAAGCTGCATCCGCCAACCGATGGCATTGGCCGGGGCCGAAAGATAGGCACCGCGGTGATGGTAGACCACGCCCTTTGGGCGCCCTGTCGTCCCGGATGTATAGTTCAGCGCGATGCTTTCCCATTCATCCTTCGGCAAGATCCAAGGGGCGTTCGGATCGCCGCTGGCGAGAAAACTGTCATAGTCGGGATAGCGCCCGCTTGCGGGGAAACCCGCTTCGGGATCCGGGACCTCGATGATCTTTGGAGCGGGGGTGGTCAGGGCGGAGATGGATTTTTCGGCCAGCGACAGGAGGGCTGTATCGACAAGGATCAGCTTCGCGCCCCCATGGCCAAGGATATAGGTCACAGTATCGGCTTCTAGCCTGGTGTTGATCGAATTCAGGATGGCACCTGCGGCCGGCACGCCAAAATGCGCCTCGGCATGGGCGGGAATGTTGGGCAGCAACGTGGCAACCACATCGCCAGGCTGGATGCCAGCACGGATCAGCGCCGATGCCAGTTGGCTTACCCGGCCATGCATCTGAAGGTAGGTCCATCGGTTCTGCCGGTAAACCAGTGCAGTCCGGTTGCTGAACACGTTTGCAGCCCGCGCAAGGAATGACAGGGGCGTCAGCGCCACATGGTTCGCGTCACATCTGCCAAGGCCACTTTCATCCTCAAGCCAACCCATTACTGCGCTCCCTTGCTATGGCATGTCGGTCAAGGACATGATTATTGAGGGACAAGGCCAAATCTAGTGGCTTTAAACCGACATCGGAACGTTCATGACCGCCGCCGCCATAGCCGCTGAACCCCTTGCGAAGAACCGCACACTGCGTGCGGCTGGCTTCATCCTGATATATGCTTTCATTATCGGGTTTACCGACAATTTTGTTCGCGAAATCGCGGCGGACGGCGGGCTTTGGCAGTTTCATGCGACACGCAGTCTTTTTGCCGGACTGATCACGCTTGTTTTGGCCAAGCCGATGGGCCTGAGTCTTCGGCCCAAAAGGCCCGGTGCGGTGCTGGCGCGCAGCTTGATCCACGGCTTTACCATGATGGTCTATTTTGGCTGTCTGGCCTTTCTCAGTGTTGCTGAGGTTGCTGCAGGCCTGTTCACGGCCCCGATCTTTGTTCTGCTGATCTCGCGGTTCGCCTACGGACACGCAATTGGCCCGTTTCGCGTTGTGGCCGTTGGGATTGGTTTTGCAGGCGCACTGATGGTCCTTGGGATCGGGCAAGGGACAGGGATCAGCGCGACGATGGTTCTGCCTATTGCAGCAGGGGCGCTTTATGCGTTGGGCAATATCGCCACGCGCGAGTGGTGCCACGGCGAAAGTGCCGAAACATTGCTGATGGGTTTCTTTCTGGCGTTGGGTTGTTTTGGGCTGATCGGAATCGGCGTGTTGGCCCTTTGGCAGCCCGAGGTTCCCGCGGGTGTTGACGGGTTTGTGTTGCGTGGGGCTGTCTGGCCCACCGCCGATTTCCTGTTCTGGACCTTTGTTCAGGCCGCAGGATCGCTTTTGGCGATCGGCTTGATGGTCAAGGCCTATCAGATGGCCGAGGCTAGCCGGGTGGCGGTTTTCGAATATGTGATCCTGCCGATGAGTGCATTCTGGTCATGGGCGCTGTGGGGGCAGTTGATCAGCTTGCAGGCAGTGGCTGGCATGGGGATGATCTTTGCCGCTGGCATGATCATTGCCTTGCGGGGGCGCTAAGCCGTGATCCTGTCGCGCGGGCGCCACTATATCTTTATCCATATTCCCAAGACCGGGGGCACCGCCTTGTCGCTAGCGCTGGAAGCGCGGGCAATGAAGGATGACGTACTCGTAGGCGATACACCCAAGGCACGGGCGCGGGCAGGTCGGCAAAAAGGGCTGACGACGGCAGGCCGCTTATGGAAACATTCCACGCTGGCCGAAATAGACGGGCTGGTAGCATCTGAAGAACTGGACGATTTCTTCATCTTCACGCTTGTGCGAAACCCCTGGGACCGGATGGTCAGCTATTACCATTGGCTTAAGGGGCAGGGTTTCAACCATCAGGCCGTGGCGCTGGCACGGTCGCTGGACTTCAGCGATTTCCTGCGGCACCCACTGATGCAGGACAGTTTCCGCCGTTGGCCCGCAGCTGCATATCTGCAAGGGGCTGACGGTCAGTATCATGCCAGCCTTTGCGCGCGGCTGGAACATCTTGACGAGGATCTTGTGCCGCTGGAGGACCATTTGGGCTTTCGGCTGACCCCGCTGGCGCGGGTCAATCAAAGCGAACGTCCGCGGGATTACCGGACCTGTTACTCAGATTCCGATGCAGTTCTGCTGGCAGAGCTATGCGCCGATGATATTGCAAGATTCGGATATGGTTTCGATGGCTGAAAGGGCCGGAGGGAGCTTCGAAACACCCGTCCGGCCACAGCACTGGCATCAGGCGGCTTTGAGCTGTGTGCCGAAGCGCTCGTAGAAGCGTTCGTTCTTCAGGGCCATGTCGCGCAGAAGCTTCGGGGCAGAGAAGCGGGGGCCATGCCTTGCTTCAAGCCGGTCGCAAAGCTCGACTGCCTGAGGGGTGCCGATGATGTCGAGCCAGCTGAAAGGCCCGCCCGACCAGGGGCAGAAGCCCCAGCCGAGGATGGCGCCCACGTCACCCTCGCGGATGTCTTCCAGCACGCCCTCCTCTAGCGCGCGAACGGCCTCCAGCACCTGTGCGAACAGCATGCGGTGCTGGACCTCTGAAAGGTCGGGCTGGTCGGCTGCGGTCGGGTACGCAGTTTCAAGCCCCTCCCAAAGGCCAAGACGGTTGCCGGTGGCGTCATAAGCATAGAAGCCCGCGTTGGCTTTCCGCCCAAGGCGGCCCTGATCGGCCATGGCAAAAAGAACCGTGTCAACGGCGCTGTCTGGATAGGCGTCACCCATCGCAGCCTTGGTGGCCTTGGCGATCTTCACCCCAAGGTCGATCGAGGTTTCATCCACAAGCTGCAGCGGCCCGAGCGGCAGGCCCAGAAGTTTCGCGCCGTTCTCTATCAGCGCCGGTTCCACCCCTTCGGCAACCATGCGGATGCCTTCGTTGATGTAAGGAATGATGCAGCGGTTGGCATAGAAAAAGCGGGCGTCATTGACGACGATCGGGGTCTTCCTGATCTGGCGCACGAAGTCTAGCGCCTTGGCCACGGCGGTATCCCCGGTTTCCCGGCCCCTGATGATCTCGACCAGCATCATCTTGTCGACCGGGCTGAAGAAGTGGATTCCGATGAAATGCGCAGGGCGCTTCGATGCATTCGCCAGATCGGATATGGGCAGGGTCGAGGTGTTGGAGGCGAAGATTGCGTCGGCTGGCAGGACGGCTTCAGCCTTGGCGGTCACTGCGGCCTTGATCTTCATATCCTCGAACACCGCCTCGACCACAAGATCGCAGCCGGACAAGGCGGCATAGTCGGTGGTAGCGGTGATGCGGCCCAGAACCTCGGCCTTCTTTTCCGCGGTGACCTTGCCGCGCTTCATGCCCTTGTCGAGGATGCTTTCGCTGTGGGTCTTGCCGCGGTCTGCAGCTTCTTGGCTGGCGTCGATCAGCACCACCTCGATCCCGGCGAAGGCCGAGACGTAAGCGATGCCCGCGCCCATCATCCCGGCACCCAGGATGCCCACTTTCCGCACCGTCTGATCGGCGACCTTAGGCCGGTTCGCGCCCTTTTCCAGCGCCTCTTTGTTGATGAAGAGCGAGCGGATCATAGCTGCGGATGACGGATTCATCAGGACATGAGTGAACCAGCGCGCCTCGATCTTCAGTGCGGTGTCGAAGGGCACCAAAGCCCCCTCATAGACCGCGCTGAGCAGCGCCTTGGCTGCCGGATAGACGCCCATCGTCTTGCCGTTGACCATGGCCGAGGCGCCGATGAAGGTCATGAAGCCCGCCGGATGATAGGGGGCGCCGCCGGGCATCTTGTAGCCCTTGTCGTCCCAGGGTTTGACCCGGTCGGGGGGAGTCGCGGCCAGAACCCATTCCTTTGCGCGGGCCAGAAGCTGATCCGCGGGCACCACCTCGTCAATGATCCCGGCGGCCTTGGCCGCCCTTGGATCGGACAGCTTGCCTTCCAGAAGGAAGGGCGATGCGGCCATCGGCCCCAGTTTCCGGACAAGCCGCGTCGTTCCGCCCGCACCGGGGAAGATGCCGACAAGGATTTCCGGCAGGCCGATCTTGGCCTTGGGATTGTCGGCAGCGATGATCCGATGGCAAGACAGCGGGATTTCCAGGCCGATCCCCAGCGCGGTGCCGGGCAGGGCGGCGACGATCGGTTTGCCGCCCTTTTTTGTCTTCAGATCCATTCCCATCAGCTCGATCTTTCGTTCGAGCCGGTGAAAATTCATGATCCCGTCGAACAGGCCCCGCGCCGGGTCGTCGCCCGCGCTTTCCTTCATCCGGGCGATGATGTTCAGATCCATCCCTCCGGCGAAATCCTTCTTGCCCGAGGTAAGGATCACCCCTTTGACGGCCTCATCGGAGATGGCTCGGTCGATGAGGGCGTTCAATTCGGCTGCCGCCTCCAGATTCAATACATTCATCGACTTGGACTTCACATCCCATGTGACTATGGCAACGCCATCGGCGTCGACGGCATAGGTGAAATCGGTCATTGCTCGCTCCTCTTGGGGTAGACTGTGCCGTCGCGGTGCAGATAGCGCCGGGACGAGCCTTCCTTATGGGTGATCAGATCGTGATCGGTGTAGTGAATGACATCGCGCACGCTGCGGGTGCCAATGACCAGATAGCTGGCCGGGGTATCAGAGCGGTTGTCGAGCCGGTGCCCGACAGGGTGCCCAGCGGGCCAGCAAACTACGTCGCCGGGGCAAAGCATAGTCTCTGCGTCTTCGACCAGGACCACCTTCCCCGATAGCATGTAGATCATCTCATCTTCATGCTGGTGCCAGTGGCGACGACCGGAGGTTGATCCGGGCGGCAATTCCTCGATGAAGGCGCCGAACTGGGTCAGGCCACCTGGGTCGGACAGAAGCTGATAGGCATAAGGGCCGATTCCGCCGCCCAGAATTGGGTGGACGGTATCAGCTTCATGCTGGAAGGGTGGCGGGGCGAGTTTGGGCATCAGCGCGGCCCCGCCCAATCACTGCCGTCCTTGTAGGTGAAGCGGGCGCGGCCTGCTTCCATCTCGACCCGCAGGTCAACGTCGGAATAGGTTGCCACTTCGCGGGGAGCTTTGGTGCCGATGACAAGGAATTTTGCGGGCCTGTCGCTACGGTTGATGAATTGGTGACCGTTGGGGTTGCCCGCCGGGAAGGCCGCGCAATCCCCCGGGTGCATGACCGTTTCACCCTCGTCCTGGATCAGGGTGCATTCGCCTTCGGTCACTATGACGAATTCGTCCTCATGCAGGTGCCAATGGCGCAGGCTGGAAAGCGCCCCGGGTTCCAGCATCACCAGATTGGCGCCGAACTGCGTCAGCCCGCCCGCGTCGCCAAGGCGCAAAGAAGAGCGCCCCTTCATCATCGAGGCGTAGGGCTCGGGATAGATCGAGCTGGTCTTTACCGGGCATTTGGTCTGGTCGATGATCGGCATTTCATTCCTCCTTCGTCCCCCCTTACCCCTCCCCCACAAGGGGGGAGGGGGCAGGACGGGTTGCGTTCCTTTTGCCCGCCCGTTGCCGGAAAGGCGCTTCCCTCCCCCCTTGTGGGGGAGGGAGAGGGCGGGGGCCTCAGATCCTTTCGATGATCGTGGCGGCCCCCATGCCAGACGCGATGCACAGCGTCGCAAGGCCGGTCGATTTGCCGGTGCGCTCCAGTTCGTCCAGCAGGGTGCCGATGATGATGGCGCCGGTGGCCCCCAGCGGGTGACCCATTGCGATCGAGCCGCCGTTGGGATTGACGCGGGCAGGGTCCACGTCGAAGGCCTGCATGAAGCGCAGGACCACAGAAGCGAAGGCCTCGTTCACCTCGAACAGGTCGATGTCGCTGATCGACATGCCGCTGTCTTTCAGGATCTTTTCGGTCACCGGCACCGGGCCGGTCAGCATGATGGTGGGGTCGGTGCCGATCTTGGCGGTGGCGCGGATGCGGGCGCGGGGTTTCAAGCCGTGCGCGCGGCCGAAATCGGCGTTGCCGATCAGGATCGCGGCCGCCCCATCGACGATGCCGGACGAATTGCCCGCGTGGTGGATATGGTTGATCCGTTCCAGATGTGGATATTTCATCAGGGCGATCTTGTCGAAGCCGGGCATCACCTCGCCCATGCCCTTGAAGGACGGGTCAAGTTTGCCCAAAGCCGCCATGTCGGTGCCGGGACGCATATATTCGTCGCGGTCGAGGATCGTCAGGCCGTTCTGATCCTTCACCGGGACGATGGACCTTGTGAAACGGTTGTCGGCCCAGGCTTCGGCAGCGCGGCGCTGGCTTTCCACGGCGAACGCGTCGGCTTGTTCGCGTGTAAAGCCGTATTCGGTGGCGATGATGTCTGCGGAAATGCCTTGCGGGACGAAATAGGTTTTCATCGCCAGCGCGGGGTCAACCGCGATTGCCGCCCCGTCGGACCCCATGGCAACGCGGCCCATCATCTCGACTCCGCCAGCGATATAGGCCTGACCGGCGCCGCCCTTCACCTGATTGGCGGCAAGGTTCACCGCCTCCATCCCCGAGGCGCAAAAGCGGTTGATGGCAAGGCCGGGGATGCTTTGATCGAGGTCCGAGAGCAGAACGGCTGATCGGGCCAGACATCCGCCCTGTTCGCCCACCTGCGTGACATTGCCCCAGATCACATCCTCGACTGCGTGACCTTCCAACCCGTTACGATCCTTCACAGCATTCAGGATGCGGGCCGAGAGTGCCACCGATGTCACCTCGTGCAGGGCGCCGTCGGGGCGGCCCTTGCCGCGCGGGCTGCGAACGGCATCATAGATGTAAGCTTCGGTCATGGCGTCCTCTCCTTTTTGCCGCGCGCGATTCGAAGGCGCCCACGACGAAATTCAGGTGACAGTTTACCTGCGCGTCAGCCTTTGTCTTGTGTGACGCTGCGGCGCGGACCCGTCACCCCTTCGCTGCGCGGTCAGATGGATTTCCGGGCATGAGATCATAGGGATGTTTCCAGCCGGGCAGGGCCGCGATCCGGTCAAGCCAGCGGTCGATATGGGGCCAGTCGGCACGGTCAAACCCGAAGGGTTCGGGGTAATAAAGATAGGAACAACAGGCAAAGTCGGCGATGGTCGGGTTGAGGTCGGCCACCCAGTCGCGGTCAGACAGATGATCATTCAGGATGCCATAAGCGACCTTGAGGCGGCCTTGCTGGAAGGCGATCACCTCGGCCGGGCGTCTGGCTGGCGAAAGGAAGTTCATCAAAAAGCGGGTGGCGCCGATCTGGCCCGAGAATTTGTGATTGTCCCACAAAAGCCAGCGCGTGACTTCGCGTTCGGCCATCTTGCCGATGCCGCCGAAGCGGCCGGTCTGTTCGACAGTATGCAGTTGGATCAGCGCGGAC
This sequence comes from Paracoccaceae bacterium, assembly GCA_947476475.1. Classification (GTDB taxonomy): domain Bacteria; phylum Pseudomonadota; class Alphaproteobacteria; order Rhodobacterales; family Rhodobacteraceae; genus TMP-24. The sequence goes on along the minus strand of CANJQT010000003.1, from coordinate 14,074 downwards.
TGGGTAAGGATGAGATCCCGGTCAATCAGCACAGGCACTTCGCCCATCGGGTTGATCTTCCGGAACGGTTCGGCGCGGGCTTCGCCATTGAAGAAATCGACGAAGACGGGTTCCCAGTCATAACCGGCCAACGTCATTGTCAGGGCTGCCTTGTAGGCGTTGCCGCTTTCACCGAAGCAGTAAAGCTTTGCCGTCATTTGCGAGGCCCCTTCTGAAGATCACAATGGTCGGATTGTGGAAAGACTAGCGGAACAGCATAGGGTGGTCAGGTTGAAAATCGTATCGGTTACAAAGTGTTGCACGAATCGGGGCACTGCGGCGTTCAGGCCTTTCGGTCATCCAGTTCGGCCTTGAACAGGCGCAGCCGGTGACGCAGGTTTTCGGCGTGAGTGACTGAACCAAAATGTTCAAAGAAGAACGTCAGCGCCTCGTCAACCGAAAGGCCAGCCTCTTCGGCGAACCGGAACAGGGTCCGGTGCGCGTCATTGGTCATGGCCACGGTGAACCGGCGGGTCAGGCGCAGGCGTTTGGGCATCTTTGGTCCTTTCGGTGGCCGCACGCCAAGTTTAGAACGCGTCGACCGAAAGGGCCATAACCGGTTCGGCTCCCGACAGGATGCGCGCCAGATGCAGCGCAGTCGCGGGCAGTTGGCGGGCCATGTAATAGCGGGCCGTCACCAACTTGGTTTCATAAAAAACCGGGTCCGTCGTTCCCGAAGCCAGCGCCGCCTGAGCGGCCTTTGCCGTACGCGCCCAGATCAGGCCCAGACAGACGTGTCCGAACAGGTGCATGAAGTCATACGACCCTGCGAGTGCGGCATTTGGATTTTTCACAGCGTTCTGCATGAAGTACATCGCAGCGGTCTGCAGATCCTTCGACGCGGCCTTTAGCGGATCAAGGAAAGGGGCCTTCAGCGCCGCATCGTTTTCGTTGTCCTTGATAAAGGCTTTCACCATCTCAAAAAAGGCCATCACGTGTTTGCCGCCGTCTTGCGCCAGTTTGCGACCGACAAGGTCCAGAGCCTGAACTCCATTGGCCCCTTCATAGATCATGGTGATCCGTGCATCGCGGGCGAACTGGCTCATTCCCTGATCTTCGACATAGCCGTGGCCACCGAAGATCTGCTGGGCCTGAACGGCGCAGTCAAACCCCTTGTCAGTGAGGAAGCCCTTGATCACCGGCGTGAGAAGCGACACCAACCCTTCAGCCGCCGTATCATTTGCCAGATGCCCGCGGTCGATCAGCGAAGCGCCCCAAAGCGTGAAGGCCCGCGCCCCTTCGATGAAGCTTTTCTGATCCATCAGGTTGCGGCGGATGTCGGGATGGACAATCAGCGGATCGGCCGGCCCGCTGGGGTTTTTCACGCCGGTCACGTCACGGCCCTGAAGCCGGTCCTTGGCATAGGCCAGCGCGTTCTGATATGCGGCCTCGGCCACCGCATAGCCCTGCAGGCCGACACCCAATCGGGCCTCGTTCATCATGGTGAACATGGCGCGCATGCCTTTGTGGAGTTCACCCAGCAAGTAGCCGGTTGCCCCGTCATAGTTCATCACGCAGGTGGCATTGCCGTGGATACCCATCTTTTTCTCGATCTTGCCGACCGAAACGCCGTTGCGCGCGCCCAATGACCCGTCGGCATTGATCAGAAACTTCGGCACGATGAACAGCGAAATCCCCTTTGTACCTTCGCCGCCGCCAGGGGCCCTAGCCAAGACCAGATGGATGATGTTTTCCGCCAGATCATGATCGCCGGCCGAGATGAAAATCTTTTGGCCGGTGATCTTGTAGCTGCCATCAGGCTGAACTTCGGCCCTGGTGCGCAACTGCCCCAGATCGGTGCCGCAATGCGGTTCGGTCAGGTTCATGGTGCCCGTCCAGTCACAGGCGACCATCTTCGGCAAATAGGTGGCTTTCTGTTCTTCGGTTCCATGGGAGTAAATCGCCGAATAGGCACCGTGGGTCAGGCCCTGATACATGTTGAACGCCATGTTGGCCGAAACGAAGATCTCGCCAACCGCAGTGGCCATCACATAGGGCATGCCTTGGCCACCAAAGGCCGGATCGCAGTCAAGTGCTGTCCAGCCGCCTTGCTTCATCATGTCGAAGGCAGCCTTGAAGCCCTTGGGCGTGCGGACTATCCCGTTTTCCAGCCGACAGCCTTCCTGATCCCCGCTTAAGTTGAGAGGGGCCAGCACGTCACGCGCGATCTTGCCAGCCTCTTCCAGCACTGCCGAAGTGAAATCTGCCAGAAGGTCTTCGTAGCCAGGCACTTGCCCTGCGCTGACACCCAACATGTCGTGCAAGACGAACTGAAGGTCGCGGGTCGGGGCATTGTAGTGCGGCATCGGAAGTCCTTTCGGTGGTCAAACTTTCAGGCGGCGTTTTGCGAGCCGTCGCTTTTCAGCCAGTCGCGGCCTTGCATGATCAGGTCAGTCAGTTCAGCTATGCCCTGTTCAAGTTCGGCCCGCTGGGCTTTCATTTCATCGAGGCGACGCTCGGCGATCTCAAGCGTGCGGGGCAGTTGCAGATGCTTCTGGCTGGCCATGTCATGCAAATCCAGAATCTGTCTGATTTCTTCCAAGCTGACGCCAAAGCGTTTGCCACGCATGACAAGTTTCAGCCGGGCGCGGTCGCGGCGGGAAAAAAGGCGCTTTTGCCCTTCGCGCAGCGGAAACAGCAATTCTTTCTGTTCGTAGAACCGCAAGGTTCTGGGGGTTACGCCAAACGCTTCGCACATTGCGCGAATGGTCATCAACTCTTCACTCACGTCGCTTTCCTCTCATCTGGGTACCGTCATGGCCCCGCAGATGCAGTTCAATGCAACAACCATACAAGGGCAGATGACGTTAAGGTAAGCGTAACGTCACGTCAAAACACGCACGACGAAACGTCATTGCCAAACCACGCGCACTGGCAGAACTTTCTGTCGTCGCGTCAGGATTTAGCACCCAATGCTAACAAGCGGCGCATTGCCATCAGCCAAGCGAATTGGCCTGAGTCGCCATTCTGAGGGCATTGAGATCTGCGATCGTTTCATCCAGTTCATGGCGCTGGCGTTGCAGTTCGGCCAATTGCCGATCCGCCAGCCGCAAGAACGCTGTTGCCTGCTCTTGCGACCCCTTCTGATCATAGAGCAGCAACCACTGGCGAATCTCTTCGAGGCTGAAGCCAAAGCGCCTACCGCGCAGGATCAGCGTCATCCGCGCGACATCGCGTGGGCCGTATAGTCTGGACCGACCGTCGCGCGCCGGGGAAAGCAGTTCGATATACTCGTAATAGCGCAAGGTCCGTGGTGTCACCTCAAAACGGCTGCACATCTCTTTGAAAGAAAGAGGAGCCTCTGTCATCGCAATCTCCTGCGCCGCCTTTTTGATGCTAAAGTAACCGCATGATTTTCTGCAGCAAGGACATGCAGGTCAACTGTAAAGCGCGCGAGGCTGCGTGGGGGCCTTGCGCGGACGTTGCGGCACCGCTAACCCGATCCGGACGCTATCGAAAGAACAGGGCATGGACGCGCAGAAACGCCTGATTGCTGGCAAGTTTGTCGATGCTTTGCCGCAAGCGCGGGCATTGGGGCTGCGACTGGAAGACATCGGCGCGGGGATGGCAGCCATTTCCATGCCGTATGATCTGCGCCTGGTGGGCGACCCGGAAACCGGAGTGATCCATGGCGGCGCGGTTTCGACGTTGATGGACACGACCTGCGGAGCGGCGGTCTTAAGCCATCCGACTGCGGCAGACGGCACGGCGACACTTGACCTTCGCATTGACTACATGCGCCCGGCCACGCCGGGGCAAAGGATCTTCGCACGGGCGGAGTGTTACCATGTGACCCGGACGGTGGCCTTTGTGCGCGCCATTGCGCATGACGGTGACGAAAGCCGCATTGTTGCAACGGCGACCGGGGCCTTTACGATCGAACGCAAGGAAGGGCCGACATGAACGGCAAGACCAGTGGGGGCAAACAACGACCTGAACCCGTTCAGGTGGTCAAGGAACGCAGGGACACGGTGTTGCGCGCCTTGGTCGGTCGCGTACCCTACATCAGTTTTCTGGGAATTGACTTCGACCGGCGAGGGGATGAACTGACCGCAATCCTGCATTTTGATGACAAGCTGATCGGTAATCCCATGTTGCCCGCGCTGCACGGAGGTGTCACTGCAGCCTTTCTGGAGGTGACGGCAATTGTTGAACTCAGTTGGTCGCTGATCTGGGAAGATATGGAAAACGGCCTTATTGACCCGGTCGCCACCACGGCGCCGCGGTTGCCCAAGACTATCGATTTCACTGTGGACTATCTGCGCACCGGTTTGCCGCGCGATGCTTACGCACGTGCACGCGTGAACCGGTCGGGGCGCCGCTACGCGTCGGTTCATGTCGAGGCATGGCAGGACAACCGATCGCGGCTGTTTGCGCAGGCGACCGGCCACTTCCTGATGCCTGTCGGCGATAGCAAGGCGCATGAGTGAACCGATAACCCATCGTCGCGTGCTGAAGATTGCGCTGCCGATCGTTCTGTCGAACGCCACAGTGCCTTTGCTGGGCGCGGTCGATACCGGTGTGGTCGGACAGCTGGGACAGGCGGCACCAATTGCCGCCGTGGGGCTGGGTTCCGTCATCCTGCTTACGTTCTACTGGATCTTCGGCTTCCTGAGGATGGGAACATCCGGGCTTGCGGCGCAAGCGCACGGAGCGGGGGATGACGCCGAATGCGGCGCAATTCTGATCCGTGCAGTTTTGGTCGGTCTGACCGTAGGCCTGGGGTTGATCCTGATGCAAGCCTTGCTGTTTGGTGCGGCGTTCGCGCTGGCGCCGGCGACGCAAGAGGTGGAAAGATTGACGCGCGCCTATCTGGCGATCCGTGTCTGGGGCGCACCCGCGACCATCGCGCTTTACGCGATCAATGGCTGGCTGATCGGTCGCGAACGGACCTATGGGATTGTCCTGAGTCAGGTTGGCATGAACAGCCTGAACATCGCGCTGGCGCTTTGGTTTGTGCTGTTTCTGGGCTGGGGTGTGCAAGGGGCGGCGATCGCAACACTGATCGCCGAATGGTCAGGGCTGTTGGCAGGGCTTTTCCTGTGCCGCGACGGGTTCATGGATGGGCAATGGCGCAACCGGCTACGCATATTCGACCGGATGAAACTGCTGCGCATGGCCAACGTGAATCAGGATATCATGATCCGCTCGGTCATCTTGCAAGGTGCTTTCACAAGTTTTGTCTTCTTGGGCGCGGGCTTTGGTGAAGTGACACAGGCAGCCAATCAGGTCTTGTTGCAGTTCCTGGAAATCACAGCCTTTGCACTGGACGGCTTCGCCTTCGCTGCAGAATCGCTGATTGGGCAGGCGGTGGGCGCGCGGTCAATCGTAGCCCTGCGCCAGTCTGCCTGGGTCACGAGTCAGTGGGGCGCGGGTGGCGCGGTTGTGCTGAGCCTTGCCTTCTGGTTTGGCGGGCCGGTCCTGATTGACCTTTTGACGACGGAGCCCTTCGTTCGGGCGGGCGCGCGGGATTGGTTGCCCTGGGTGGCGCTGGCGCCGTTGATCGGGATTACATGCTGGATGCTGGATGGAATATTCATTGGCGCAACACGGACGCGCGACATGCGCAATGCGATGCTGGTCACGCTGATCTTCTATGTGCCGGCTGTCGGGCTGTTGCCGCTGCTATGGGGCAATCATGGGCTTTGGCTGGCGCTGATGGTGCTGCTGGTGGTGCGGGGCGTGACCCTGGCGCGGCTTTACCCCAGGATCGAGCGCAGCCTTGCAGGATAAATGCCAAGGATTTTGAAACAAGATCCTTTCCAAAAATCTTGTCAGAAGATTTTTGGCGCTGGTCAGGGGCGAGAGGCTTTTTCGTCAAGGCCGGAGGTGCCTTCACGCCGCTCAAGCTCTGCCAGAACGTCAGCCAAAGAGACATCGCGCGCGGCCAGCATGACCAGCAGGTGATAAAGAACGTCCGCGGCTTCAGAGGTCAGACGGGCTTGGTCACCCTTGACCACCTCGATGATCGCTTCGATGGCCTCTTCCCCGAACTTCTCGGCGCATTTTTCCGGGCCTTTTGCCAAAAGTCTGGCGGTCCAGGAGCTTTCGGGATCAGCCTGCTTTCGGGTGGCGATGGTTGCGGCCAGCCGTTCGAGTGCATTCATGTCAGCCTCATCGGTATGCCGGCAGAGGCCATGTATTCCTTCGCCTCGCGGATCGTGTAGGTGCCAAAATGGAAAATCGAAGCGGCAAGCACTGCCGAAGCGCCACCTATCTTCACGCCTTCGACCAGATGGTCGAGCGTGCCGACCCCACCCGAGGCGATCACCGGGATGTCGACGGCATCGGAAATTGCGCGGGTAAGGGGCAAGTTGAAACCTGAACGGGTGCCGTCGCGGTCCATCGAGGTGAGAAGGATTTCGCCCGCGCCCTTGGCAGCCACGGTCCGGGCGAACTGAACCGCATCTATGCCGGTAGGTTTGCGGCCACCGTGCGTGAAAATCTGCCATTGGCCGGGTGCCACGGTCTTGGCGTCAATGGCGACAACAATGCACTGGCTGCCAAAGCGGTCGGCAGCATCGCGCACCACATCGGGGTTGGCGACCGCCGCAGAGTTGAAGCTGACTTTGTCGGCCCCGGCCAGCAGAAGTGCGCGGACATCTTCGTGCGTGCGCACGCCGCCGCCGACGGTCAGGGGGATATAGCATTGTTCGGCGGTCCGGGTGACGAGATCAAACATCGTACCGCGGTTTTCGTGGGTGGCATGGATATCTAGGAAGCAAAGCTCGTCCGCCCCCGCAGCGTCATAGGCGCGCGCAGCTTCGACGGGATCGCCAGCGTCGACCAGATCGACGAAGTTCACGCCTTTGACGACGCGCCCGTCGGCCACGTCCAGGCAGGGTATGAGGCGGGTTTTGAGCATGTTGCAACCTTAGCGCGGGGGAATGGGCGGGGGAAGGGGGCTGTCTGCCCCCTCTGCGCCTTTGGCGCATTCACCCCTGAGGATACTTGGAAAAAGGTGAGGGAGGATCAGGATTCCAGGGCCTTGAGGGCAGAGCGCAGATCAATCGCCCCATCATAGAGCGCGCGGCCCGAGATGGCTCCGGCGATCACGCCAGTTTCGCGCAGTGCGATCAGGTCGGCCAGAGAGGAGACTCCGCCAGAGGCAATGACGGGGATGGTGACGGCCCGGGCCAGCGCCTCGGTCGCTTCGATATTCGGGCCAGCCATGGCCCCGTCACGGTTGATGTCTGTGTAAATGATGGCGGCAACACCCGCATCTTCGAAGCTGCGGGCGAGGTCGGTCACCATCACATCGGTTTCCGTAGCCCAGCCCTTGGTGGCGACACGCCCGCCGCGCGCGTCGATCCCCACTGCGACCTTGCCGGGAAAGGCGCGAGCAGCTTCGCGGACCAACGCAGGGTCTTCTACTGCGATGGTGCCGAGGATGACGCGGGCCAGGCCCTTGTCCAGCCACATGCGGATGGTTGCCATATCGCGGATGCCGCCACCCAACTGTGCGGGCACCTTGATCCGGGCGAGGATCGCCTCCACGGCTGCAGCGTTGACGGGAGAGCCGGCGAACGCACCGTTCAGATCCACAAGATGCAGCCACTCGCACCCGGCGGACTGAAAAGCCTCGGCCTGAGCGGCGGGATCGTCGCCAAAGACCGTGGCCTTGTCCATGTCGCCGTGCAGCAGGCGCACACACTGGCCGTCCTTCAGGTCGATGGCGGGGTAGAGGATCATGGCCGCTTCCTTTTTGTCTGATGCGCGCCTCTTGCCACAGGCGGCGGGGCTTTGCCAAGCGACACAGCTACGCAACGTTAGACTTGCCAGAAGCTGATGCGCGGGGAATCATGCCAGCAAACACCGTGGGAGGACTGTCATGAGGACATATGTTTTGGCGGGGATACTGGTGATCGGGGCGACGGCCGCCTGGTCTGCTGATCCCGTGGAAGGGCTTTGGAAAACCAAACCCGACGACAATGGCAACTTTGGTCAGGTCGAGATAGCGCCCTGTGGCGACAAGTTGTGCGGGGTTCTGATGAAGTCCTTCGACAGCACGGGCGCAGAGACGGAAAGCGAAAATATCGGCAAGCAGATTGTCTGGGATATGGTCGCCAACGGGGACGGCACCTATAGTAACGGCAAGGTCTGGGCGCCGGACCGCGACAAGACTTACAATGCGAAAATGGCGCTGTCGGGCGAAACGCTGGCAGTTTCCGGCTGCGTTCTGGGCGGAATGATCTGTCGCGCCTCGGAATGGGCGCGGATGCAATAGCGGGTTTTGCGAAAGGCGGGCCCACTTGCCCGCCACTGTGGCTCAGTCGAGGGCGTCGATGATGAAGGCATCGCAGTCCATCGACTTCAGGCGCATGGGCAGGATTGCCTGATAGGCTTCCGAGGTGTACCAGGCCTCGGCCCGCGCACGGGATGGAAACTCGACCATAACGATGCGCCCGTGGGGCATCGTGCCTTCGATGACCGTGAAATGGCCGCCGCGCGCCAGGAACTTGCCGCCGAAGGCTTCGAGGGTGTGAATGACTTTGGCCCGATAGTCGGCAAGCGATTCTTCATCGTGGATGGTTTGCATGAAAACGGCGATCGCGCGCATCTGAACCCTCTCTCGTGGCAGCGATCCCCCGGACCCTCGCTATCTGACCGCATAGCACGAGTCAGGGCTTCCAGTTCAGGAAATTGGCGATCAGCCTGAGACCTGTCGACTGGCTTTTTTCGGGATGGAACTGCGTTCCCACGATGTTGTCACGCCCGACTATGGCGGTAATATCGCCACCATAGTCGCAATGGGCGAGACGGTCGGTCGGGTCCGACACCCGAAAATGGTAGGAATGGACGAAATAGGCATGTTGGCCGGTTTCGATACCATCCAGAATCGGGTGCCTTCGGTCGATCACCAGATCATTCCAGCCCATGTGCGGCACTTTCAGCGCGCGGTCTGCCGGCGCAATCTTGACGACCTCGCCGCCGATCCAGCCGAAACCGTCGGTGTCGTGATATTCGTGGCCTTTGGTAGCCAGCATCTGCATGCCGACGCAGATGCCCATAAAGGGGCGGGCGCGGGCCATGACCGCTTCGTCAATCGCCTCGAAAAGGCCGGTGAAGCGGTTGAGCGCTTCACGGCAGGCTGGAAAGGCCCCATCGCCGGGCAGCACGATCCGGTCGGCGCGGGCAACAACTTCGGGGTGCGAGGTGACAATGACTTCGCCTGCGTCGGTTTCGCGCGCCATGCGCTGAAAGGCTTTCTCGGCAGAATGCAGGTTGCCGCTGTCATAATCGACAAGAACAGTCAGCATCGGATCAAAGTGCCCCTTTGGTCGAAGGCAAAATCCCGGCCATGCGTGGGTCGGTTTCTACCGCCATGCGCAGCGCCCGCGCGACTGATTTGAAGGCGGCCTCGGCGATATGGTGGCTGTTGATCCCATGGATCAGGTCGACATGAAGCGTGATGCCGCCATGGGTCGCCAACGCCTGAAAGAATTCGCGCACCAGTTCCGTGTCAAACGCACCGATCTTTGCCGTAGGGAAGGGCAGGGTCCAGACCAGATAGGGCCGCGCTGACAGATCAAGCGCGCATGCCACCTGTGCGTCATCCATCGCCAGGTTGAAATGGCCATAACGGCGGATCCCACGCTTGTCGCCAAGTGCCTGGGTCAGCGCCTGACCGATGGCAATGCCCACGTCTTCGACCGTGTGGTGATCGTCGATATGCAGATCGCCCTTGGCGGTCACTGTCAGGTCTATCAGAGAATGGCGGGCCAGTTGGTCGAGCATGTGGTCGAAGAAGCCGACGCCGGTCTGGTTTTGGTGGGCACCGCTGCCATCAAGGTTCAGGGAAACCGAGATATCGGTTTCGGCGGTCTTGCGGGTGAGGGTGGCCTTGCGCATCATTTCGCCTCCGGTCGGTTCGGGGCCTTATAGGCAGGAACCTGCGCCGGGCCAAGCCAAAGCGGCGCAAAGGGCAGCCCCTGCGACACCTGCGACACATATGCTGAAACTGGAGCGGGCGATGAGATTCGAACTCACGACCCTAACCTTGGCAACCGCCAATCCGACTTTCTAGATCAGGGACTTGCGCAAACTCGTTCATGATTTGGAGCGCACAGCATGGCCACTATTCGCAAACTTCCCTCAGGACGCTGGAACGTCCAGATCCGCATCAAAGGGAAAATTCAGGCTTCATCAACACATCCGACGCGTGAATCCGCCGTCCAATGGGCAGAATCCAGAGAGCGCGAATTGACAGGCGGACATCCTTCCTTTCTCGATGTTGGACATGCCTATTGTCACGAGGTGTTGCAGAGAAAGCCGTCGCAACTGATCGCATCAAACCGGGTTGACCGCATCTGCAAGTATCGTTCTCTACAGAAGCCGATGCATTTGATCACCTTGCAGGACGTCAATTCTTTCAAGCTGGCTCGCCTCGAGGGGGCCTCGTCAACAACATGCCGAGACGAGTTGATGATGATCCGGCGTGTTTTCAAGTGGTATAATCAGGAGTACCACGCAAGGACAGGATTGAGGCTCGCAAATCCATGTGACCTGCTCACGATCCCACGGCCAGGCAAGCCACGTGACCGCGTTATCAGCAGGGGCGAACTCGGAAACCTCTTGCAGGCGATGTCTCCCCAGATGGCCGTCATCGTCGAACTTGCTTTCGAGACTGCCATGCGGCGTGGCGAAATCTTGAAGTTGACGCCAAGTGACCTTCATCTTCGTGATCGTTTTCTTCGAGTCGTGGACGGCAAGGAAGGTAGCAGGGATGTACCCCTCACCACGCGCGCTGTAGGGCTTCTAGAGGCCGCCTTGCGAGATGCGGAGGGGGGCGGAAGGCCATTGTTCACAGTCGCCGCCTACAGCGTCACGCAGGCCGTACGCAGGGCGCGCGAAGCGCTTGGCATGGGGGATGACATTCGGCTCCACCAGCTGCGCCATTCACGGATAACCGAAGTCGCGCGCATGGGGCTGAACCAGCTCCAGATCATGGTGGTCAGTGGGCATAGAGACATTCGAAGCGTTCAACGCTACGCACACCTGAATGTTCTGGACGTGCTGCGTCTGTTGGATTGACGTCTACGGTACTCATTTGCGGAGGTTGCTGTCGTCCCAAAGCGGACTTACGTTCATTTTCAACATGCAACGAAGCTGTTGCGACCGTCGCTAATCGTCAGCCTAGCCTACTCTCTGCACCGCCTCATGTCGGGTTCTTCCGACAATGTAAGAAAGCTCAGCCCATGTTCGACTAACCGTCAACTCATCAGCACCTATATTCTACGGAACAAACTCCTCTGATTCATCACGGTCTTGGTCGCGAGCATGTTTTTCAGTCACTTGTCTCATGCGCTGCATAATTCTGCTCTTTGTTTGTTTGTGCGCACCAAGGGTGATTTCCAAATCCGCAGCCATCGTCTCAACGTCCCGGCGCTCGGAAGGTGTTAATAACTTCTCATGAATATGGGTCCATAATTTATTGACAAGAAATTCAACAGCTATTCTACGCTTCTTGCTCTCCATAGCAAGGCGACCCCAATGCTCCATCCAATCTTCGTTTCCTATGTCAAGCTGAATACCAGAGAGAAACGTTTTTTCCGCCAAAGAAATGTCATTAGCATCGAGAATCTCTTCAAAAATTGGAATCAACTTCGAACCTCCAATGTCTGACGATACTAGATCGCCCGTAAAAGACATCATTTTCAAAGTCAAAAAATACTTGAGCGCACGCTCACTTTCTTGATCAAGAAAATCTGAGCTCTCCTTCATCGACGCTACCATTGACACGAGAAGATCGGAAACGACACCATTGACGTAAACAAAAAACTTTGCTGCATGTGAAACATAGCAGCGAACCAATTTTATTTTTAAATCACGCTCTGCAAATTCAGAGTTTCGAATAACTCTTCCAAGCAAGCTCAGCGTCGCTATGAAGGCACCCATATGCAAATTTGGTTGGCTAAGCACACTATCGGAAGCGGTGTTCACTGAATGCGCAGAGCTAACCGTCGAAGAGACCTCAGAGTCAACAGAACCGGATTTTGATGGCGCGGCCTTTTCAGTCTTCGGCTTTCGCTTTTGCGCAATCTCAGCTTCAGCAGCATCCATCAAATCATCGATCTGATCCGCGGTGAGATTCTTTTCGCGAATCTGCTTTAACTTCCGACGACTAACCCCTACGGAAGACTCTTCATCGACGACGTCATCGAAAGCCTTCATATCGACTTCGGCAATATAGCTCGGTTGATAGGTCGCCAACTGGAAAGAGAGTTCTTCAAGAACGACTTTGTTCTCCCGATTCAGCCCAGCCAACAATTCTATCTCTCTTTGAAAACCAAGGTATGACCTATTAAAAAGTGCCTCTTTGAGACGTACCTCTGAGCTATCAAGGTGTCGAGCAATAAAGTACTCCTGAAAGCACCTGTATTTGAATGAAACGTCCCCATTTCTCTTGATAAGTATTCCGCAACGGCAGAGCGCATCAAGAACTCCGCTCGCATCATAGTCCAGACCACGATCCTTAAAGAAACCGATGAGGAAAGTTATGGCCTGATTTGACGATGTTATTCCGCCATGATCTCGAACAAATCTCGCAAATGACTGAAGAGTGATCTCCTTAGATGTCGCATCGAATTCCTTCTCCAGCGCCTTTTGGAAATTTGCCTTTCCGAGAAGATAATCTACCATATTCATGATCAGCACGGATTCATTGATTCGCTCAAGCTTTTCACCTTGACGAATAGCCCAAAGAAGAAGAGTTACAATATATCCCGTGCGAGGCAGGTCACTATTATTTATGTGACCCATTACTGTAGCAAAGGTTTTTTCCTTATCAGCTCCGGTTCTTTCACACCAGCGCCTGGTTAGTTCTCGGATCGACCTGCGCGGTAGCGTGTCGATCTTTGCAATAGCGAAATCTTTGATTAAGTCATTGTTCTCAACAGACCGATTGGTACCTCCGATCCTAGTATCAGCTAACAGTATCCACCGGACTTTTGGATAGGAAGTCACTAACTTCTGAAGTCCTGCTTTCGCATTCGCGTTCTGGCCGGAGAAGTTATCAATTACAACAAGTGCATTGCCTGCCTTAAGTGCCTCTTCAATATCAAAGCCGGTCCCATGAACGCCGATGTATGCTGCAGCTTGCCTCTTCAAAGAATATAGGTTGCCAGCAAAATTGCGAAAGTCAATGATCAGTGGAACACGTGGCTTATCACACTCTCCATCCGCAACTTTGACGGCTATGAAGTGCGCCAAGCTAGTCTTGCCAATTTCTCGCCCTCCCGTAATAAGAAAGCTGCTTTCACAGTCCAATAGCTCATCTAGTGAGAGTGCATGACCCTTCCGGGTAGGGATTGCATGTTCGGAACCACCAGGGCTTTCAGTGGTCTCGTCGAAATCTTCCTCGATTTCTGGTGCACCTTCTTGCTTCAAGTAGATCGGCGGGCAAATGAACGCGGTATGCGGATCGACGCATATTTCAGCCCCGATATCAGATATGTTGAACTGATCCAGAGCAAGTTGCCGAACGACCGGTCGAACGGATCGAAGATACCTTTCTAGGATGGGATCTGTTGTGCCGCGCTCTTGGGCATAGTCGAGGACGATTTAGCCACCAACAACGACATTCTCGGCAGACGAAAAGTGTGGCGTTGGCCCATCGAAATATGCCCTTAAAAAGACTTTGATCTGACAAATGTCGGTGTCAACTTCTAGAATCTGGTATCCATTGAAATAGTCGCGTCCCGAGAACACTGCGCCGCTCTGACATAGAACTGCAGTTCCACTGACCGTCCGACGAACTTCGGGCTCAGCGGCGTGCATGTGACCGAAGGCAAGTATATCAAACCCCTTCTGCAATCGCGGCCCGACGACCGCGCTTTCAAAGTCTGAGAGCCATGTAAGTGGGTGATGATAGAGCGCAATGGCAAGGTCAACGCCTGACATCTGGTCAATGGCAAAGTCAACATTTCGCTCACCCATTAGCAGGTTCTGTCGATCACCATTGTTCTCTCCTGAGGCTCGCCATGAATTGTCAAAGCAAGCAATTCCGACTTGCGCTCCCTTTACGTCGACCTTG
>CANJQT010000002.1 GCA_947476475.1 Paracoccaceae bacterium | reverse complement strand
GTCGCTGACCACGGCGGTCGTCCTGTTCGCTTATCATCTGGGGTATTTGCCGCTGTCCCTGAACGATCCGGCCTATATCTTTTTCAACATGCTTCTGTCTTGGTATTTTGGCATCGCCACTGGAATGGTGCTTATGGCGATCCGACCGTGGGTACCGCAACTCGCACCCATTCTGCTGACGGTTATTGCGCGAGCAAATATCTTCGCATCGGGCAAAACCGTCTTGGGAAATACGCTTGGGTTCACCAAGCTGAAGCTGTTTGACTGGAACCCTTTGTTCCACATCATCGACCAGACGCGTGGCGCCTATTTCATCAATTATTCGCCACGAAATTCGGATATCTGGTATGCGGTCTGGGTGTCTGTTGCGCTGATGGCAATTGGGCTGATGGGCGAATTCTTCACCCGCAAACATGCCTCGTCCAGCTGGTCAAAGCTGTAGAATCAGGCACGCCCGGCGCTTGCAGACAAAGATAGCGGGTTCACCCCGATGCTTTGCAGCGCGGCTTCCCACTTGGCGGTGTCGCCAAGTTCAAAGACCAGATGTTCGGACGCGTCGCAGGTCAGCCAACCGTTTGCAAGGATTTCCCGCTCAAGCTGCTGCGGCCCCCATCCGGCATAACCAAGTGCAAGGATCGACTGGCCCGGCCCCTCGCCATTGGCCAGCGCCTGCAACACGTCAACCGTCGCTGTCATTGCAAAGTGGTGATCAACCCGCAGGGTGGAACCCTCACCGTCATAATCGGTGCCATGCAGAACAAAACCGCGCGCATGTTCTACCGGGCCGCCAAAATGGATGCGGATGTCCTGCGCCTTGTCGCTTCTTCTTATTTTCAGCTGATCCAGCAACTGGCCAAATTTCAGGTCGTCTGCGGGCTTGTTGACGATCAGCCCCATCGCCCCGTCCTCAGTATGGGCACATACGAAAATGACGCTATGCTGAAAGCGAGGATCTCCCATGCCGGGCATGGCGATCAGAAGTTTGCCGGACAGGTTCATCATAGCCTCCTTGCCCATAGATTGCGCCGCCGCAACGCAAGTTCAAGTCTGCAGTGCAGGGCAGCGGATTTGAATGACGCGGAAGTGATTCCCAATCGGCAAGACTGCGCCTATGTTTCTACTTATGAACAATCGCGTCGCCCAGCTTTTGACCGCCACCCTCCTTACTGTCGCAGGTAGTGCCACTTCGGCGCAGACAGTGCCTACCGACCTTGTTCAGGCCGAGATACTTCCGGGCTGGCGCACAAGGGATGGCACCCAGATTGCCGCGCTTAGGCTGACGCTGGCACCGGGTTGGAAAACCTACTGGCGGGCGCCGGGCGATGCCGGCATTCCACCCAGCTTTGATTGGACCGGATCGGACAACCTGCAATCTGTTGCCTATCACTGGCCCCGGCCACAGGTGTTTGACCTGAACGGCATGCGCATGCTGGCCTATCCGGGCGGTCTGATCTTGCCGATCGAATTCACGCCCGCCAAGGCCGGGCATACCATGCGCGTGACGGCAAGGGTGGATATTGGCGTTTGCGAAGACGTCTGCGTTCCAGCCTCTTTCACGATCAGCGCAGACCTGCCTGCTGAACGCCAGCCTGACCCTGTCATTGCCGCAGCACTGGCCGATGGTCCGACAGACGGGCACGCCCGCGGCCTGGAAAAACCACGCTGCAGCGTAGAACCAATCCGCGACGGGCTGCGACTGACCGCTGATATCGCCCTGCCCGAAGCTGCAGACGGCGACTTCGCGATAATTGAACCCGCAGCCGATTCCATTTGGGTTTCGCCCGTCAAAGTGCAGGCCGAGGGCGGCCACTTGATACAGACATCTGATCTGGTGCCCGCAGATGCCAAACCCTTTGTACTGGACCGGTCAAGTCTTCGCATGACCTTGTTCACCGGATCGGGTGATGTCATCGAGCTTATCGGCTGCACTGGGTAGCCTGCCCTAGCTGATTGGGCGGATCAGCTTGCGTTCCAGCGTTCGCAGAACCGTTGGCAGATCATGCCCGCGCTTCAACACCAGCCCACCCGATCCTACCAACGCATAGATGCCTTGGCGGGCATGCAGTCGGGGGTGTTTTTCGATCCGGTAAAGCGGATGTTCCGCCGTATGGCGAAAGACAGAAAACACGGCGTGGTCACGCAGAAACGACATTGCGTAATCCCGCCATTCGCCAGCTGCCACCATTCGCCCATAAAGCCCCAGAATCAGCCCCAACTCGGCGCGATCAAATGCGACTTGCGCGGGCAAGGGCGAAGCGAAAGGGAAAGGCGTCGGCGACTGAACCGTCATGTTTTGATGTTACGCCGCTTTCGCTGCAAATCAAGCGCCTGAAATTCGCCGCAAAATGACCTTGTGTCAGGCGCTTTTCGTCCTGCAAATCGCCGCCTTCGAAGACGAGGTTCAATGCCAGCGAGAAACGCTAGGTTCCGGTGGTGCGGCCGACAGCCCCCACCCAGATCGTGCCACCGGAACCGTTTTTCGCAGTTTTTCCAAAGGCCCCGCACAGCGGGGCCTTTGCCATTTCGCGTCAACTCCCTGCGAGCAAGGCCCTAGCCGCAGCGAACTTCTTTGATCATCCCATTGGCGTCTATCTCGATATTCAGCCGCGAAGGACTCAGATCCATTGTCACTGGTTGATTTGGATGAATGACGCGCAGCGGCGACGGCAGGTTCATTTCAGATAGCGCGGACTCGGGCATTCCAATCAGGTATTGCAGGTCGGCAGCTGCACAAATGCCTCCAGCCGGTTGGTCTGCCGCACTGTTGCCTGCCCCCGCCAGACAGCCCATCAGCGGCAGGGTTGCCGCCATAAAAAAATGGCGCATGGATTGTTCCTTTCCTTGCGTAAATGGTCCCTATCGCAGAAAGTCTGCGCGACCAGAATAACAGGGAGAACTGCGATGAGAACCCGTGCCGCTGTAGCCGTTGCCGCCGGTAAGCCGCTTGAGATCATGGAAGTGAATCTGGCCGACCCCAAGGAAGGCGAGGTTTTGGTCGAGATCAAGGCCACCGGCATTTGTCATACCGATGAGTTCACCCTTTCGGGCGCCGACCCCGAGGGGCTGTTTCCAGCCATTTTGGGCCATGAGGGCGCGGGTGTGGTCATCGCCTGCGGGCCAGGGGTCAAGACCTTGAAGCCGGGCGACCACGTCATCCCGCTTTACACGCCCGAATGCCGCGAATGCCCCTCCTGCCTGTCACGCAAGACCAACCTCTGCACTGCGATTCGTGCAACCCAGGGCCAGGGGCTGATGCCCGATGGAACCAGCAGGTTTTCGATGCTGGATGGCACGCCGATCCATCACTATATGGGCTGTTCGACCTTCGCCAACCACACGGTGGTGCCCGAGATCGCGCTTGCCAAGGTTCGCGAAGACGCGCCCTTTGACAAGATCTGCTACATCGGCTGCGGGGTCACAACCGGGATTGGCGCGGTTTTGAACACCGCAAATGTCGAGGCCGGCGCGAAGGCCGTGGTTTTTGGCCTTGGCGGGATCGGGCTGAACGTGATCCAAGGCTTGAAGATGGCCGGGGCCGACATGATCATCGGCGTCGATATCAATGATGACAAGGAAGAATGGGGCCGGCGCTTCGGTATGACCCATTTCGTGAACCCCAAGAAGATTGACGGCTCGGTCGTTCAGGCCATCGTCGATCTGACCAAGACGCCCTTCGACAAAATCGGCGGCGCGGATTACTCGTTCGACTGCACCGGCAACGTCAAGGTGATGCGCGACGCGCTGGAATGCACCCACCGTGGCTGGGGTCAGTCAATCATCATCGGCGTCGCACCTGCCGGGGCGGTCATCGAAACCCGGCCCTTCCAATTGGTCACGGGCCGCGTCTGGAAAGGCACCGCCTTTGGTGGCGCGCGCGGCCGCACCGATGTGCCGAAGATTGTTGATTGGTATATGGACGGCAAGATCGAGATCGACCCGATGATCACCCACATTCTAAAGTTGGAAGATATCAACAAGGGCTTTGATTTGATGCATGCCGGCGAATCCATCAGGTCGGTCGTCGTTTTTTGACGACCGCCAACGGCCAATTGGCAAACGCCTCAGCTGACTTGCCGGACAAGGCAGCGCGGCGCCCGCAGATCGACGGTTTGCGGGCGCTTGCGATGCTTGGTGTCCTTTATGTCCACCTGTTCGACGAAAACACGATGACCGAAGGGTTGCGGGTCGCGCTTTTCTTCACCGTCAGTGGGTTTCTGATTACCCATATCCTTTATTCCGCCAAAGAACGGGGCGGGCAAATCAACATCCTGAATTTCTATGTCCGGCGGGCACTCAGGTTGTTTCCAGCGCTGGCCATTCTGGTTCTGGTCAGCTCGATCTTTGACATTGACGGGTTTCGGGCCGAGGCAGGATGGCACCTGTTGCAGCTTTCAAATGTCCGCTTTGCGATGATCGAGGGATTCACGCCCTGGGTGGCCGGTCACCTTTGGAGCCTCAATATCCTCGAACAGTTCTATCTGCTCTGGCCTCTGGTGATCCTGCTACTACCGTTGCCGGGCATCTACGTCGTTACATTGGCACTGATCGTCGCCCTGAGCTTTATTCGGACCAATGGTCGGGCAATGGGCCTGGATGGCTGGTCGATTGAACTTCTGTTGAGCGGAACCCCTATCGCCTTTGGCGCATTTGCCTATCTGCTGCAGCGCCACGAACCCGTTTGCCCGGTTCTTCGTTCGCGCTGGTCGCTGGCGGCAAGCGTCGCTGTCATCTTCGCGCCACTCTTTCTGTGGGAGGGCTTCCACCTCAGCTCCAGCTACCGGATCCTGAGCATGCCGGCCCTTGGGGTGATCGTCGTCGGAGCCTATCAGGGTTATGGCGGACCGGTCGGCTGGGCACTCGGCTCGAGACTGTCGCGCTACGTCAGCCAGATCAGCTACGCGGTGTTCATGTACCACCTGTTGGTCTGGTGGGCATTAAGAAGAGTGTTTCCCTCACTTTCCGAAAGGGGTCTGCAGACGTTTCTGGTCGTCACGGCGGTGACCATTTTTGTCGCCATCGCTTCATGGTTTCTGGTGGAAAAGCCGGTGGAGCGGCTGAAGAGCCGCTTCCCGACGACATCGCGATTGTAGCAGGAGCCGTTCGCGCATACCTCAAGGATGTCGGCCCGGAAACACTCTCAAGCCCATCCGGGTTGACTTAAGCAATCAAAGCTGGAGCATCGCTGTTGTACATTGCGCCAGCCAACGGCACGCTACATGGTCTGGCCACACAGACATCGCAAATTGCCAGGAGTCCCGATGCAGAGTCAGCGCGCCGCCCCCCTTCTTGCCGTCCTGATCGACGCAGACAATATTCCGGCACGCCATGCGGCCGCAATCCTGGACGAAATTGCCTCGTTCGGTGAACCTTCGGTCAGGCGTGTCTATGGGGACTGGTCCAGCAGCGCGCTTGCACCGTGGAAAGAGCAGGCCCGCAACCTTGGGCTGGTAATGCACCAGCAATCGGCCAACACAAAGGGCAAGAATGCCTCTGACATTGGGCTGGTGATCGACGCGATGGACATCCTGCATGCAGGCAAGGTGGACGGGTTTGTTCTCGTCTCGTCTGACAGCGACTTCACCCGTCTGGCCAGCCGTATCCGCGAAGATGGCCAACAGGTGATCGGCATCGGCGAGGCCAAGACGCCGGAGAGTTTGCGCAAGGTCTGCAACCGATTTGTGCTGATCGAGAATATCGTGAGCAATGTCGAACAACCCGCTCCGCCACCGCCCGCGCCGGCAGTGAAATCCCCCGAGGCCATTGTTGCGATGGCAAAGCCGCCCGCCCGCGCCGACAAACCCGCTGAGGTGACACTGGCCAAGCGTCCGGCGGCTGAGGCCATCCCGATGATTCTTGAGGCGATGCGCAAGATCAATGCCGATCAGGACTGGTATGCGCTGGGCCAGTTGGGGCAATTCATCACCCAGCTTTACCCCGATTTCGATTCGCGCAGCTTTGGCAAACCAAAACTGTCTGACCTTTTACGGTCACTCCCCCGGTTCGAGGTCAAACCCGGCGCTGGCAACCATCTTCAGGTCCGCGACAAGGCGTGACACGCCGCAGCGTGGCTGACGCAACGCCGCCCTTGCGCGCCCCCCGACCAATTTATTTCGTCTGGATGGATTCCAGATAGGTTGCGACGGACAGGATGCGCCCGCGTGTTTCGACAATTGCGCCATAGCCACGTTCGGCAGCGTGAGAGTCGAACATCGAGCCAAAAACAGGCATCGGCCCGCTGTGTGCCCTTAGGCCAGAGCGCCCGTCAATGACATGAATCACACGCAACATCGGAAATTCGCCGTCATTGGCGGCGGACAGCCCGGTCAGCTGGGGTACCGGCACTGTCAGCAAATCGGCAAGTTCCCCGCCGCCCTTGCCTTCGGCACCGTGGCAGGCGGCGCAAAACTGCGTGTAAAGCACCTTGCCAACATCCTCGTCCTCGGCATTCGCGGGTGATAGCCAAAGGCCAGCCGACGCTATCACCAGTGCAATTGCAGCATATTTCATTGCATCCTCCGATCATAAAAGGCACACGTCCACCTTTCAGAATACAAAGATCGTCCAAACAGCCATTGACGCGCATCAACGGTGTGGGCGGCGCTTGATACTTGCCTGATTTGCTTGCCGACAGCATAGGTTTTTTGGGGCTGACGGGGCCAGATCGCATTCGGCGCCGCTTGAAATGCCCCGTGGTTCGACAAGACTGCCTAGGTACCGTGCCTTCGCCGCCTAGGCCAAAAGCGTGTGTCCTAGGTGACCAGCAATGGACCGGCTCACGATCTGACCTTCGGGTTGGTCGCTGGCGAATATCACTTCGGTGAACTGTTCGGTGCGGCCCATGCGTGGGCTTTCAGTAAGGATCCGGTGGGTTTGGCCATCTTGCGCGACAAGGTGCCGTTGCAGCTGCTCGGCGCCCAGCCTGCGCAGTTCAGCGGCGCGTTCGCGGATGATAGGGCCCCTTACCTGTGGCATGCGGGCGGCAGGGGTGCCTTTGCGCGGGCTGTAGGGAAAGACGTGCAGGAAAGTCAGGCCGCAGTCGGTGACAAGCTTCAGCGAATTCTCGAACATGGCATCCGTCTCAGTCGGGAAACCGGCAATGATGTCTGCCCCGAAAATCAGGTCGGGACGAAGTTTGCGGGCCTCTTCGCAAAAGCGGATTGCGTCATCCCGCAGATGGCGCCGCTTCATACGTTTGAGGATCATGTCATCCCCTGCCTGAAGGCTGAGGTGGAGGTGCGGCATCAGGCGCGGCTCGGTGGCAATGGCCAGCATGAGGTTTTCGTCAGCCTCGATTGAATCGATCGAGGAGATGCGCAGGCGGGGCAGGTCGGGGATGAGGCGCAGGATACGCATGACCAGATCGCCAAGGCGGGGCGCACCGGGCAGGTCGCCCCCCCAGGAGGTAAGGTCAACGCCGGTCAGAACGACCTCGAGGAAGCCCTTGTCCACCAGCCGCCTTATCTGGTCGATCACCACGCCTGCGGGGACGGACCGGGAATTGCCGCGCCCATAGGGGATGATGCAGAAGGTGCAGCGATGGTCGCAACCGTTTTGCACCTGCACATAGGCGCGGTGGCGACCGAAGCCGTCAATCAGGTGACCGGCGGTTTCCTTCACCGACATGATGTCGTCCACCTGGATGCGTTCAGTGCTGCCGATCAGGTCCGGGGCCTTGAGGCCCGCCCAGGTTTCAGCCTGCATCTTTTCGGTATTACCGATGACACGGGTCACTTCGGGCATGGCGGCAAAGGTTTCGGGTTCTGTCTGCGCGGCGCAGCCGGTAACGATCAGTGGTGCGCCAGGGTTTTCGCGGGCGAGGCGGCGGATTTCCTGTTTGGCCTTCCGAACCGCCTCGGCAGTCACGGCGCAGGTATTGACGACGACCGCGCCTTCTACGCCGGCAGCGGCGGCCAATTCCTTCATCGCTTCGGTTTCATAGGCGTTCAGCCGACAGCCAAGCGTGGCAAAGATTGGGGCGGCGGTCATGCGTGCATTTTCACAAAGTCATGCGAAAGGATGCCTTCGAACACGAGCGCAGTGGGGCCGGTCATCCAGACACCATCGTCGCGCCAGTCGATTAAAAGCTGGCCACCGTCAAGGTCCAGCGTGACCTGCCGTCCGGTCAGGCCACGGCGGTGTGCTGCAACTGCGGTGGCGCAGGCGCCAGACCCGCAGGCCAGCGTGATACCCGCGCCGCGTTCCCAGACGCGCATGCGCAGATGGTCGGGGCCGATCACGCTGGCAAATTCGACATTGGTGGCTTGCGGGAAAAAGGGGTGGCGTTCCATCGCGGCACCGTCGCGGGGCAAATCAACGGCGCCAGCGTCCGGCACGAAGAACACGCAATGCGGGTTACCCATCCCGACAGCCGAGGGATCGCCGGGAAGCGGCAAATGGACGGTGTCGCTGGGCTGGGCAAGGGGCACCTGATCCCAGTCAAGCTGCGGCTTGCCCATGTTGACACTCACACGGCCATCGGCGGTGCGTTCGGCCTCAAGTGTACCCCGGGCGGTGGTGAAGGTTACACGCCGCTGCCCGGTCTGTCCCATGACCAGATCGGCGACGCAGCGGCTTGCATTGCCGCAGGCACCGGCGCGGCTGCCATCGGAGTTCCAGAAATCGAGTGCGAAGTCGGCGTCGGCGGAACTGCGAATCTCGGCCAGTTGATCAAAGCCGACGCCGCGGTTGCGATCGCCCAGCGCGCGGGCAAGGGACGGGGTAGTCACGGCTTGGCGGCCTCGTGAATCGATGATCACGAAGTCATTCCCTGCGCCGTGCATTTTCAAGAATGCAAGGCCGCCCTGTGCGCATGGTTCTTTCATGTGGCCGGATATACGCTCGCCCGAAGCTTTTTGCCAGTGGCCGCCGCTTTTGCACTTGACCACCCCCGGCTGGGTTCATAAAGAGCGGCCTGTGATGGGCCGGTAGCTCAGCTGGTAGAGCAACTGACTTTTAATCAGTAGGTCTCGGGTTCGGATCCCGACCGGCTCACCAATCATAACAGGGGCTTAGGTTGAAAAACCTGAGCCCTTTGTTTTTCTGGGTGGCGCGGGGTTGCGCCCGGGTTGCGCAGTTATCCTCGATACACGTCGGAAGCTATTGGATGAAGCCGGATCTCTGCAAACATTCAGCGTATGTTGACTTAGTTTTGTCGGCTGCCGCACATCAGTTCTTGCTGCCCTTTACCCACGACAAACACAGCCTACCATGATTAGAACTAGCAGGACCGACCTGCGGCGCGGTGCCTGCGACAGGCTCTGTTGCTGGCACGTATGTCCACTCCAAGCGCCATCGGCTTGTGCCAATTTCATGAAAACCTACTTAGCCGGGCAAATCCATAACCGGTAGCAGAAGAATGCCTCGACGTTGCCAGCAATGCCCTCCCCTTGGCCTTCGCTCCTCGCGTCGCAGACCGCGCTAATCATGCCAATCGTGCTAAGTGGTCGAGTAAGTGGATATTAGGTTGGGAAAAAATCAATATATTGATTTTTAGAAGAAAATAACTACTGCATATGGACACAAGCCGCCAATATCCACTGTAAGTCGCTGAGATACCGAGCAGGAGGTGCCGATTCGATCAACCCAGCGATGTGCGATAGAATTGTGTATATCCGCCTTTTCCTTCTGCCCCTAACGGAAGCACGAGGAGAAAACCGTAATACAAGCCCAACATAACTGCACCCAGTAAGACCGCATCCTGCGCGCAAAACAAGTGTGCGAAATGCTCAGTATCCGGCGGACGAACCTTTATGAGCAGGTGAAGTCCGGTACTTTTCTCAGCCCCGTGCAGTTGAGTCAATGGCACGTTATGCATGGGAGTTTTCCGCTCCCCGCGGCGCATGGGGATCGGATCAACCGGTGGGTAGCAAGCCCTGCTTTTGGGCAGCTATTCCGCAAACGTTGACATGGCGTTGACAATAAATGCACAAGCAAACAAATGACTGTTTAATTTGCGCTCTAGGCGTTTGATATCGCTGTAATATTATGGTTGCGCGGCACGCAACCGCCGTAACTCATGAAGGCTGCGCTGTTGGATCTGACGGCATTCTCGCCAGACTCGCTTTAGAGCTTGGCGGGTAACTCACCAGAATGTTCCGAAAGTATCTTGGTGGACTTTGCGGTGTAGCAGACTGTCGTTCATAGAAAACTCAGACTGGTTCGGATTCGTCTCACAGTGCCCCGCAAAGCAATACCTAGAGGCAACGCGGCAAACGGAAAGACGTAGGCGGCTGGGTCGAATAGGTCCAGTCAGAGGCGAGTGACATGCAACGGCGGAGTGCGCCCCGCCCAGGGCATTGCCAGTTCCAGTTCTGCGCCAAGACCGATGAGATGTTCCTCATGGCCCGGACGGGCCGAAAGTTGAATGCCGATGGGCAGGTCGGTGGAATGCATCCCCAGAGGTAATGAAATTGCTGGCGCTCCGCAGACATTGGCCCAGGTCATGAACTGGCAAGGGGCCTGTTCATGTTGAAGAAACTGCAATGGAGGCACATCAATGTTCATGCCATAGATTCCATTGGGCTTGGCGACCTGGGCGCATGTAGGCGAGAGCCATATGTCATAACGGTCAAACCATTGGCCGATCTTGCGGCGAAAGCCGTTCAGTTGCTCGGTCGCTTGCAGGTAGTCCTCGGGCGTCAAACTCTTAGCATAGTCGTAAAAACGCAGGGTCGCTGCCTCGACCGTAGCGGCGCCAACCTTGCGGCCCGAACGTTCGCCCAGTGCATCGAGATAGCGGTCGAACTGGAAGAACCACAGGGCGGTCAGCATTCGGTCCATTGCGACCAGATCGAAATCGGGGGCGGATTTTTCGACAATATGGCCGAGCTCTGAGAGCACTTCAGCCGTGGCTTGGACGGTAGCCGCGATTTCGGGATCGACGGGGGCATCCATCATGGGGTCGGCAGACCAGCCGATGCGCAGCCTTCGCCCCGGGCCGTTCAGGTAGTCGGCATAGGGGCGCTCGGCCTGGCGGATTATGAAGGGATCGCCGGGAAAGGGGTGAGACAGGGCCTGGAGCATTGCGGCGGTATCGCGCATTGTGCGGGTGATGACCGAGGACTGGGACATGCCCAGACGACTTTCATCTCGGGCTGGTCCAGATGATACTCGCCCGCGCGACGGGTGAAGGCCCACGCCGCCACACCAGGCCGCTGGCCCGCGAGTGGAGCCGCCGAGGTCGGAAGCGTGCGCAATTGGCACCATACCGGAGACCACAGCTGCCGCCGCACCGCCAGAAGAGCCTGAGGTTGAATAGCCCGCTTTCCACGGATTAGAGGTAGCACCGTAAAGCAACGTATCGGCGCAAAGCGCCATTGAGAACTCAGGCGTTGCACTGCGGCCGACCAGATTGATGCCGCTGGCTTTAACGAGCATGCCAAAGTTACTGTCCGCCGCCACCACAAAACCCTGGCAAAGACGCGAACAGTTCTCGAGTTTGTGCCCGGCGAAATGTTCGCCCACGTCCTTAATCAGAAAGGGTACACCTTTGAAGGGGCCTTCCGCACGGTTGGGCAGGCGGTTAGACAAGCTATCGGGATAGACCTCAACCACTGCCTTGACCGTAGGATTGGCCCGGGCGATCGCTGCATGAGCAGAGGCGGCGACCTCGGCGATGCTGACCTCGCCCTTCGCTATCAGGGCGGCAAGGGCGGTTGCGTCAAGCCCCGCATATTCCGCCAAGGAAAGGGATGCTGGTATCTGCACTGCTGTCATGAGGGGCTTCCCAGTCTGTGGCAGCCATAAGATTTGGCTGGCCTCAGGCAAATTTCAGCCAGGGATTAAGACAAGACAAATGGTGATTTTCTATAAATATATGTGATTTTGGCATTAATCCGGCGAGTTGGGTGAATGTGGCGCATGTTCGGCCAAGATGAAGTCGACAAAGACGCGTGCCACTTTGGACAGGTGCCGAGGCGACCACACGGCGACGGTTTCAACCTGTTCGGTCAAACCGCGAATCGGGCGCGAGGCAACATTGTGCAAGGTCATGTGCTTTTGGCAGTCGGGATAGATCGTAAGCCCCACACCCGCAGCCACAAGACCAAAGATGGCCACGCTTTCATCGACATCTTGCGCCACAGTCAGGGCCACGCCAGCCGCCCCGAAGACCCGCTTGAGATAATCGAAATAGGTGACCCAGAGATTGGGGCCGCCAAGGATCAGCGCCTCGCCCGCAAGATCCGAGATACGCAAGCTGCGGTGCTGCGCTAGGCGGTGCGTCTTGGGCATCAGGGCGTTCAGGCCGTACAGTCCGGTGCGGACCGAGCGATACTGAGGATGAGTCAGGGGGCCCATGGCAAAACCAAGGTCTATGTCGCCGCTCTCAAGGGCCGCCAACTGACCTTGGCGGGTAGCCGAGTGGTAGCGGAAGGAAATTTCGGGATAGAGCGCACGAAAGCGATTGATCAGAACCGGCACCTCGGCCTGCACGGCAAAATCGTTGACGCCGATTGACACCTCGCCCGCCAGACCATCGGCGACGCGGCGGGCGCGCTGTATCCAGCGGTCAAAATGGGCCACGACCTCGCGGCACTCCTCGAGCAAAAGGCTGCCTTCAGGGGTCAGGGCGACGTTGCGGGTGGTGCGAGCCAGAAGGGCTACGTTCAGGTCAGCCTCCATCTGGGCCACCGTGCGGCTGACGGCGGATTGCGTGGTATTCAAACGCTGGGCGGCCATGGAAAAGCTGAGTAATTCGGCCACGGCAACGAAGGTACGGGCCTGACGCAGATCCCAATGCATGGCGGCCCCCTCTTGCCTTTCAGGCCGGAACAGGTGACGTGGTGACGCCCACATCCCGGGCAAACATAGCGGCCACAAGGGCCATGCCGTCCTTTTCACTGTGCCGGCTGGCCAGATCAAACGCGCGGTCGGCCTCACCCTCCAGAATGGCCGTGGCAAGGGGTTCATGGATGGCCAAAAGCCCATCCAGATCATGGTGGAAGCGGTCGGTCATCGACAGGAACAGCTTGGTCTGCGCCTCGATCTGGCGGTACATCTCGATCAGGCGTTTGTGGCCGGACATGCTTAGAACGCGACGGTGAAATTCGAAATCTAGCTCCAGCATCTGGCTGCGGTTACCATCATGGACGGCCTGACGCATCTGGTCGAGAACTGACTTCAGCGCCTCGCGCCCTGCGGCGTCGCCTTGGACGGCGGCGCTACGGGCGGCCAGAGCCTCAAGCGCGTCGCGGAGGGTATAGATTTCCAACACATCGGCCTCGGTGATCTGAGTAACAAAAGTGCCGCGGCGGGGCCGGTATTCGACTAGACCCTGATGCTGTAGCGTCTTAAGAGCGGCACGGATCGTGCCTTGGCTGACGCCCCAGTGATCGGCCAGGTCCAGTTCGGTCAGCCGTTCACCCTGACGCAATTCGCCCTGAAGAATAGCCTCGCTCAGGCGGTTGGCGATGTCATCGTCCAAACCGCGTCGTCCAAGGTCTCCGCCCCCAAGGGCCTTTAGGGCCGCTGTCTTGCGCGCCATAGGTACGTCCAAATCCATCCGGGTAAACCGAGGACCAGACGCTATAGCGCCCGGTCCTTGCCCGTCAAGGGCGCAGCGGATCAAACCGCCCGTGTCTGGGCCGCAGGCAGGCGCACAGGATTGTGGCGGCGCACGTCATCATCAAAACTTAGATAGATTTGGGCTGGTAAGTGACCGGTCAGGATTTGCTTCACACACGTTTCGGCATGCTCGATGATGGAGAGCCGACCACGCTGGTTCAAGTCCTTTACCTTCCGGCGGTCTCCGATGTCAGGAGAGATATTTTCCTTGCGCATCAGCTGAAATGTTTGCTCCGAGCCCAAGAAATGCCCCGGGCCGCCAATGCAGACCTCTCGTATGGTTTCGAAAGACAGGCTGTCGGGCATCACCTCGATGCCGCAGATGGTGCGTTGCGTAGAGCCGATGATTTCATTGTCGATCACGATCTGTTTTGGCTGCAGCCCAGCAGCTTTGTATGTCTGACTGGCCTCAGCATTGCCGACAAGGACTTGTTTATGGGCTTTTTCGTAGCCAGATTGCTCGTCGAAGATCTTGGAATCGGTCATTCCCAAGTCGGTGCCACAGTTCAGTTCATAGAACTGCTCCAACTGGGCCGAAGCGGCTGACAGCAGCGCTTGTTCGGGGCTGCCGCCAGACATCGCACCGGTGCGCAGGTCGGAGACAAAGCAATAGGTGCCAAAGATAGTAGGCGTGCCGGCCTTGATAGCGTTGGCATAGAACATTTCGGCCAGACATTCAGCCTCTTCGAGCGCGAGTGCAGCCGCAAGTGCTGCAAGAGATGTGCCTCCGGCCTGACTGCTGGCACCAGAAACACCGGCATGCCTTCGCGCACAGCGACCTCAAGACACAGGCAGGCCTCGGCGGCAAAGCGCAACGGAGGCGCAACGAAGCAGTTGGGTTGGCTGACGAAAGGCTGGACGCGCCATTTGTCCTCACCCCCTGATACTTCGTGCAGAAGCCTGATTGAGGTCATCATTTAGGCAGGATCAGTCCTGCTGGTGCCCAGATGCGTGCTGGTGCCCAAGGTCGACGCATAGCAGGTGTTGAAGTCCATCTCGAACGGATTGGTTAGGTCGCAGCAGACCACTGTTCGTTGGAAAAAATACACATTTCTCATCGCGTCCAAGACGCGTGCACAGTCAAAAAGATCCTTCACCGTCGATCGCGGTATGCGCCTGAGCGGGCATCAACCATGTCGAGAGCGGGGCGTTGCTAAAATAGACCTTATCGTCCAAGGTGCCATATCGTGTTTGGGATCCTGACCATGCAGCACAAGGCGTCGGCCAGCCTTAGCAATGGTGTCCTCGATCAATGCGCGGGGAAAGGTCAAGCGACCGTTGGAATTGAGAATTGCTCCAGTGCGGGTCATCACCTCGACTCCCGAGAGGGGCGCATCGGCCCGAGGCTGAGTGCGGTGCGCGCGAAGTTCGGGCTGTCGCAACGCAAACTGAGCAAGATGAGGGGCGTCAGCAATGCCACCATCGCGCTGATCGAGCAGAACCGGTTGAACCCATTAATTTCGTAGCTGTTGAAGCTTCTGAGCGCCTTTCGGCTGAGCATGGCCGAGTCCTGGCAACTCCCCGGTACCTCGCCCCAGAAGGCGTTCTGTCGGGTCGAGGCTCTAAAGCGCGTGAGCAGGGGCAAGATAGCCTTTTGGCAGGTGTGCGGCGGCGTGACCGATGGACTGATGATCTTTCAATACGAACTTTTCAAGCCGGGTGCCGATTCGGGGATGAGGCAGTTGCGCGAGGAGGCACGGGAATCAGGTTTTCTGATCTCTGGCCGGATCGAAGTGACAGTTGGGGAGGAGCGGCGGATTATGGAGCGGGGTGAGCCCTATTACTTCAGCGCACTGATGCCGCACTGGCTGCGCGTAATCGGTTCGGAGCCTGACATCATGGTATCCTGCACTCGCCGCCGGGTTTCGGATCGACGTGGTCAATAATAATTATTAATAATTAATATTGACCACACATGCGCCCCGTTGCAGACTAAAAAGGCAAGCTGCAGTGGAGGCGATCGCTATGACAAAATTCGGGAACTATCTAGACTCCGGTTCCGACAACCAGCTGGCATTCGAAGGGATCAAGGTCCCGGACCTGGCGGCACAATATGGCACTCCGCTGTTCGTGTTATCGGAAAATACCATCCGTCAGAACTTCCGCCGCATCCACCGCGCCTTTGCCGATGTCTATCCGGCCGAGGTGATCGTCTGCGCGGGCATGAAGGGTAACTGGGGCCTGGCCGCACGCCGCGTGATCGTGGAAGAGGGCGGCGGTGGCGATGCCTTTGGTCTGGGCGAGCTAACTGTGGCGATGATGGCCGGGTCCGACCCGCGCAAGATCGTCATGAACGGCGCCAACAAATCGCGCGAAACCATCGAAGCTGCCATCGACATGGGGGTGTTGAACCAGGTCGACAATCCTGACGAGTTGAGACTTGTCGGCGAAGTGGCCACCCAAATGGGCAAGGTCGCGCGGATTTCCCTGCGCATCCGCCTGCCGCTGCGGTCGCTGGCAGAGGTGAAGTATGTCGATGCCCGCTATCCAGAAGGCATCAGCCCCAGTTACTGGGAACGCACTTTCAAGTTTGGCTTGGCGCCTGACGCCTATGCCGAAGCGGTCAAGATCGCCCAAGGCATGAAGAATGTCTCGCTGGAAGGTTGCCATTACCACGGCGGCATCCCGCGCCGCGCTGGATTCTACCGCGAGGAAACCGAGGAACTGGTTGAAATCCTCGGCGACATCAAGGCGCAGACCGGCTGGGCGCCCGCCTACCTGAACATTGGTGGCGGCTTCGTGTCGGAACGCTACGGCGCCGATGCGCCCCCCTCGGTCGAGGAATATGGCCGCGTGATCAGCAAGGCAATTACCGAAACCTGCGCCAAGCATGGCATGCCGGTGCCGGTCTTGATGCTGGAGCCGGGGCGTTATTGCTGGGAAAGCGCTGGCCTATGGGTGGTGCAGGTTAATGCCCGCAAGGAAGACCATACGCTGGCCAACAAGACTTGGGTCTATGTGGATGGCAACTCAAACGAAATGCGCGACCCGTTCGATCCGCGCTGCTCGGTCCACCATATTGTGGTTGCCAATGATGTAGAGCGCAAGGGTGCAGAGGTCGTCGATGTCTGCGGTCAGACCTGTAATGCAGGCGACATTCTGGCCAAAGCGCGCGAACTGCCGCCGTTGAAGATCGGCGACACTTTAGCCTTCCTGGACATGGGAGCCTATAATGAGAGCTTTGCCTGCCAGTCTAATGTCATCCCGCGCTCTGCCACTGTGATGGTGTCCAATGGCCGCTCTACAGTTGTGCGGCGGCGCGAGACAGTGGCGGACGTTCTGTCGCGCGAAGTGGTGCCGACTTGGCTGATGACCCGTGAAGCAGCAGAATGAGCGCCGGTCGCCTCTTTACCGGGGCGACAGATAGCAACTACGCATAAATATATAAGAAAGCATCATTTGTCTTAGATTAATTCCGGGCGGAAACTTTCAGAGAAGACAGAGCGCGGCCTCTGGTACGTCAGGGCCCGCAGTGGCGGGAGATCAGGGGACTTAGAGGATGCGTCAGCACAAGCGGGTGGCCATTGTCGGCGGTGGCATGATGGGGGTGGGGCTGCTGTATCACCTAGCCGAAATGGGTTGGAAAGAATGCCTACTGATCGAAAAAGGAGAACTGACCTCGGGCTCCACCTGGCACGCGGCAGGCCAGTGCGCCAGCTTCCAGGGCCATTACAACATCTCAAAGATCCACCATTACGGGAACCTCCTGTATCCTAAGCTGGAATCGATGACGGGCCAATATGTCAGTTGGCATGGTTGCGGCGGCATCCGCATTGCAACCAGCCAGGAAGAAGCTGACTGGTTCCGCTATGTCCTTGGGATTTCGCGTAATATCGGCTACCGTATGGAGTTAATCGGGCCGGACGAGATCAAAAGAATTAACCCGTTCATGGATACGACCGGCGTGATCCTTGGGGCCCATACGCTCGATGACGGTCACGTCGATCCGGCAGGCGCCTGCAACGCCATGGCGATCGCCGCCAAGAACATGGGCGGCGAGATCATGAAGCGCACGCTGGTGACCGGGATCGAACGCCTGCCTACTGGCGAATGGCTGGTGAAGACTGAGAATGCGGGCGAGTTCAGCTGCGAACATGTGGTTAACGCTGGTGGCTGCTATGCGCGTGAAGTGGGCAAGTGGGTCGACCTCGACGTGCCAATCACCAATATGGAACATCAGTATCTTGTTACGGAATCGTTGCCCGAATTCCGTGGGCGGGATGTCGAACTGCCGGTCTTCCGCGACAGCTACACCGCCGGTTACTACCGTCAGGAACAGAAGGCGGGCCTGATCGGCATCTATGAGCATACCGCCGCGCGCGAGGCCTGGGTCCATCGAGGCGGCTGGCCGGAATGGTCGGCGGAGAATGAGCTGTTCGAGGGCGACCTCGACCGCATTTCGCCCTGGCTGGCAAACGCGCTGGAACGGATGCCGATTTTCGCAAAGGCCGGAATCAAGCGAATCGTCAACGGTGCCATCCCGCATACGCCAGATGGGCTGCCGCTGCTCGGCCCCTCGGGGCAGAAGAACTTCTGGCAATGCTGTGGTGCCTCCATCGGCATCGCGCAGGGGGCGGGTTGCGGCAAGTATCTGGCCGAGTGGATCGTGAATGGCGAGGCCGAGATCAACATGAAGGATTTCGACCCGCGTCGTTTCGGCGCTTGGGCCGATCAGACCTATACGCGGGCCAAGAGTTTCGAGGATTACCATCACATGTTCGTCGCCCACCTGCCGGGCGAGGAACGCGAGGCCGGCCGCCCTGTACGCCAGTCGCCGCTACATGAGGTGCTGAAGGATCAGGGCTGCGCCTTCATGGAGGGGGCGGGCTATGAGCGCCCGAAATTCTTCCACCCAGAAGGCAAGCCCGAAGCCCCGGGCTACCGCCGCAACAATGCTTTCCCGCTTGTGGCCGAGGAATGTCGCGCGGTGCGGGAACGGGTGGGGGTGGCCGACCTTACGAGCTTTGCCAAGTA
The DNA here is from genome assembly GCA_947476475.1 of Paracoccaceae bacterium. Taxonomy (GTDB): domain Bacteria; phylum Pseudomonadota; class Alphaproteobacteria; order Rhodobacterales; family Rhodobacteraceae; genus TMP-24. Next base: position 80,218 of record CANJQT010000002.1, on the reverse strand, counting down.
TGATGTGACCGGGCCAGATGCGGCGGCCTTCCTTGACCGGATTCTGGCCAACAAGCTGCCGAAAAAGGTGGGGGGCATCATGCTGACCCATCTTCTGACCGAAAACGGCATGATCGAGACGGAATTCACCGTCACCAAACTGGCTGACGACCTGTTCTATCTGCTCTCCTCGATCGGGGCCGAGATGCGCGATCTGGATCACCTGACCAGCCTGAAGGCTGCGGGCGAACAGGTCACAATCACCAACATGACCGACAAGATGGGCGTTCTAGTGGTAGCCGGTCCGCGGGCGCGCGACGTCCTGCAGGGGCTGACTCAGGCAGACCTTGGCAACAGCAACTTCCGCTGGCTTACCGCGCAGGAAATGAGCGTGGCGAGCGTACCGTTGCGGGCGATGCGGGTCAACTATGTGGGCGAGTTGGGCTGGGAGCTTCATACCCCCCGCGACCAGATGGTGGCACTTTACCAAAAGGTCTGGGCGGCGGGTCAGCCACACGGTATCGCCAACTTCGGCCTTTACGCCGTCAACAGCCTGCGCATGGAAAAGGCCTATCGCGGCTGGGGTGCGGAACTGACGAACGAGATCACCATGATCGAGGCAGACATGGAACGGTTCTTCGCCCCTGACAAGGGCGCCTTCCGCGGCCGCGAGGCGACGCTGAAGCGGCGGGCGGAGGGGATCAAGACCAAGCTTGTCTATCTGAAGGTCAATGTCAGCGACAATGACGTGCGCGGCGGCGAGCCGATCCTGGTCGATGGCCAGGCGGTGGGGGTTATCACCTCGGGCGGTTATGGCCATACGGTCAAGACCGGTCTTGCCTTCGGTTATGTCCGCCCTGACCTTGCCGCCCCCGGCACAAGGTTCGAGGTGGAGCTCTTGGACGAACGCCGCCCCGCCGAAGTGCTGGCCGAGCCGATCTTCGACCCCGCGAGCGAACGCGCCCGCGCCTGACCCTAACCGGCCCGCATCCTGACCGATGCGGGCATTTCCCCTTTCGGCCGCTGACCCGGCCCTTTGGATCTGGACAAGAAGATGAGTAAACTTCCCACTCAGGCAGAAATCGTCATCATCGGCGGCGGTATCATTGGCTGTTCGCTGGCCTACCATCTGACCAAGATGGGCAAGAAAGACGTGCTTTTGCTGGAGCGCAAGCAGCTGACCAGTGGCACGACCTGGCATGCAGCGGGCCTAATCCGGGGTGTGCTTTACACCAAGAACCTCACCCAACTGGCGCAATACAGTCTTGGGCTTTACCCACAGTTGGAAAAGGAAACCGGGCAAGCGACGGGGCTGAAGCAGGTGGGATCGATCTCGATCGCCACCAATGCCGAACGCTGGGAAGAAATCCGCCGCTCGGCCTCGGCTGCGCGGGCCTTTGGCGCCGAGATGGAGGAGATCACCCCCAAGAAGGCCCAGGAAATGTGGCCCTTGATGCAGATCGAGGATGTGGTGGGGGCGATCCACTTCCCGCAGGATGGCCAGGTCAATCCTGCCGACACCACCATGGCGCTGGCCAAGGGCGCTCGGATGGGCGGGGCCACGATTCTGGAGGGGATCAAGGTCAACGATGTGATAACCAAAGATGGCCACGCCGTGGGCGTGCGCACCGATCAGGGTGACGTCACCGCCCAGATGGTCGTCAACTGCGCGGGCATGTGGGCGCGGGAAGTCGGAAAATGGGCGGGCGTCGATGTGCCGCTTCAGGCGGCGGAACATTTCTATATCGTCACCGAGGCGATGGATGATCTGCCCAAGAACCTGCCGGTGCTGCGCAACATGGATGCTGGTGCCTATTTCAAGGAAGATGCGGGCAAGCTTCTGGTCGGGGGCTTTGAGCTGAACGCCAAGCCCTGGGCGCTGGACGGCATCCCCGAGGATTTCTGCTTTGACGAAATCGCAGGCGACATGGACCATTTCATGCCGGTGATTGAGGCCGCCATGGCCCGCGTGCCGCGCCTGGCCGAAACCGGCATCCGCAAGTTCTTCAACGGGCCGGAAAGCTTCACCCCCGATCAGCGCTACCTGCTGGGGCCGGCACCGAACCTGAAGAATTTCTATGTGGCCGCCGGTTTCAACTCCATCGGGATCCAGTCGGGCGGGGGCGTCGGTATGGCGCTTGCCCATTGGATCGTCGAGGGTCATCCCCCGATGGACCTGTATGATGTCGATATCAGCCGGATGATGCCGCACCAGAACCACAAGCCATACCTCAAGACCCGCGTGTCCGAAGCGCTTGGCCTGACCTATGCGATGCACTGGCCCTACCGGCAGTTCGAAACCGCGCGCAATCTGCGCCATACTGCACTCTATTCGCGCCTGAAAGAGGCCGGTGCCTGCTTTGGCGAAGTCGCGGGATGGGAGCGCCCGAACTGGTTCGCGAACCCGGGGCAGGAGGCGAAATACGAACATGGCTTTGGCCGTCAAAACTGGTTCGCGAATGCCGCAGCCGAAGTGAAAGCCACCCGCGAGGCCGTGGGCCTTTTCGAACAGTCGACCATGGCCAAGTTCTTCGTCCAGGGCCCCGACGCGCAGCACGAAATGCAGCGCATCTGTGCGGCCGACATGGATGTGGCCAATGGCCGCTCGGTCTATACTCAGTGGCTCAATGATCGAGGCGGGATCGAGGCCGACCTCACGGTGCTGCGCATTGCTGACGAGAAGTTCATGGTCATCACCGCGGCGGCCACCGCCTCCCATGACATGGCCTGGCTCAAGAACAACATGACGGCGGGGGCAAAGGTCTATGTCGATGATGTGACCTCCGCCTGGGCGGTGCTAGGCGTGATGGGGCCGAAGTCGCGCGATGTGCTGGCCAGCCTTACCCCCGACGATCTGACCAACGCGGGCTTTCCGTTCGGGGCCTCGAAGGAAATCACGCTGGGCGCCGTCAGCGTGCGCGCCACCCGCATCAGCTATATGGGCGAACTCGGGTGGGAGCTTTACGTGCCCACCGAATGGGCGATAGCCCTGTTCGACATGCTGGTTCAGGCAGGCAAGCCCCATGGCATGAAGCTGTGCGGCATGCATGCGATGGACGCGCTGCGCATCGAAAAAGCCTATCGCCACTGGGGCCATGACATCACCGGCGAGGATACGCCGATCGAGGCGGGCCTTGCCTTCGCGGTGGCATTTGACAAGAAGGTGCCCTTCATCGGGCGCGAGGCTTTGCTGAAGCAAAAGGCCGCGCCGGTGCTGAAGAAGCGACTGCTGCAATTCTTACTGACCGATCCCGAGCCCTTGATGTATCACAACGAGGCGATTTTCCGGGACGGCACGATGGTCGGCACCACCTCTTCGGCCAGCTATGGCTATCATCTGGGCGGTGCTGTGGCGCTTGGCTATGTGGTGAACGCGGCCGGGATTACCTCAGATTATGTGGACGAGGGTGTCTGGGAAATTGAGATTGGGCTGAAGCGTTATCCCGCAAAGGCCAGCCTGAAGCCAATGTATGACCCCACGAGCGCCAGAATGAAAGTCTGAGGCAATGAACCTGTTTGCAAAGCTGGCGGAGCGCGATGCGCAGGGCAAACCGCTACGGATCGGGCTGATTGGGGCGGGCAAGTTTGCCACCATGTTCCTGCATCAGGCGCGCAGGCTACCTGGGGTCCATCTGGTGGGTGTCGTCGATCTACGGCCCGAGGTGGCAAAGTCCAACATGGCCTTTGTCGGCTGGATGCCCGAACAATATTCCGCTCACTCACTTGACGAGGCTGCAATTACAGGTGCCACCCATGTGGGTGACGATTACCGCGCCATGGTTCGTCATCCTGCCATTGACATCGTGATCGAATGCACCGGCCATCCGGTGGCGGCTGTCGATCATTGCCTTTACGCATTCGAGCAGGGCAAGCATGTCGTCAACGTCACAGTCGAGGCTGATGCCTTCGTGGGCCTTGGTCTGTCCCAGGCCGCCGACCGCGCTGGCGTCGTCTATTCGATGGCTTACGGCGATCAGCCAGCCTTGGTCTGTGATCTGGTCGACTGGGCGCGGGCCTGTGGTTTTCCGGTGGTAGCGGCGGGGCGTGGGCATAAATGGCTGCCCCATTACCGCCAGTCCACCCCTGAAACTGTTTGGGAGAACTGGGGCATTAGCCGCGAACAGGCCGAGCGCGGACGGCTGAACCCGAAGATGTTCAATTCGTTCCTTGATGGATCGAAACCCGCAATCGAAAGTGCGGCGATCTGCAATGCCTGTGGACTGGACGCACCCGATGAAGGTCTCTCGTTCCCGCCAGGATCGGTTGACGACCTTCCTAACCTGATGCGCCCCGTCGCCGAAGGTGGCATTCTGCCGCGCAAAGGCACGGTCGAGGTCATCTCCTGTCTGCGTCACGACGGCAGCATGATCCCCTATGACATCAGGAACGGCGTCTGGGTCTGTTTCGAAGGCGACACGGAATATCTTCGCAACTGCTTTGCCGAATACAAGGTGATGACCGACACGACCGGGCGCTATTCGGTCAATTATAAGCGCTGGCACCTGATTGGGCTGGAGCTTGGAATTTCCATCGCCTCCGTCGGCCTTCGCCGAGAAGCGACTGGAGTAGCCCGTGAGTTCCGCGCCGACGTCGCGGCCATCGCCAAGCGCAGCCTGAAAGTCGGCGAGATTCTGGACGGCGAGGGAGGTTTTACCGTCACCGGGGGCCTCCGTCCGGCTTCGCTGTCGGTTAGGCATGGCTATCTGCCGTTGGGTCTTGCCCAGAATGTCCGTCTTTTGCGTCCGGTGGCGGCAGACACCGCACTAACCTGGTCCGATGTGGCAGTGGACACCACCACGAACGCCTTTCGACTGCGCATGGACATTGAAAAATGTATCGGGCTGGTGCCCGCCGCCGGGTCCGAGGGTGGGCTGAGTGGTGCCTCCATGAAAATCGCTGAGACAAAGGACGAATACTATGGCCCTTAAAACCCATCCCAATCCTGGCCTTCTCGTCGGTTTTGGTGAAAAACCGGGTTGGAACCAGCCGGAAAACCGCCGCCGCAGCTTTCACAATTTGCATCAGACGGTGCGCTATGCCCAAAGTTTTCGCGCGGGCAATGTATTGACGCTGCACAAGAACATGGACCCTACCATTGCCGAGCGCGCCGATGTGGCAGCGCTGACTGCCCTCCCTTGGTTTTCTGCCATGGTCGTGCTGCGGGGAGCCGAGGTGGCCTTTGAACGCTATGCCCCAGATTTCGGGCCTGACCGCGCCCATTCCATCATGTCGGTCTCGAAAACCACGCTGAACCTGATCATTGGCCGCATGGTCGCGGATGGCAAGCTGGATCTGGAGCGACCGGTGGACTTCTACCTGCCTTGGATCGGACCCGGCTATGCCAAGGCCACGTTGCAGCAAGTGCTGAACATGGATGTAACCAATGACTACACCGAGGATTACACAGACCCCAAAAGCCGTTGTTTTGACCATGAGGCCGCGACCGGGTTTCGTCTGCCGCCGGAGGGCGCGCCCGAAGGCACGATGAAGGGCTTTCTGGCCACCATTGGCTTTGCTGCAGGCGCCACAGATTGTGTGAACCGGTCGGGCTTTGCACAGTACCGTTCGGCCAATACTGATGTATTGGCCCATGTGGTAGAAGAGGTATCAGGCCGTCGCTTTTCTGCGCTGCTGGCCGATATCGCGGATGCTGCGGGGATAGAGGGCGTGTTCAACGTCGCGTGCGACCGCACGGGCTTTGCCATGGCGGATGGCGGAATCTGTCTGACGGCCCGGGATTTGGCGCGCTATGGCTTGATTTTTGCCCGGGGCGGCAAAGGGGTGAATAGAGAGGTGGTTGGGGATGCTGGCTTTATCACGAAGAGCTTGGCCACAGGTGTGCCCATGCCTGCTCCGCGCGGCTGGCTGCGCTATTCCAACCAGACCAATACTGATGGCACTTGGCTCGGTCATGGCGGCTATGGTGGGCAGTACTTGCTGGTGAACCCAAAGACTGAGACGGTCTGTGTTTTCCTGTCCGTTCTGGAAAACGATGCAGCCTATGACCCGCCCTATTTTGTGCGCATCATCCGCATGTTCGAAGAGATTTCGGCCGCCTGATCCAGACACCGCAATGACAAGGAGAAGCTCCGGCACGATGGCGGGGCTTCTTTCGTTCAGGTGCGAAGGCTCAGGTGAACCAGGTCAATTGTAAGGTCAGACCGCCCATCAAATCGTGGTTGGGGTCGTTCGTCCAGCTGGCCACGGTCTCGCTGTAGCCATCGACAAAGTCGTTGAACATCTGCACAATTACGCCACCCCCTGACAGGATATGGGCAAGTTTTCTTTAGATTTCAGCGCGGTTGGCGGGGTCCAGCTCGGCGCGGCCTTGCAGGATCAGGGCGTCGAAATCGGCGTTCTTGAATCGGGTGTTGTTCCATTCGGCAGTGGACATATAGGCCGTGGAATGCATCTGGTCCTAGACCGGGCGGCCGTCCCATTAGCTGGCCTCGAAGGGCCTGACGTTCCAGACATCGGACCAATAGCCGTCATCACTTACGCGCGTCACAGCCAGAGGGATGCCGGCCGCATTGGCCGAGGCCCGCCACAGCTCGGCCCCCCCGACGGCGTCCGGAAAGGCGGCATTGGCGACCAAAAGCTCGATCGGGCTACCGTCATGTCCGGAGGCCTTGTAATGTTCGGCGGCCTTGGCCGGATCGAAGGGGCGCTGTTCGAGCTTGGCATCGAACATCGGATAGGCGGCGCTGATCGGAACATCATTGCCGACTGAACCAAAGCCGTTCAGGATCTTGTCCGCCATTTTCTGACGGTTGATCGAGTATTTCAACGCCAGACGCAGATCCTTGTTGTCAAAGGGTGCCGTGTCGTAATGCATGACAAACACATAATGCTCGCGGCCCGATACATTGGCGATCTTGAGATTGACTCGGTTGATCATATGGACCTGGCCCGATTTGAAGGCCGCGTTGCGGGCCGTGGGGTCGTTGATGATCAGGATTTCTACGCTGTCACAAAAGCGGCGGTTGGCGTCCCAGTCGGGCCTGTTCTTTCCAAACACCACCCGCACGCCGGGGTCATTGGAAACCAGCTTGTAATGGCCAGTACCGATGGCCTTGGTGGGATTGTCCACGCCACCCTTAAGCTGGATCATCAGGTGGTAATCCGAAAGAAGGAAGGGCAGGTCGGCATTGCCGCCATCGGTCTTGATGATCAGGGTCATGCCATCGGCGGTGATCTCTTTCAGGCCCTTAATGATGCCCAGGGCACCCGAGCTGGCCTTTTTCATCGGAATGGCGGATAGGTGGCCGCGACATCCTCGGCCGTCAGCAGCGAGCCGTAATGGAAGGCAACGCCTTCGCGGATCTTGAAGGTCCCTTCGGTGGCATCGGCATTGGAGCCGATGGATTCGGCCAGCCGCGGGACGACCACGCCTTCAGGCGAGATGGCGACCAGCGTGTCGCCCCATTGATAGTTGATCGTCAGCGGAACCGAGTTTGCCACCAGACCGGGATCGAGCGAATCCGAGGTGGCCCCGCCGCCCAGACCGATCTTCAGCGTGCCACCGCTTTTCGGCGTATCGGCAAAGGCCCTTGGCCCAGCGTCAGGCTGGCGGCGGCGATGGCAGCTGTGCCTGACAGGAAGGACCGGCGCCGCATCCTTGCGCCGTCAACGAAGCCGATGAAACATGATAGATCGTCGTTCATGACATCTACATTATTATCGTTAATTGATTGGTAATAATAACTCCGCACACGAACCTGCCGCATGGCAACAAGAATCTGTAGCCTTGTTCACGGGCGACCAGATCAGCCTCTGGAGCGAAGTTCCAACAGCCTGCCCAGCCAGTCCGGGTCCATCTCGGGAACCGAGGAAAGCAGCAGTCTGGTATAGGGCGCATGGGGCGGCGAGAGGATCTGCGCCTTGGGACCCTGCTCCACGACGGCCCCGCGATGCATGACGACGACCCGGTCGGCAATGGCACGGACCGTGGCGATGTCATGGGTTATGAACAAATAGGAAATACCCTTTTCATCCTGCAACCGCATAAGCAGGCGCAGGATTTCCTCTTGCACAATCTGGTCGAGCGCCGAGGTCACCTCGTCGCACAGGATCAGATCGGGTTCGGCAGCCAGGGCGCGGGCGATGGAGACGCGCTGCTTTTGGCCGCCCGACAACTCTTGCGGAAAGCGGTCGGCAAAGTCGGGGGGCAGCTCGATCTGCTCGAGAAGCTCGGCCACGCGACGGTCGCGAGCTGCACCACTGAGCCCGTGGTAGAAGGACAGGGGGCGACCAATGATTTCGGACAGTCTTTGGCGCGAGTTGAGCGCTGTGTCAGCGGACTGGTAGATCATCTGAATGCGGCGCCGCATGTCGTGCGAACGGCCGGCAAGGGTTGGCGACAGGGCGGTGCCGTCGAAGGTGATAGTCCCGGCCACGGGGGGCAAGAGGCCGGTGATGACCCGGGCCAGCGTTGATTTGCCCGAGCCGCTTTCGCCCACCACGGCCACGGTGCGCCCGCGTGGCACGGTCACCGACACATCTCGCAGGACCTCCGGCCCGGCAGGATATGCTGCGGATGCACCCACGACGGTCAACAGTGCTTGCGCATCCGGCTGGTTGGGCCGGTTTAGCTTGCGGACGGCCCAGAGCGAGCGGGTGTATTCTTGTGTTGGTGCTGCCAGCATGGCCCGCGTCTGGGCTTCTTCCACCACCTGACCATGTCGCAACACCATGATGCGATCAGCCATCTGCGACACGACGGCAAGGTCATGGGTCACATAGATAGCGGCGGTGCCATTGGTTTTTACAGCGCTCCTGATGGCGGCCAGAACCTCGACTTGCGTTGTCACATCTAGGGCTGTCGTCGGTTCATCGAAGATGATCAGGTCGGGACGGCAGAGCATCGCCATGGCGGTCATCACCCGCTGCAGCTGCCCCCCGGACACCTGATGGGGATAGCGGAAACCAATTTCCTCGGGCGCTGGCAGTTGCATCTGGCGGTAGAGCGCCACCGCCTCGGCTCGGGCGGCGCCATCGGTCAGAAGGCCGTGCTGGATGCTGGCCTCGATCGTCTGGTCGATAAGCCGGTGAGCGGGGTTGAAAGAGGCGGCAGCACTTTGCGCGACATAGGCGATGCGCGCCCCGCGCAAGGGGCGGCAACCCTCGTCGCCAAGCGCAATCAGGTCCTGACCGTCAAAGCGGATTTCGCCGTCGGCAAAGCGGCAACCCTCGCGAACGGCGCCCATGGCGGAAATACCCAAAGTGGATTTGCCAGCCCCAGACTCGCCGATCAGCCCCAAAACCTCTCCCCGCGCAAGATGCAAGTCGATGCCGCGCAGGATGGGACGCCAGCTGCCGTCGCTGAGACCTTCGATCCGCAGGCCCTTGATGTGCAAAAGGGGATCAGCGCCCATCGCGACCTCCGCCAGTGATCTGCAATAGCCAGTCGACCACGAAATTGACCGAGACGGTCAAAAGGGCGATGGCTGCGGCGGGCAATAGGGGCGTCACATTTCCATAGGTGATCAGAGTCGCATTCTGCCGCACCATCGAGCCCCAGTCAGCCATGGGCGGCTGAAGGCCGACACCCAAGAAGGACAGGGCCGAAATAGTCAGGAAGACAAAGCAATAGCGCAGGCCAAATTCTGTGATCAGCGGGGGCAGGGTGTGCGGCAATATCTCGCGCGTGACGATCCAAAGCGTGCCTTCTCCGCGCAGACGCGCTGCCTCGACGAAATCCTGCGAGACAACGCCGAGGGCTACGGCGCGGGTAAGGCGGAAAACGCGGGTGGCGTCGATGGCGGCAATGATTATAATAAGGTTCACGACGGTAGGACCAAACAGGGATAGGGCCATCAAGGCAAAGATCAGACCGGGAATGGCCATCAGCGCATCAACAAGTCGACTCAGAACCTGATCCGCCCAGCCACCCAGCAGGGCCGAAACGATCCCAAAAAGGCCGCCTGTCACAAAGGACAGGACAGTGGCCAGAAAGGCGATGCCCATGGAATTGCGCGCAGCATAGATTATCCGCGCCGCCATGTCGCGACCCAGCTGATCGGTGCCCAGCAGATGTGTCGCGGACCAGGGTTCAAAGGCCTTACCAATAACTTCGGCTTCGCCATAGGGGGCCAGCACCGGGGCGAAAAGTGCGGTTATAATGTAAAGGGACAGCATCACCATGCCAAAGCGCGCGGAATAGGGCGCCTTGGCAAACTTCGCGCGCAGTCTTTCACCACGGCTGCGGCGGTGAGGGGCGGGAAGGTCGGTCATCTCGGGAACAATAGGCGTGGGTTGGACAAGATCGAGGCGATGTCGGCGGCTAGGTTCAGCAGCACATAGACCCCGGCGAAGATCAGCGAACAGGCCTGCACGACCGGTATGTCTCGAGTCGACACGGCGTCTACCATCAATTGCCCGATGCCGGGATAGGCAAAAACCACTTCAACGATCACCACCCCCACGATTAGATAAGCCAGGTTGAAGGCCACCACATTGGCAATGGGGGCCCAAGCATTGGGCAGAGCGTGGCGCAGGACCATGCGGGCGCGGGTGATTCCCTTGAAGCGGGCCATCTCCATATAAGGGTCATCCAACACATTCAGGATCGCTGCCCGGGTCATCCGCATAATGTGCGCCACGATCACCAGCGTCAGGGTTAGGGCAGGCAGCGTGCAGCGGCGCAGCTTCTCCAAAAAGGGATCGCCCGCGTCCACGGTGGCCAAGCCCGGCAACCAGTGCAGTTTGGTCGAGAACAGCATCAGCAGAAGATAGGCCATGAAGAACTCGGGCATCGAGATCGTAGTCAGGGTCAAGGCATTCACCGCCCGGTCAAAGAAGGAATTGCGCTTCAGCGCCGTCAGTATTCCCAGACCGAGCGCCAAGGGTACTGCCAGAGCTGCAGTGATCAGAGCTAGGAACATGGTGTTCTTGAGCCGAGGTGCAATGATATCGGCCACGGCGCGTTTTTTGGCTCCGCTGGTCACGAAGGAATTGCCGAAGTCGCCATGCGCCACATTGCCGACCCAAGCAACATAACGCTGCACCGGTGGCACATCCAGACCGACCTCGCGTTGAAAGGCCGCGACGGTTTCGGGGGTTGCCGCCTGACCCAGAATGGATTTGGCAAAATCGCCGGGCATCAGGCTCATCAGCGAGAAAATAACCAGCGAGACCACGAAAAGCGTGAAGGCACCATGTCCCAGTCGGCGGGCCACGGTGGCCGCAATCAGCCCTGCGGCCGAACGTGGGCGACGAGATGTTGCTTCGCTTTGTGACATTGGGCCCTACGCCTGTGAAACAGGCGCGCGGCGTGATGCCGCGCGCCTGCTTATGCGAATCTAAACTTGTTTCAGACGTTCCACCAGCGGCGCCACATGTATGTGCCGTCGTGATCCAGATTCGAGTTCAGATCGCCGTGAGCCACTGTCTTGGAGTGGGCCGTGACGTAGTTGTTGAAGGCCAGCACGATCTGACCGCCATCGTCGTGCAGCAGTTGCTGCATTTCGGCATACATCGCGGCACGCTTGGTCTCGTCGGTCTCGGCACGGGCGGCAACTAGCAGCTCGTCGAAACGCGGTACCTTCCAGAAAGTGTCGTTCCAGACTGCATCGGCAGCATAGGCTTGGGTCGCGTGCTGATCAATTGTGGGGCGGCCACCCCAGTAGGACAGCATGAAGGGCTTCTTCATCCAGACCGCGTCCCAGTAGCTGTCGGCGGGCTCATTGACGATGTTGATGGTGATACCGGCTTTGGCTGCTGTTGCCTGCATCAACTGCGCTGCATCCACGGCACCACCAAAGGCTGCCGACGAAGTGGACAAGTCGATGGTCAGATCCTTGATTCCGGCGGTGTCCAGAATGCTCCTGGCCTTTTCGGGGTCAAAGCCATGCACCGGTTCGGGATTTGTGGCGAATTTCAGCGTGGGGGCAAAGGGGTTGTCATTACCCACGGTGCCATAGCCGAACAGGACCTTGTCGAGAATCTCTTGCCGGTCGAAGGCATATTTCAACGCCTCGCGCACGGCCAAGTTATCGAAGGGTGCCATGGTCACGTTCATGGTGGCCACGATATGCGAGAAGCCCGTGACATTGTCGATTTCGATATCGGAGTTCGACTTGAGCATGTCGATGGTCTTCAGATCAGCCCGATCTATATACTGCACTTCGCCGGTCAACAGTGCATTTGTGCGGGCTGCAGCGTCGGCCACTAGCAGAAGCTCGATTTCATCGAAAAAGACGGTCTCGGCGTTCCAGTAGTCGGGGTTACGGGTCGCCTGCAGTTTGATGCCTGGTTCGAAATTTGTGATCTTAAACGGCCCGGTGCCTCCATTGGACCAGTCCGCCACGCCGTCCTTTGAGGGGAAGATAGCGACGCGGTAGCTGGCAGTTTCATAGGGGAAATCAGCCGCGCCGGTCTTCAGCTTGAACACCACGGTGCTGTCATCCTCAGCTAGGATATCATCAACTATGTCCAACCCGGCCTTAGAGCCGGATTTCGAATCTGGGCCGCGGTGCAGGTTATAAGAGGCGACGACATCCGCTGCCGTCATGGTTCCACCACTTTGGAATCTGACACCCTGACGCAGTTTGAACACCCAAGTCTTGGCGCCATCTTGCGCCTCAAAGGATTCTGCCAGCCAGGGCACGACGGAATTCTTCTGATCCACGACCGTCAGAGTGTCGCCGATGATCGAGCCGAACTCCGACGAGAAGTAATTGCCGCCCCAGGTCGTGGGGTCAAGCGAGTCGGTGGAGGCACCGTCGCTTAGCGCGGCAATCAGCTTTCCGCCAGGCTTGCCCTGCGCCCAGGCGCCTCGGGGCAACAGGTTCGGCGCTGCGAGGCCGGCACCTGCCAGCAGAACGCCTTGGAGGAAGCCGCGGCGCGAGAAACCAGAACGCGACGACTTGGCGGCAGGAAGGAGGGCTTCCGTAGTGGTCTTGTTGGTCATGCAATCTGCTCCCTTGAAAACAGCGTCGAGCACGGCATGGTGAAAGTCGTGCAAGGCTGCGACATGGGAAAAGCTTCCAACAGCCATTAACTCAAAACAAATGATGATTTCACATAAATTGATGCGATTCCGCTATAATAAAACATATGGAGTCCAAGGAAGCGCCGTTTTCACTGGTGACATGTCATTGTTGAGCAACTGACGTCTGCGGTGTGACCTCTCCCTTTCACCTTGGCTTCAGGCCACGCGGTCAATCTCGGTTGTGCCGAGGGCCGGGAAGCGGTTCATGAGGGCGCCTCGGATCTGGATTTAGGCGGTTTGGCGGTCTGGTGTCCGCCCTCAACGCCCATAACCGAATTTGTCCCTCTTACTACAAGTTAAGTCCTTATCAGGGTTATCCGCCTTCTGAACAGTCGCCCACATCGGTCTCCAAATACCCGCAGCGATAGGCCCTTCCTGTGAACGCCGCGAGCGCCGCGCCCCGTCGGTTCGGATGCGCGAATAGGCAAAGCAAGGGCCTATCTGCGCGAGACCGAGCGCGGATCTGCGACGGGTAACGTCAGATCTGCAATTCGGCGATCGGCGGCGGCAGGCTTACCCCCGCCTGTTCTGCAACCGGATCAGGACCGTCGAGCATTGGCGAGAGTTCAGCCAGAGACTCGAACCGCGCGCGGTCGGTGATGATCACCCTTTGGCCGTCGATCTTGCAGCCATCAGCCGCCAATGATTTCAGGGCCCGTGACAGGTTCTCAGGGGTCATCCCCATATAAGAGGCAAGCAGGCGTTTTTCGACGGGCAGACTAAAGCCCGCAGCACCGCCCAACAGCCGCGATTGCCGCAGCAAATAGGCAGCAATCCTTTCACGCGTATTGCGCAGTTTTAGATTCTTGGTGTGGCGCACCATGCTGCGGTAGCACCCCGCCAGTTCCTGCATCGCGTTCATTGCAAATTGCGAGTCGCTTGCCACAGCTGCACGCAGGTCGGCCGACGGTATCAGCAGAATCCGTGACCGCTGCAGGGTGCGGGCTGACATCAGGTAAGGGGCATCGCGAATACTGGCAGCCAGAATGAAGGTGGACACCGGGCGCACGACAGCCATCGTCACCTCTCGCCCGCTGGAGGTGGCAAACAGTTCAACCATGCCTTCAACGACAATATGCAGAAAATCCGCCGGCGCGCCCTCGCGGATCAGCGTTACCTGCTGTGGAAGGCTTTGGTCGTAACTGGCTCGCATCAAGCTCTGGAAGGTTACTTCGGCAATGTCGCGAAACAGATAGAGTGCGCGAACATCGTCTTGAATCCGGTTAGGCACTGTGTCGCTTCCTTCTGATTCAAGGTTCGAAATGTCACCCATTTGATTGATAATCATCAAGTTATTCCGTGGCATTTGTCAAGCGAATTGCCGACATTTGGCAACCATATGAATGGCGCAAATCAAATCACGTCGGAATGCTGCGCCTGCAAACGCAGGGTTTGATCTGGATCAACTCCGCGTGATCACCAAGAGGATTGGGTCACCGCAAGAGGGAAAATCCCGACGTTTGCGGAGATAGAGATGCTACAAGGCACCCAGGTTACAAAGGCCGATCAGAATCGCGCCCTTGCCCTTTCCACCATCGCATTTACGGCCTGTTTTGCGGTCTGGACGATCTTTTCCATCATTGGCGTGGCCATCAAAAAAGAGCTGTCGCTGAGCGAATTTCAGTTTGGCCTTCTGGTGGCCACCCCGATCCTGACCGGCTCTCTCACTCGGTTGTTTCTGGGGGTCTGGACAGAAAAATACGGCGGCCGACTGGTGTTCGGCGCGCAGATGATCCTGGCGGGCATGGCGACCTGGGCGCTGACTTGGGCGCATACATACGAGATGTACCTAGTGGCCGCGCTTGGGGTCGGGCTTGCGGGTGGATCCTTCATCATTGGCGTCGCTTATGTTTCGCGCTGGTATGGCGCAGGCAAGCAAGGCACGGCACTGGGGGTTTTCGGCGCGGGCAATGTGGGTGCGGCAGTGACGAAGTTCGTAGCCCCCTACGTCATGGTGCTCTATGGCTGGCATGCCGTCGCACAGACTTGGGCTGTCGGGCTTATGGCGATGGGTGTACTTTTCTATCTTTTTGCGAAAGACGACCCGGAACTGGTGTCGCGCCGTGCCTCTGGCGTCAAGTCGCCCAGCCTGGCCGAACAGTTCGCGCCGCTGAAGAAGCTGCAGGTCTGGCGGTTTTCGCTGTATTACTTCTTCGTCTTCGGGGCCTTCGTGGCGCTGGCGCTGTGGATGCCGCATTATCTGATCGACGTTTACGGCGTTGATGTGAAAACGGCGGGCATGTCTGCGGCTGCCTTTTCGCTTTCGGCGAGTTTGTTCCGCGCCTATGGCGGGCACCTGTCGGATCGCTTTGGTGCACGATCGGTCATGTACTGGACGTTCGGTGCGTCACTTATCCTTCTATTCCTTCTGTCTTATCCCCCGACCGAATACACCGTCATCACCAAAGGTGGCCCGATCACCTTCGCGCTATCGATGGGGCAATGGCCGTTCGTCGTGACATTGTTCGCCTTGGGCTTTTTCATGAGCCTTGGCAAAGCGGCGGTGTTCAAGCACATCCCTGTCTACTATCCCAATCACGTTGGTTCGGTGGGCGGCCTTGTCGGAATGATCGGCGGCTTGGGCGGCTTCATCCTGCCCATCGTCTTTGGCCAGGTACTGGACATGACCGGCATCTACACCAGCTGTTTCATGCTGCTGTTCCTGCTTGTCGCCATCGCAATAGTCTGGATGCATGTCTCGATCCGCAGGATGGAGCGTGCAGTCCATGGCGCGGCACTCGATCAGTTGCCGAACCTGCCCGAGATGCAAGAGATCCACGACCCCCGCACAACCGCGATGCCGCGCGGCTGACCTGACGCCCTCACTCCGGCGGCACGCCCGCCGCCGGACACAAACGGACATGGCCAAATGCCGCAGGTCCGAACCGTATGGAAAGGCAATGACATGAGCACGAACAGCTCCTCCTCGACCGCGCCCTCGGGCACCTGGCTGCAAAAATGGGAGCCCGAGAACCAAGCCTTCTGGGCAAGTGGTGGCGCGGGCCGGGCCTGGACCACCCTGACCATCACCACGCTGAACCTGACCATGGCATTTATCGTCTGGTTCATGGTGTCAGCACTTGTGGTGCGCCTGCCGCAGATCGGTTTTCAATTCACGCCCTCGCAACTGTTCTGGCTGGCCGCAATGCCCGGCCTTGCCGGTGGCTCGCTTCGACTGATCCACATGTTCCTGACGCCAATGTATGGCACCCGCCATGTCGTCAGCCTGTCCACGCTTTCGCTACTGATCCCGCTGGTTGGCTGGTTCTACGCGGTACAAAACCCGGCGACGCCATTCTGGCTGTTGATGGTCTGGGCCTTTCTTGCCGGTCTGGGCGGCGGCAACTTTTCCAGCTTCATGCCATCGACCTCGATGTTCTTTCCAAAGCGCCTGCAAGGCACCGCACTGGCCATTCAGGCCGGGATCGGCAACTTCGGCGTGTCGATCGTGCAATTCGTCACACCCTGGATCATCGGTTTTGGCCTGATGGGTGGGGCAACCTGGATCGGTGGATCGCAGACCCTGACCAAGGGCGAAGTCGTCAGCCAGGTTTTTCTGCAAAACGCGCCACTGGTGATGATCCCCTTCGTTGTGGTGTTCGGCATTTCGGCCTGGCTTTTGCTTAAGTCTATCCCGGTCAAGGCGAACTTCGCGCAGCAATTCGACATCTTCGGGTCACGCCACACTTGGGCAATGACTTCGCTCTACATCATGACTTTCGGCGCGTTTTCGGGCCTGTCGGCAACCTTTCCGCTGCTGATCAAGAACATCTTCGGCGGCTTTGAGGGTGCGCCTGATCCGCTGGCCTGGGCCTTCTATGGCCCGCTGGTCGGTTCGGCCGCGCGTGTCGCCGCTGGTCCCTTGTCCGACAAGCTGGGTGGCGCCCGGGTGACGCATTATGCCGGGATCGGCATGCTTGCCTGCGCCATTCTGGTAACTATGAACGTGACGCCGACTTCGCTGGACGCCTTCCCGATGTTCGTGTGGGCGATGCTGGGGCTGTTCTTCTTTGCGGGTGTCGGCAATGCGTCGACATTCAAGCAAATGCCCATGCTGTTTGAACCCCGCCAGGCCAGTGGCGTGATCGGTTTCACCGCCGCCATCGCCGCCTATGGGCCCTTCCTGTTCGGCATGATGTTTGCCTGGGCCTTCGCCAAGAATGCCGACGGTGTCGCAACCACAGGCGCGAGCCCGATCTTCTACGGCCTGGCCGTGTTCTTCGCCTTCAACGTGGCGCTGAACTGGCTGATGTACGCCCGCAAGGGCGCGGCCAACCCCTGCTGATATTGCGGCGGGGCCCGTCGCGGCCCCGCCTCCGAACCAACACCCAACCCACGGAGCCCGCGATGAGCCACCTGCTTGATCGTCTCAACTTCTTCACCACGCAGCGCAAGGACACCTTCGCGGGCGGCCATGGACAGACCACCACGGAAAGCCGTGATTGGGAAGACACATACCGCAACCGCTGGCGCCATGACAAAATCGTGCGCTCGACACATGGAGTGAACTGTACCGGATCCTGTTCATGGAAGATCTATGTCAAATCCGGGATCGTGACCTGGGAAACCCAGCAAACCGACTATCCGCGCACACGGCCTGATCTGCCCAACCATGAACCGCGCGGTTGTGCGCGTGGGGCAAGCTACAGCTGGTATCTTTACTCGGCCAACCGGGTGAAAACCCCGCTGGTGCGCGCGCGACTGATGAAGATCTGGCGCAAAATGCGCGAAACCCTTGGGCCGATTGAGGCTTGGACCAAAATTCAGGCCGATCCGATCTTGCGGGCGGAATATGTCAAGAAACGCGGCAGAGGCGGCTTTGTGCGCGCGTCCTGGGAAGAAGCGACTGAAATCACCGCCGCTGCCAACGCTTACACGGCCAAGACCTATGGCCCTGACCGTGTCTTCGGCTTTTCACCCATTCCCGCCATGTCGATGGTCAGCTACGCAGCCGGGTCACGCTATCTGAGCCTTTTGGGTGGCACCTGCATGTCCTTCTACGACTGGTATTGCGACCTGCCGCCCGCGTCACCCCAGACCTGGGGCGAACAGACCGACGTGCCGGAAAGCGCTGACTGGTACAATGCCGGTTTCCTGATCCTTTGGGGATCGAACGTGCCGCAGACCCGTACGCCCGACGCGCACTTCTACACCGAAGCCCGCTATCGCGGCACCAAATCCGCCGTGATCTGCCCGGATTATTCAGAAGCCGCCAAGTTCGGCGACATCTGGCTGAACGCCAAGCAAGGCACTGATGCGGCACTGGGCATGGCCTTTGGCCATGTGATCCTGCGCGAGTTCCATCTGGACCGGCAGGCCGAATATTTCGAAGACTACGTTCGCCGCTATTCCGACATGCCGATGCTGGTGCAGTTGGAGAAGAAGGGCGAAAGCTACGTTCCCGGTCGCCAGTTGCGCGCATCAGACTTCGATGGCGGGTTGGGGCAAGCCAACAACCCGGAATGGAAGACCGTCAGCTTTGACGAGGCTTCGGGCAAGATTGTGGTTCCCAATGGATCCATCGGTTTCCGCTGGGGCGAACACGGCAAGTGGAACCTTGAACAGAAGGCCGAAGGGGCCGACGTCAAGCTGCGGCTTAGCCATATCCTTGAGGAAGACCGCGATGCGGTGGTGGGCGTTGATTTCCCATACTTCGGCGGTCAGGCCACAAATGGCTTTGAGCTGTGCAGCCATCCCGAAG
The DNA here is from genome assembly GCA_947476475.1 of Paracoccaceae bacterium. Taxonomy (GTDB): domain Bacteria; phylum Pseudomonadota; class Alphaproteobacteria; order Rhodobacterales; family Rhodobacteraceae; genus TMP-24. Next base: position 61,547 of record CANJQT010000002.1, on the reverse strand, counting down.
TGCTGACCCGCAATGTGCCCGTCAAAGAGATCACTCTGGCCAATGGCGAAACCGCCTATGTCGCGACCGTGTTCGACCTGATGTGCGCGAACTACTCGCTTGATCGCGGACTTGGTGGCGCACATGTGGCGACATCCTATGACGCCGATGTGCCTTTCACCCCGGCTTGGGCAGAAAAAATCACCGGAGTGGCGCGCGACAAGATCATCCATGTCGCCCGCGAGTTTGCGTCGAACGCCGAAAAGACCAACGGCAAATCCATGGTGATCATCGGGGCGGCGATGAACCACTGGTATCACATGGACATGAACTACCGCGCCGTGATCAACATGCTGGTGATGTGCGGTTGCGTCGGCCAGTCGGGCGGCGGCTGGGCGCACTATGTCGGTCAGGAAAAGCTGCGGCCCCAGACCGGTTGGGCGCCCTTGGCCTTCGCGCTGGACTGGGCGCGCCCGCCGCGCCACATGAATTCAACCAGCGCATGGTATGCCCACACCGACCAGTGGCGTTATGAAACCGTGACGGCGGCGGAAATCCTGTCGCCCACGGCACCGGCGGGGAACTGGAAAGACCTTTCGCTGATCGACTACAACATTCAGGCCGAGCGCATGGGCTGGCTGCCTTCTGCACCGCAGTTGAAGACCAACCCGCTGGAGGTGGCCAAAGCCGCCAAGGCAGCGGGCAAGGACATCCCGGCCTATGTAGCAGAAAACCTGAAATCCGGTTCGCTGCAAATGTCGTGCGAAGACCCGGACGCGCCGGAAAACTGGCCGCGCAACCTGTTTGTGTGGCGGTCAAACCTGCTGGGGTCGTCGGGCAAGGGGCATGAGTATTTCCTGAAGCACCTTCTAGGCACCGATCACGGGGTTCAGGGCAAGGATCTGGGTCAGGAGGGCCGCGTCAAACCGGTCGAGGCCAAATGGCACGACAAGGCGCCGGAAGGTAAACTTGACCTGCTGGTCACGATCGACTTCCGCATGTCCACCACTGCGGTCTATTCCGACATCGTTCTGCCAACTGCCAGTTGGTATGAAAAGGACGACATGAACACGTCAGACATGCATCCGTTCATTCACCCGCTGCAAGCGGCGGTGGACCCGGCATACGAGAGCAAGACCGATTGGGAGATTTTCAAATCCATCGCCAAGAAGGTTTCCGAAATCGTTCCGGGCTATCTGGGTGTGGAAACCGATATCGTCCAATTGCCGCTGCACCACGACACGCCTTCGGAATTGGCGCAGGCACAGGTACTGGATTGGAAGGCAGGGGAATGCGATCTGATCCCGGGCAAAACCGCCCCGGCCTATATCGCCGTGGAACGAGATTATCCAAATATCTACAAACGCTTCACGTCGCTTGGACCGCTGATGGACAAGGTCGGCAACGGCGGTAAGGGTATCTCCTGGGACACCAAGACCGAGGTGCATCACCTGAAGGCGCTGAATGGCGTGGTGACCGAAGACGGCGCATCCAAGGGTCTGGCCAAGATCGAAAGCGCCATCGACGCCTGCGAAGTGATCCTGATGCTCGCACCGGAAACCAACGGTGAAGTAGCGGTAAGGGCCTGGGATGCATTGTCGAAGAACACAGGCATCAGCCACCGGCACCTGGCCGAAGTGAAGGAAGACGAAAAGATCCGCTTCCGCGATATCGCCGCCCAGCCGCGCAAGATCATTTCTTCGCCCACATGGTCGGGAATTGAATCAGAGGATGTCTGCTATAACGCCGGCTGGACCAACGTTCATGAGCTGATCCCGTGGCGCACGGTTTCCGGTCGCCAGCAGCTTTATCAGGATCACAAATGGATGCTGGCCTTTGGCGAGGGGTTTGTGACCTGGCGCCCGCCGGTCGACTTGAAAACCACTGGCGCGGATGCGACGAAATCGCTGGCTGCGGGCGAAAAGCATGTGATCCTTAACTTCATCACGCCGCACCAGAAATGGGGCATCCATTCGACCTACTCCGACAACCTGCTCATGCTGACGCTCAATCGCGGCGGCCCCTGTGTCTGGCTGTCCGAGGTCGACGCCCGCAAGGCTGGTCTGGTCGACAACGACTGGGTCGAGGTGTGGAATTCGAACGGTGTTCTCACGGCTCGTGCGGTGGTCAGCCAGCGGATGAAAGAGGGCACCCTCTTCATGTATCATGCGCAAGAAAAGATCGTGAATACCCCCGGAAGCCAGATCACCGGCCATCGCGGCGGCATCCACAATTCCGTCACCCGCACCACGTTGAAGCCCACGCATATGATCGGCGGCTATGCGCAGCTGAGCTACGGCTTCAACTACTATGGCACGGTCGGGTCGAACCGCGATGAATTCGTGATCGTGCGCAAGATGAACAAGGTGGACTGGCTGGATCAGCCAGCAAAAGTGGAGGCAGCGGAATGAAGGTTCGCGCGCAAATCGGCATGGTGCTTAACCTGGACAAGTGCATCGGGTGCCACACCTGTTCCGTCACCTGCAAGAATGTCTGGACCAGCCGCGAAGGCGTTGAATACGCTTGGTTCAACAACGTCGAAACCAAACCCGGCATCGGCTATCCCAAGGATTGGGAAAACCAGAAACGCTGGAACGGCGGCTGGACGCGTTCGGCCTCGGGCAAGTTGACACCGAAACAGGGCGGCAAGTGGCGGATCCTGGCGAATATCTTCGCCAACCCCGATCTGCCGGAAATCGACGATTTCTACGAGCCGTTCGATTTCGACCATGACCATCTGAAATCCGCCCCCGAGATGAACGCTTTCCCAACAGCAAGGCCGCGTTCGAAGCTGACCGGCGAGCGGATGGAAAAGATCGAATGGGGTCCGAACTGGGAAGAAATCCTGGGTGGCGAATTCGCCAAGCGGTCGAAGGACTACAACTTCGAAGGCATCCAGAAGGACATCTACGGTGAATATGAAAACACCTTCATGATGTACCTGCCGCGTCTGTGCGAACATTGCCTCAACCCGGCCTGCGTCGCATCGTGCCCGTCGGGCGCGATCTACAAGCGCGAAGATGACGGCGTGGTCCTGATCGATCAGGAAAAATGCCGCGGCTGGCGGATGTGCGTTTCGGGCTGCCCCTACAAGAAGATTTATTACAACTGGTCTTCGGGCAAATCCGAAAAATGCACGCTGTGCTATCCGCGTCTGGAAAGCGGCCAGCCGACGGTCTGTTCGGAAACCTGCGTCGGGCGCATCCGCTATCTGGGTGTCATGCTTTACGATGCTGACAAGATCGCTGATGCCGCATCGGTCGAGCAGGAAAAGGATCTTTACGACGCACAGCTTGGCGTGTTCCTGGACCCGAACGACCCGGCGGTAATCGATGCCGCCCGCAAGGAAGGTATTCCGGAAGACTGGATCAAGGGCGCGCAGAAATCGCCGATCTGGAAGATGGCGATGGAATGGAAGATCGCCTTCCCGCTGCATCCCGAATATCGCACCCTGCCGATGGTCTGGTATATTCCGCCGCTGTCGCCGATCCAGAATGCCGCTGCGGCCGGACAGATCGCGCAGCAAGACGACATGCCGGACGTGAAATCGCTTCGGATTCCCGTCCGCTACCTTGCCAACATGTTGACCGCGGGCGACGAGGCCCCGGTTGTCAGCGCGTTGGAGCGGATGCTGGCAATGCGGTCCTACATGCGGTCTAAAACTGTGGATGGGGTGATCAACCTTGGCGTGGCCAAGCGCGTTGGCCTCACGCCGCACCAGATCGACGAAATGTATCAGTTGATGGCGATCGCCAATTACGAGGATCGTTTCGTCATCCCCACCACCCACCGGGAACTGGTCGAGCAGGCCTACGACCTGAAAGGCGGTTGCGGCTTTACCGATGGCAACGGCTGTTCCACCGGCACGTCGGGTGGTTCCCTTTTCGGCGGCGGCAAGAAGTTCCGCTCGCCTTCGGAGTTCCTGTCATGATCAGCTTCAAGGCCCTTTCGATCCTGCTGACCTACCCAAGCGCGGATTTGCAGGCCGCGATTCCAGAGATCCGGCAGGCCCTTTTGAAGGAGGGCCTGCTGGGTCCCCGACGGATGGCCGCGCTGGAACCGCTGCTGCGCGTTCTGTCTGAGAAAGACATCTACGATCTGCAGGAGGACTATGTCCTGCTGTTTGATCGTTCCCGCAGCCTGTCACTGTGCCTTTTCGAGCATCTGCACGGCGAAAGCCGGGACCGTGGCGGCGCGATGGTCAGTCTTCTGGAAACCTACCGTGAGGCGGGATTTGATCTGACCGGGGCAGAACTTCCCGATCACCTGCCAGTGTTGCTGGAGTATCTGTCAACGCAGGCCCTTGCCGAAGCGCAGTCGATCCTGTCGGACGCGGGGCCGATTCTTGTGGCGTTGGCCGACCGCCTGACCCGCCGCGAAAGCCATTACGCTGCCGTCCTTGAGGCGTTGGTGGCTCTGGCCGAAGCCCCAGCAGACAGCGCCGAAGCGTTGGTTCTGTTGGCCGAGGCGGTGGACAACCCCGAAGATCTTGAAGCCTTGGACGCTGTCTGGAACGAAGCGATGGTGACCTTCGGCCCGGACCCAAATGCCGGTTGCCCCATCAGCCGCGACATTCTGGCAAAGATGGACATCCCCGCCCACGCGGCCGCAGCGACCCGATAAGGAGACAGCCATGCACAATTTCATCTTCGGGATTTACCCCTATATCGCCATTTCGGTGATGATCATCGCGTCGATCGCCCGCTATGACCGTGACCCGTTCACTTGGAAATCAAAGTCGAGCCAGCTTCTGCGAAAGCGGCAGTTCGTCATTGGCTCGGTGCTGTTCCATGTTGGGGTTCTGGTGATTTTCGCCGGGCATTTCGTGGGGCTTTTGACGCCGATCTGGGTGTTCGATGCACTGGGCATCAGCCATAGCGCAAAGCAGATCCTGGCCGTGGTGGCGGGCGGAATTGCCGGTCTTATGGCGCTGCTGGGCGGTATCATCCTGCTGAACCGTCGGCTGAACGATCCGCGCATCCGGGCGCATTCGACGGTTGCCGATACGGGTATCCTGGCCCTGCTGATGGCGCAGCTATTGCTAGGGTTGGGCACGATTTACGTGTCACTTCAGCACCTTGACGGCCATGAGATGACGACATTCATGGCCTGGGCGCAGGGCATCCTTACCTTTCAGGCGGGGGCCGCAGATCAGATCGCCGGCGCAAGTTGGATCTTCAAGACGCATATCTTCCTTGGCCTGACGATCTTCCTTCTGTTCCCCTTCACGCGCCTTGTTCACATCGTTTCGGCCCCAGTGCGCTATCTTTGGCGCCCGGGTTATCAGATCGTGCGCACCCGCAAACGCAACACACCGGCGGAGTAGATCATGACCCCCCTGCTTCCCGAAGTATGTGTGAATGGCGAAATCATCGCAGCCGAACGAATCGCCGCCGAGGCGCAAAACCATCCTGCGCCGCAAGGCAAACCGGGTTTGGCGTGGAAAGCGGCAGCGCGGGCGCTGGCGGTGCGGGCCTTGCTGCTGCAAGAGGCTCGTCGGCGCGGACTGACCCCCGCTCCGACCGAAACCCTGCCGGGCCAGTTGGAGACCGAAGACGAAGCGCTGATCCGTCAACTGCTTGATCTGTCTGTGCAGCCCACGGCGCCCAGCGAGGCTGATCTGGAGGCCTTCTACCTTGCGCATCCTGACCGGTTCCGTGCGCCATCACTTTATGAGGCAGCGCATATCCTGATCCCGCCAACAGAGGACGCCCATGAGGCCCATCACCGCGCGCAGGCGGTCCTGGCCGAGCTACTGGCCAATCCGCAGCGGTTCGATCAGCTTGCCCGCGATCATTCGGCCTGCTCGTCAAAGGCTAATGGCGGTCGGCTTGGACAAATCTCGGCGGGTGATACCGTCGCAGAGTTCGAGGCAGCGCTTGCAACGATGCATGAAGGTCAGATCAACCCTGATCTGGTGCAGTCACGCTATGGGCTGCATATCATCCGGCTGGATGCGCGTGCGCGCGGCGAGGTTCTGCCCTTTGCAGCGGTGAAGGCGGCATTGCTGACGGCGCGCGAAAAGGCCGATTGGCTGCGCACCTCGAAAGAGTTCATCGCAACCCTTGCGGCGGTGGCAGAAATCCGCGGCATCACGCTGCAGGCGGCATAGACCCGCCGTGCCTGCGACCACCTAACCCACCCATTCAGGAGTAAACCCATGCACATCGGCTATGTCAGTCAGGCTGGACGCGGCGCAAGTGATGCCATTCTGGCAGATGTCGTCACCTTGCTGACGGCGCAGGGATTGCGTCTGGCGGGCACGGTGCAATCAACGGCGGAACGGGCAGACCGCGCGCAGTGCGACATGGACGTGCAGGTTTTGCCGGATGGCCCAAGCTTTCGCATCAGTCAGGATCTGGGAAATCATGCGAAAGGCTGTCGGCTTGATCCGGGCGCGCTGGAACAGGCCGTGGCTGCCGCGACAGCCCGGCTGGATGGAGCCGATCTGCTGATCGTCAATAAATTCGGCAAGCTTGAAGCCGAAGGTCGGGGTTTTTGCGCGCTTATCGCGGAAGCGCTTGGGCTGGGGATACCGGTGCTGGTGGGTGTCAATGGCCTGAACCTAGCGGCATTTCAGCAATTTTCCGGGGGCCTTGCCATGCCCTGCGGGAACGATCCGCGCGACGTAGTCGCGTGGGCGGCGGCGCATCTGCCAAGCACCGAACGGCAAACACCTGCGAGGGAAGCGGCGGAATAGGCACTAAGCCGTGCGTGGGACTAATCCGCCGCCTTCAGAATGGTTATGATCGTCTCACCATACTTGCGCTGATCAAGTAGCGTCAGCCCGGCGGGTGGCACGGGCGGCACGTTTTCTTCCCAGACGATCAAGGCACCGGGCGCCAGCCAGCCGCCTGCGATGCAAGAGGCCAGCGCCGCTTCGCCCAGCGCCTTGCCGTAGGGCGGATCAAGGAAAATCAGGTTGTAGCCCGGCCCACGATTTGGCCCCAAGGCAGTGGCATCGCGACGCCAGACTTCAGTGGTGCCCGTCGCCCGCATGAGTTCGATGTTCCGGCGCAAAAGTGCCCGGGATGTGGCCCCGTCATCGACGAATGCCGCGCAGGCCGCACCACGTGACAGCGCCTCAAGACCCAGGGCACCGGTACCAGCGAACAGATCAAGCACCCGCGCGCCCTGAACCGAATTGCCATAGCCGCCATTCAAGAGCAGGTTGAAGATTGCTTCGCGCACCCGGTCCGAGGTAGGGCGCAGATGTGCCGCCACATCGCCAGCCCCAACATCGGCCAGTTTCAGCCCGCGCCGTTCGCCGCCGATGATCCTCACGCTTTCAAAAGCGCCTTGAGGTCGGTCTTTGGGTCGGCGATCACCGAGGGGGCAGGCGATTTGCCTGCTTCGATCAGCCGCTTGCCGATCATGTATGCGCGGCTGTCGTTCATCGCATCGACCGCCAAAAGTTGGTCGCCCCGATAATACCAGTAGGAAACCGCCCCCTCTTCACCCTTGCGGGTAATGATCTGATCATAGCCGGTATTCAGCCCGGCGATCTGCAGCTTTGTGTCATACTGATCTGACCAGAACCAAGGTCTCGCCTCGTAGGCCTTTCCAGCGCCCAACATGTTTTCGGCTATCAATTCGGCCTGATCAATTGCGTTGCCAACGCTTTCCAGCCGGATGCGGCCGCCCTTCCACGGGAAAGAAGCGCAATCGCCCGCCGACCAGATCGCAGGGTCCGAGGTTCGGCCAGTCTCGTCGGTGCGGATTCCATTTTCAAGCGCCAGCCCTGATGCTTCTGCAAGTTCGGCATTCGGTATGATGCCGATGCCGACGATGACGACATCTGCCTGAATTTCTCGCCCATCGGCCAAACGCGCACCCGTCACGCGGCCTTCACCCAGCAACCGTTCCAGCCCGGTGCCTTCGATGATTTCGACCCCGTGGTCGGCATGCAGCTTGCGGAAATAGTCGCTGGTTTCAGGTGCAGCAACGCGCTGCAGGATGCGCGGCGCCGCCTCGATCAGCGTAACCTTCAGCCCGAGTTTTGAAGCGACCGCAGCGGCCTCGAGCCCGATATAGCCACCGCCGACGATCAGCGCGCGGGCGCCTTTGGTAAAGGATGGGGCCATGCGGTCGACATCCGCCAAGGTGCGGACGGTGAAGACATTGCCCAGATCGCCGCCGATCGCGGCAGGCAGGGTGCGCGGGCGCGAACCGGTGGTCAGCGCCAGTTGATCATAGGAAATCGTTTCACCATCCACCGTGACCGTCTTTGCCTTCGGGTCAATCGCTGTCGCCTTGGCGCCAAGCCGCAGCTCAACGTTCTGGTCGGCCCAGAAGGAAGGCGCCCGAAGGTAAAGCCGCTCCAGTTCCATTTCGCCCAGAAGATACGCTTTTGACAGGGGCGGCCGCTGATAGGGAGGGGCGGTCTCCTCGCCGATCATGGTCAGCGCGCCCTGATAGCCCAGTGCCCGCAGCTTCGCGGCTAATGCTGCCCCCGCCTGACCCGCGCCGATGATTATGATCGCTGTCATTTCCGTATATCCTCTGGCACTTTCCACGGCCGACCCTATATCCGTGGATGAACAAAATGCAACGCGCGAGGAACACGCAATGGAGATCAAAGTAGGTGGAAGACTGCCCGACACCAATCTGGTGACGATGGGCGCGTCAGGCCCCGAGACGGTACAACTGAGCGCCCGCCTGAAAGGCCGAAAGGTTGTGGTTTTTGCACTTCCCGGCGCATTCACCGGACCCTGTTCGACCGCGCACATCCCCAGCTTCATCCGCACCGCCGACGCGTTCCGCGCCAAGGGCGTTGAGGAAATCATCTGCATTTCCGTGAATGACCCGTTTGTTCTGAAAGCCTGGGGCGAAGCGACTGGTGCCACAAAGGCCGGAATTACCCATTTGGGCGATGCAGACGGAACGATGACCAAAGAGCTGAAGTTGGAATTCACCGCACCACATATTGGACTGATCGGCCGTTCAAACCGTTATGCGGCCCTGATTGAGGACGGCATCATCACGCGCCTCAATCTCGACAAGCCGGGCGAGTGCAACATTTCAACCGGCGAGGCGCTGCTGGCCACGCTCTGAGTTGCCAGACGGATGGGGTCAGGGGGCTTTCGGGCCCCCCTATTTCGGGGCACGCGCCTGACAAAGGCACAGAATTGGCTCCGAATGGTCGCGCTGCACCGCAGCGACTCCGGCCATCCGGTCGAGCTTCTGGGCGAAAGTGATGTCCAGTTCGGACAGGCCCGGAGCGTCGTGGGTGGTCAGCGTCACATCGACAACGTTGTAGACGTTTGACCATTCTGGGTGGTGGTTCAGCTTTTCAGCCAGCAGCGCCGCGCGTGACATGAAACCCCAAGCTTCTGAAAAGCTTTTGAATTTCCATATCTTGCGGATCGCATCGCGGCCCCTGACCGCGCCCCAACCGCTGTCGCCCAAAGCGGGCAGGTCGCGATCGCGTTCCTGGTCTGTCAATGGGGCGGGCATCTTAGCATTCCTTAGCAGTGGGTTTCTTCTTTATCCAAATATTCCCGCCGGGGGCGAAAAGATTCAATGCCTCGGCAAGGATATTTGCGTCAGTATGAAAGATCAGTCGGGATTGCCAGACTTTCGGAAGGGGCCATAGTCGGTGAGCAACGTGATTTCCTCGCCGATGGCTGCGCGTTCGGCATCAAGATAGCGGGCGATGGCCTTGCGGAAGCCTGCGTCGGCGATCCAGTGCAGCGAGTGCGTTTCGGCGGGCAGATAGCCGCGCGCCAGTTTGTGTTCGCCCTGCGCCCCGGCTTCGACGCGAAGCATGCCTTGGTCGATCGCATGGTCGATCGCCTGATAGTAGCAGCATTCGAAATGCAGGCCGGGATGATCCTCGATGCAGCCCCAGTAGCGGCCGTAAAGCGTGTCTTTCCCGATGAAATTCAGGGCACCGGCGATAGGGCGGCCATCGATTTCGGCCAGAACCAGAAGCACATCATTGCGCATGGTGTGATGGATCAGGTCGAAAAACCTGCGGGTCAGGTAAGGGTGGCCCCATTTGCGCGCACCGGTATCCTGATAGAAAGCCCAGAAAGCCTCCCAATGATCTGCACGGATATCGTCGCCGGTCAGTCGCCGGAACGTGCCGCCGAAAGCCTGGGCCTGCGCACGTTCCTTGCGAATTGCCTTGCGCTTGCGCGAGGCCAGCTGAGCGAGAAAATCTTCAAAGCTGCGGTAACCCTGGTTGAGCCAGTGGAACTGCTGAGTAAGGCGTGGCAGAAGGCCTGCCTTCGTCCCGATCGCGCATTCCTCTTTCGTGCAAAAGGTCAGATGCAGGGATGAAAGGCCCGCCCTTTCGGCCATGTCAGCGGCAGCGTTCAGCAGGGCCAAAGGCAGATCCTCGGGCGCGTCGCGGCGCGTCAGTATCCGGCGGCCGGTAACCGGGGTAAAGGGCACGGCGCACTGAAGTTTCGGGTAATAGCGCCCACCCGCCCGCTGGTAAGCCTCGGCCCAGTTGTGGTCGAAAATGTATTCGCCCTGGCTGTGGGTCTTCACATAAAGCGGCATCACCCCCAGTACCTGACCCGCAACGTCGGCGATCAGGTGGCAAGGCGTCCAGCCGGTGCCTTTGCCGACCGATCCGGACAACTCAAGGGCGGCAAGGAACCGGTGGGTGGTGAAAGGATTTTCGGGCCGTCCGTCGGCAGCATCGTCGCTGGCGCAGGCGTCCCAGTCTGCGGCGGCAATATCAGATATCGCGTGTATGTTGCGAAACGTCAGCGCGGTCATTGGCGCGCCACGCAGCTAGAGTCCAGCCGGGACTCCGTCACGGTCATGGCGCGAAAGGGGCGGCGTAGCCTTCGAACGTGATGTTCTGGGCCACGGCGCGCGCCTTTGCCTCTGCCTCGGGCGAGCGGATCGTCCAGCAGAGGATCGCCGTGCCCTGCGCCCTGAGCGCCGCCACCAGCGGGCGGCCCAGGTCAGATGCCTCGTGCGAGATGAAGCTGGACCCGGTGCGCTGCAGATCGGGAATCGTGCGCAGGCGATCACGAACTTCGGCAGGCAACAGCGGCCAGTCATCGGGCCTGTAGGCGCCGGTCGTCAGGCCGCGGGGCAGATGCGGCGCGGCCTTTGCCAAGGCCGCAACCGAATGCGGGTTGAAGGACATAAGCGCGACCGGGCCGTGATACGCTTTCAACACCTCGGCCACGGCATTTTCCAGGTCTCCGACAGCTCTGCCCATGGCACCGTCCTGATCCTTGATCTCGATCAAGAGCGGTACCTGGCCAGCGATGATCGCCAGAACCTCGGCAAGCGTGGGAATGCCCTCGTCATCGTCCAGCAGCGTCAACGCCCCAAGCTCGGCGGCCGTGCGCCCGCGAACCCGCCCCGGAACGCCCGTCAGGCGGCGCAGGTCGTAATCGTGAAAAACCATCGGCACGCCTTCGGCCGAAGGTTGTATATCAATCTCGATCGCATAGCCTGCGGCAACCGCTGCCCGCACCGCCGCGCTGGAGTTTTCCGGGCGGCGCGCAGCACGGTCATGGTAGGCGCGGTGCGCGATGGGCAAGGTCAGGAAGGCCTCCGGCAGGGCTACGGGCTGGGGCATTATTTTACCTGAAAGATTGCCTCTATTTCGACCGCTACGCCCAGTGGCAAGGCGGGCGCGCCCACTGCCGAACGGGAATGGCGGCCAGCATCCCCCAGCACTTCGACCAGAAAATCGGAGCAGCCGTTAATCACCTTCGGCTGATCGCTGAAATCGGTTGTGCAATTGACAAAGCCGGTCAGCTTGACCACCCGCACCAGCCGGTCAAGGTCGCCGGCGCAAGCGGCGCGGGCCTGCGCCAGCAGGCTGATCCCGCAGCGGCGGGCGGCGGCGGCACCTGCGGCGGCATCCAGTTCTGCGCCCAGACGACCCTTGATCAGGCCATTTGCATCCTGGCTGATCTGGCCTGACACAAAGACAAGATCGCCAACCTGCACGAAGGGCACATAATTGGCGGCGGGTGCGGGGGCGTCAGGCAGAACCACCCCAAGTTCCGCAAGCCGCGCTTCGATCTTTCCGGTCATGTCCGTTCCTCCGACTGTCATTTTGCGCGCAACCTAACCGTTGGACGGGGGCGGGAAAAGGGGGGTCAGCCGTCGCGGAAGACGCGGCCGAAGGAACGGGTGAACGGGTCAAGAAGATAGGAGAGGGCGGTGCGCGGACCTGTTGTCAGGAACACCTCGACCGGCATGCCGGATCGCAGGAGGGTGGTATGTCGGCCCGTCAGTTCAATCTTAACCCGATAAGAGAGTGCGCCTCCCGCCTGATCCGACTGCGCATCCGCAGCGACATATGCCAATGTCCCGGCCAAGTCAGGCATAAGATTGGCGTCGAAAGCACCAATGCGCAGGCGGGCGGGCTGTCCGAGGCGGATCTGGTCGATATCGGTGGCGGAAATCCGGGCTTCCACCACAAAGGCGCCGTCGTCCGGGACAATGTACATGGCGGGTTCAGCCGGGCGCAGAACAGAAGCTGGCGATGTCGTCTGCAGACCCAGAACCACCCCCGACAAAGGCGCACGCAGATCATACGCCGCCAGTTGGCGGATCAGTGCCCGTCGGCGTTCTAACAGCTCCTCCTCTTCACCCAGCAGCACTTTCAGCGCACTGCTTGCTGTGGCGCTGCGCGCCGATGTCAGCCTCAGGCTCTCCAGATTTACTTCGGCCCGGCGCGCCAACACTTCGGCGCGGTTGGCGCGCAGGCTGCCGAGCGCCCCCACTTCGCGGGTAAGTTCCCGGTCAAGTTCGAACAGGCGCGCCTTCGGGATCAGGTCTTTGCTGACCAGCTGCGCCATGCGGCCACGTTCCGCCCGCAAAAGCCGGATCTGGGCTTGGGTGGCCCCGATCTGCGCGTCAATCCCTCGCACCTGTTCGTTGATTTGGTCAACAAGGCGGGTGATTTGGCCCAGTTGACTACGGGAAACTGCGGCATTGGCCGCAAACAGCGCGTTTTGTGCAGCGACATGACGGGCAAGGTCCGGTTGGGCCGCCAGTTGGGCCGCGCGCGTTTCCGGAAAAATGATGCGGTCTCGCCCGTCACGTTCGGCCTCAAGGCGCGCGCGTTCTGCACGGCGTTCGACAAGTCGTGCTTCAACCACCACAAGGTCAGAGCGGGTGGCTGTGCCGTCTAGGCGCAGCAAAAGCTGTCCTGCATTTACCCGCGCACCCTCGGTCACGAATATCTCGGCGACGCGGCCACCGTCGGGGTGCTGGACCGACTGTAGGCCTTCTGCCATTTCGACGCTACCAGCCGCAATGACTGCGCCGGAAATCGGCATGAGTGACGACCAGGTAAAGCAACCCACAAAAAGGGCCAAAAGCGTGGTGAAACCAAGGACCAACGGCAAGCGCGCTGACCAGAGCGGCGGGTTAGTCATGCCGCGCCTCCGGCGATAAACTTCGCGCGGTGTGATGAGCCGGCTGACAGGGTACCCAGGTCAGTCAGTACCTTTTCGCGTGGCCCGAATGCGCGGCAGAAACCGCCATCCAGCGCAAGAATCAGGTCGCAGTCCCGCAAGATCTGCATGCGATGTGCGGACAGAACGACCGAACCGCCACGTGCCTTATGGATACGGATCGAGCGGATCAATGCGGCCTGACCTTCAGCATCAAGACCGGTCTCCGGCTCATCCAGCAACAACAGCCATGGCGCGCCGTAGAAGGCCCGAGCCAAACCGATACGCTGGACTTGCCCTCCAGACAAGGAAGCGCCACCCCGGGAAAGCGGCGTATCATAGCCATTCGGCAGGGACAGGATCAGCTCATGCAGCCCTGCGGCGTGGGCCGCCGCTCGCACGGCCTCAGGCGGCGGGTTCTCATCCAGCCGCGCTATATTTTCGGCGATAGTTCCATCGAACAGGCGCAGGGTTTGCGGCAGATAGCCCAAGGCCCGGCCCAGAATGGCGGAAGAATACTGATCAAAGGATGCCCCGTCGAACCTGATGCAACCTTCGGACGTGGTCCAAACCCCTGAAAGGGCCCGTATAAGGGTCGATTTTCCCGAACCAGACGGCCCGACTACCCCCAGAACCTTCCCCGCCGGAAGCTGAAATGACAAGCCCTGCAGACCGGGACTGGTCGCGCCGGGCGGCGTAACTGTCAGGCCCTCGACCAAAACTTCGCGGCATGGGGCAGGCAGGAGGTGTTGAACGGCAGGCCGTGCTTCACGCCCAAGTAGATCCGCCAGGGCTGACCATCCTGCAATCGCACGGCGTGCCGATGGCCATCCGGCGATCAATCCTTCGACAGGGGCCAGGGCCCGCCCCATGAGGATCGACGCGGCGAACATCGCGCCGCCCGAAATCTGACCACCCATGACCAGCCAGGCACCTGCGGCCAGCAGGGCTGACTGCAAAAAAAGCCGCAAGACCCGGCCCGCCGATCCCGCCAAGGCCATCCCGTCTGCCAAGGCAACCGACGCTGCAAGCCCGCAGTTCCTTAGGGTGCCCCAGCGCGCCAGACTGCCAGGGCCCATGCCCAAAGCCCGCACCGCACCATCGGCGGCAACGCATTGCTGGGCGAAAAGATCCGCGCAATGCGTTTGCCTCGCGGCTTCCGTCGCGCTGTGATTCAACAGCCGGCCCTGCGCCCAGGACAGAACCAGCAACAAAGTGCCGCCGATAATGGCCATCACCCCAAGGAAGGGATGCAGTGCAAAGATTGCCAGCAGGAATATGGGGGCCCAAGGCAGGTCCATCGCGGCAAGGGCCACCGGGGATCCAAGCGCCCTTTGCACGGCCTCCAGATCGCGCAGGGGGCCAATATCCCCGGCCCCCGCACGCGATTGCACCAATTCGAACAACCTGCCATCCAGCCCGGACTGAACCCGCGCAGCAACCCGGGTCATAAGCCATGCACGCGCTGTCTCAAGAAGGAAAAGAAGCGTGTACAAAAAACAGGCCAGCAAGATCAGCGCGAACAGGGTTTCTTGCGACCGACTTGCCAGAACCCGGTCGTAGATCTGTATCGAAAACATCGGTCCAGTCAGCATCAGCAGATTCACGAAGGCCGAGAAAATACCGGCTGAGGCCAACGCCGCACGGCAGCGCCAGAACACGTCATAAAGTATTGGCACGCTGGAACTGTTGCGCTGAATCATCGCGCCTTCTTCCTTCTGAAGCGGAAAACCATCACTTTACCAAGCTTCGACCAAGTGCGTCTTGCATGCTGCGCGCGCGGCTCTTAAGGCTGCACCAAGTCGTCCATCGTGGAATTATGCGCGATATGTTTAAGAAACCTTTGTGCAAGCCCTTCAAAAGACCGCTTTCGGGGCTGGCTGCCGTTCTGGCAGTTGCAGTCAGTCTGAGCGGTTGCAGCCGCCCGCAAGCCGACTCGGAATTCAACGATCCCTATGAGGCGGGCAACCGCAAGGTCCATCGCTTCAACCTGGCGATTGACCGCTTCTTTTTTGGCAATAACGAAACGAAGGGGATCCTGCCGACGATCCCCAAACCGGTCGCTGTGGGCTTCAGCAACTTTTCCCACAATGTCGGCATGCCCAGCGCCATTGTGAACAACCTGTTGCAATTGAAACCCGGGCCTGCACTGCAGGATACACTTCGTCTTGCGGTCAACACGACCGTCGGTATCGGCGGCCTATTTGACCCTGCAACCGCCATCGGAATCCCGGCTGAGGGCGCAGACTTTGGAGAAACGCTGCACACCTGGGGTGTCGGCGAGGGGGCATATCTGGAGGCACCTTTCCTAGGGCCCACGACCGAGCGGGATCTCGCCGGTACCATCGTTGATATTGCCATCGACCCGATGAACAACCTTTTCCCGCCGCGCGAGGCCAACTATATCACGTTCGCACGGTTGACCGCCAAGGTGGGTGATCGTCAGCAGTTCGCAGACACGTACGAATCCATCCTGTATGAAAGCGCCGACAGCTATGCTCAGGCGCGGCTTCTGTTCCTTCAGAGCCGCCACTACGAACTGGGCATAGAGGAAGATGTGGCCGATCCCTATGAGGACCCCTATGCCCCGTGACCTGTCCCGTCGTGGCTTTGGTGCGTTAGGCGCCGCGACCCTTGCCGTCACCCTGATGCCCCAGCTGTCGTTGGCCCTGAATGTTGACGAGGCGCGCGCGCTGATCGACAAACTCATTGCCGAAATCAACCGCGTTATCAATTCCGGACGCTCGGAAAACGAGATGTTCCGCGACTTCGAGGGTATTTTTTCGCATTATGCCGACGAGAATTATATTGCCCTGTCCGCCCTTGGGCCAAAGGGCAAAAAGGCAAGCGCCGAACAAAAGGCGGCCTTCACCAAGGCGTTCAAGCGCTACATCGCGGTGAAGTATGGCCGCCGGTTCCGGGAATTCATCGGCGGCGTGATCGAGGTGCAAGACGCGCATCCTTTGAAAACCTTCTACGAGGTCGTGTCGACCGCAAAGTTGAAAGGGCAAAACTCGTTCGAGGTGCGCTGGCATGTTTTCGACAAGTCGGGTCAGGACCGGTTCTTCAATATCATCATCGAAGGGGTGAACATGTTGGCCGCAGAGCGGACGGAGATAGGTTCGATCCTGGACAAGAACCGTGGGGACATCAACAAGCTGATAGCGGCGCTAAAGGCGCAAAGCTAACCGGGATTTCGGCGCGACAAAGCAAGACAGGCAGGCGCGATCCCTGCCTGTTTTCGTTTCAGTTGCCGCCTTTGAGGATGCTCATCAACACATCTCCCAAGGTCTGGCCAGCCGGTTGCTGCTCTGGCAGCGGTTGGCCGCCGCCCGTGGCATCGAAGATTTGTCCGGGAAAGGACGGAGCAGTCGGTACCGATCCATCCGCCCCTGCCCCTGCGGACGCTGGAAGTTCTTCCGGGCGGATCATAGGTAGGGGGCTCGGCTCCATGTCGGCGGTGATGTCGGCCATCACCTGGTGCCAGATTTCGGCAGGGATGCCGCCGCCCGTCACACCGGTCAGGGGCTCATTGTTGTCGTAACCCATCCAGACCCCAACCACATAATCAGCGGTAAAGCCGATGAACCAGGCGTCGCGCGCTGATTGCGTGGTGCCTGTCTTGCCCGCCACCTGCCAGCCGTCCAGCCTGGCCCGCCGCCCGGTGCCGCGTTCAACAACCTGAGTCATCATATAGGTCAGTTGATGGGCCGCTTCTTCCGAAATCACCCGTTCGCCAATGCCGCCCTCCTGACCCAGAAGCGCTTCGTCGTCGCCCTGAATACGCAGTTCGACCAGACCATATGGTTTGACCGACGATCCACCATTGAGAATGCCGGCATAGGCCCCCGTCATATCCAACAAGGTGGACTCCGACACTCCCAGCACTACCGCGGGGCCCGGCGCCAATTCATGGGCAAAACCAAACTGGCTGGCCACCTGCCGCACGGCATCCAGCCCTGCCAACTGTGATACGCGCACGGTTGCGGTGTTGATCGAATTGGTCAGTGCCTCGATCAGGCTGATCGGACCACGAAATTCAGGTTCGTAATTCTTGGGCGACCAGTCCCCGGAGCCGGGCACATAGATGGTGACGGGCGCGTCATCCACTATCGTATTCATATTATACCCCAGATCCAGCGCTGCTGCGTAGACGAAGGGTTTGAAGGTGGACCCGACCTGGCGCAGCGCCTGGGTTGCGCGGTTGAAGGCCCCTGTCGCCTGCGCCTGACGCCCGCCCACCATGGCCCGAACAGCACCATCGGGGGACATGACGACAATCGCTGCTTCGGCCTTAGAGCCTTCCTTGAGCTTGGCGGAAAAAACCGTCTTCAACGCATCGTCGGCGGCGCGTTGGATCTTCTGGTCAAGTGTCGTGCGCATAACCACGTCTTCGGTCGTGTCGTTGGTCAGGAAGGCGGGGCCGGATTCCATGACCCAATCCGCAAAATAGCCGCCCGCACGGGCCTGCGCAGCTTTGGATAGGCGCGCCGGGTTTTCCTTGGCTTCCTGATATTGCGCGTCCGTCAGATAATCCTGTTCATGCATCAGATCGAGGATGACACTGGCGCGGTCCTGCGAGCGTTGCAGGTTCGAAGTCGGCGCGTATTTCGACGGGGCTTTCAGCAGGCCCGCCAGCATGGCCGCTTCTGCAGGGGATACGTCGGCCGCCGACTTGCCAAAATAGCGCTGCGCCGCCGCTTCGAATCCGCGCGCCCCCGCGCCCAGGTAAGCCCGGTTGAGATAAAGCGACAGAACACCTTTCTTTCCGTACTTCGCTTCAAGCGCGAAAGCGAAGGGGATTTCCTTCAGCTTGCGCTTCAGGCCGCCGCTTCGGCAATCATCTTCATAGTCAGACTCGCTTTTCCAGATCCTGGGATCATAGTCCACACCAAGGCAGAGGAGCTTGGCCAGCTGCTGGGTGATGGTCGAACCGCCGTTGCCTTCAAATGGGCCGCGCCCTTCGGACATGTTGATGCTGATCGCGCTGGCGATCCCGCGCGGGCTGATCCCGAAATGGCTGTAGAACCGCTTGTCCTCGGTCGCCACTACGGCATCGCGCAGGAAGGGCGACACGGTTTCCACATCAACCTGCCCGCCGAACGTTTCTCCGCGCCAGGCGAACACCTTGCCATCCCGGTCCAGCAAGGTGACCGACCCTCGGGCCCGGGCGTCGATCAGAGCATCGTAATCAGGTAGCTGAGCATAATAGTAATAGCTGAACCCAAACAGGATCAGGCCACCAAACAGACCGGCACGCCAACTCAAACCCCAGATCAGTCGCCGCAAAAGCCGCAGAAGTCCAACGACAAAGGAAAAAATGAAATTCCCGCCGCCGGGTCCGCCACTTCGGCGTGTGCGCGTAGGCCGCCTGTTTGCAGCTTTCGCAGTCTTTGCTGCCTTGGGCTTCGGCACAGGTTTCGGCGCACGCTCTGCAGCATAGCGCTTGTCTGCGACCAAACCGGTCTTCTTCCCGCCCGAACCTGCCATGTGCCTCTGTTCCGGTGCTGCTCTTTTGTCGTTAGCCACCACCTTATCCTGTTCGGAAAGCGATGTGGAGAGTGCCGGACCCGGCAAATTCTTCGCAGGACGGTGAAAAAACAGGCAGGCTTCCCCCTGAATGCTGCAAAATCAGGAATCTTTCGTCTGGGGGTCCTTGCGGCGGCCTGGCGCCTTGCCATGCCGCAACGCAGCATCCTTGATCTTCCTTGATAGGTAAAACCGAGAGGGCGGCATGAAACTGATCATGGCAGCGATCAAACCTTACAAGTTGGACGAGGTGCGCGAGGCTTTGGTAGCAATCGGCGTGCGCGGCATGATGGTGACCGAAATCAAGGGTTTCGGCACCCAGTCCGGCCATACGGAAATCTACCGCGGCGCGGAATACAGCGTGAGTTTCGTGCCCAAAATGAAGCTTGAGATCGCGGTACCAGACGGTCAGGCGGACGAAGTGGTCGAAACAATCGCCCGCACCGCCCGCACAGACAAGATCGGCGATGGCAAGATCTTTGTGATCGACCTTGAACAGGCCCTGCGCGTGCGCACCGGCGAAACCGGCGATGATGCCCTTTGACCCTTCCCGCGAAAGGAACCCTCCAATGATGCAGAAATCCCCCCTTGCCGCGCTGGGTCTGTTCGCAGCCGGCCCCGCCTTTGGACAAGACGTCGCGCCAGTAATGGACAAGGGCGATGTGTCCTTCATGATGATCGCCACGGTGCTGGTGTTGTTCATGACTTTGCCGGGCCTCGCCCTTTTCTACGGCGGTCTGGTGCGCACGAAAAACATGCTCTCAATCCTGATGCAAACGACGCTGATCGCCTGCCTGGTGATGGTGATCTGGGTCGTCTATGGCTATTCTGTCACCTTCGGCGGCGGGACCGGCCTGTTTTGGGGCGGCACAGCCAAGCTGTTCTTGAAGGGCGTGACGCCAGATAGCCTGTCAGCCACGTTCAGCGCCGGCTATGTGATCCCGGAATATCTGTTCATCGTCTTTCAGATGACATTCGCGGCCATCACCCCCGCGCTGATCATCGGGGCCTTTGCCGAGCGGGTCAAATTCGGCGCGGTGCTGTTGTTTTCGGCACTCTGGGTCACGTTGGCCTATTTTCCAGTGGCGCACATGGTCTGGGATGTGTCTGGGCTGATCTTCAAGTTGGGTGCCATAGATTTTGCTGGTGGCACAGTCGTGCATATCAACGCCGGTATCGCGGCACTGGTCGGCTGCCTGGTCATTGGCCCGCGCATCGGCTTTGGTCGTGAAAACATGGCGCCCCATTCAATGGTGATGACGATGATCGGCGCTTCGATGCTGTGGGTTGGCTGGTTCGGCTTTAATGTTGGCTCAAACCTCGAAGCGAATGGTGCCGCCACTCTGGCGATGATCAACACGTTCGTTGCCACCGCGGCTGCCACCCTTGTCTGGTCGCTGATCGAGGCAGCAGAGCGTGGCAAAGCCTCGATGCTGGGGGCTGCGTCAGGCATGGTGGCGGGGTTGGTTGCGGTGACGCCCGCCTGTGGCACCGTAGGGCCGGTCGGTGCGATGGTTCTGGCAATGATCGCGGCCGCAGTCTGCTATATTTTCGTGACGCGGGTGAAGAATATCTTCCGCTACGACGACAGCCTTGACGTCTTCGGTATTCACGGGGTGGGCGGCATTGTCGGCGCATTGCTGACCGGCGTGTTTTCAGCAGCCAGCCTTGGCGGCGTGAAGGGCGAAGGCTATGCGATTGGGGCGCAGGTCTGGGTGCAGTTTCAGGCAGCGGCGATCACGGCGATCTGGACGGGCATCGTGTCGTTTGCCCTGTTCAAGCTGATCGACGCAACCATCGGCCTGCGCGTCGATGCCGACAGCGAACGTCAGGGTCTTGACCAAACCGCGCATGGCGAAAGTGCCTATCACGGATAGCTCAAAGGGCGGGGCTTCGGCCCCGCCCCCTGTTTCAGATCCCGACCGCCAGAATGGCCCGTGCCAGGATTGGCACGGTTTTCACATTCAGCCCGGCGATGTTCAGGCGGCTATCGCCCACCATATAGATCCCATGTTCCGCCCGCAGCCGTTCCACCTGCTCCGGCGTGGCCCCCAGGCGCGAAAACATGCCGCGATGCTGGGCGATGAAACCAAAGCGGTCTGATCCCGACAGGTTGCGCAACTCCTGCGCCAATTGGGCGCGCAAGGACAGCATACCATTGCGGATCGCTTCCAGTTCGGCCTTCCAGTCAGCTTTAAGCGCCTCATCCATCAGGATTGTTGTAACGACCCGCGCGCCATGATCGGGCGGGAAGGAATAGTTCTGACGGTTCAGAAACGCGAGGTTGGCCTGCGACACCTCTCGCAGCGACGGGTCGGACAGGGTCATCAACACCCCAGTCCGTTCGCGGTAAATCCCAAAATTCTTGCTGCAAGATGCGGCAATCAGCACTTCGGGAAGACGCGCCACAATCAGACGTGTGCCCCCTGCATCCTCCTCCAGCCCATCGCCGAAGCCTTGGTAGGCAAGGTCGATCAGCGGTATTGCCCCTGTCTTTTCCAGCAGGGCGGCGACTTCGTCCCATTCAGGCAAGGTCAGGTTGGCCCCTGTCGGATTGTGGCAACAGCCGTGCAACAAGACCACATCGCCTGCTTTTGCCCCGGCCAGGTCGCTTATGAGCCCGGCAAAATCCACGCCACGGCTTTCAGTGTCGAAATAGCGGTAAGTGCGCTGCTTCATGCCCAGATAATTCAGGATCGACGTGTGGTTGGGCCAGGTCGGGTCAGACACCCAAACCGTGGCATCGGGGGCCGCCATGCGGATCAACTCGAACGCCTGCCGGATGGCCCCGGTCCCGCCCGGCGTAGCCACCGATGCGATGCGGCCGTTGTCGGGTGACGGCCCAAGGATCATCGCAGCCATCGCAGAGTTGAATTCTGGTTCTCCCGCAAGACCAGTGTAGGACTTGGTCATCTGGCTTTGCCACAGTCGGTATTCGGCCGCCTTCACCGCGCGCATCACAGGTGTCAGCCCGGTTGCGTCTTTGTAAACCCCAACGCCGAGGTCGATCTTGTCATTCCGCGGATCGGCGCGGAACTGGCCTATCAGTTGCAGGATCTTGTCGGCTGGCTGTGGTTTCAAAGCGTTCAGCATGGATCTTCCTTTCAGCCTTTGACAACCTTCAGATCGCCATACATGCCCCATTCGGCCCAAGACCCGTCGTACAGCGAATGATCCCGCTTGCCGATCCGTTCCAGTGCCAGACTTAGAACCGCGGCCGTGATGCCCGAGCCGCAAGAGGTGATCGCCGGTTTCTTCAGATCAACCCCGGCCGCCATGAAAACCGCCCGCAGTGTCCCGGGGTCTTTCATCGTATTGTCGGGGTTCAGAAGCGTCTTGAAGGGCACGTTGATGGACCCGGGGATATGACCCCCGCGCAGGCCGGGGCGCGGCTCTGGCTCTTCGCCCCGGAACCGGCCCGGGGCGCGGGCATCGATGATCGCGTGATCGCCCAGTTTGGCGGCAGCAGCCACCTGGGTAACATCCCGGACCAGATGAGCCTGGCGCTGAACGGTGATATGGCGGTCGCGCACCATGGGGGGCATGTCTTCAGTTGGGCGGCCTTCGGCTTGCCACTTCGGAAATCCGCCGTCCAGAACCGCGACATCGACCTTGCCCATCAACCGGAATGTCCACCAGACACGCGCTGCTGAAAACAGACCCGATCCATCATAAACAACGACCTGATGGCCATCGCCTACCCCCATCGCCCGCATGCGGCTGATGAACATCTCGGGTGGTGGGGCCATGTGCGGCAGGCCCGACCTTTTGTCGGAAATTTCGTCGATGTCGAAGAAGCGCGCGCCGGGAATATGGGCGGCCTGATATTCGGCCTTCGCATCGCGGCCAGCGTCGGGCAGATACCAGCTTGCATCCAGGATCCGCAGATCGGGATCCTTCAGGTGTGCCCCAAGCCAGTCGGTGGAAACAACGGTTTTGGGATCGTCTGCCATATCTGCCTCTCCTTGTGCGCTTCTGGATTAGCCGGGAGCAGTGGGTCGAAGCAAGCCCGACTTCGTCAGGTGAGCACGCTCGCGGCATACCCATGCAGGTCTTTCACCGGGCCAAGGCGGATTTGATGTCGCCTGCACCGTCAAATTGACGGAGCTCTGCTCAGCCTTGCTTAAGCAACCGCTGCTTCTGGCGGCCCCAATCGCGCTTAGCTTCAGTCTCTCGCTTGTCCGCAGCCTTCTTGCCTTTGGCAATGCCGATCTTGAGCTTCACCCGGCCGCGGTCGTTGAAATACATGGCCAGGGGCACCAATGTCATGCCCTCACGCCCGATGGCTTGCCACAAGCGCGACAATTCCTTCTTCGACACCAAAAGCTTCCGGCGGCGGCGCTCCTCGTGGCCAAAAATCCCGGCCTGCTTGTAGGCAGCAATATAGCTGTTGATCAGCCAAAGCTCGCCATTCTCCACCGATGCGTAGCTTTCCGCGATGTTAGACTGGCCGGTACGCAAGGACTTCACCTCTGATCCGGTCAGCATGATCCCGGCTTCAAGGTCACTTTCGATAAAATAATCGAACCGCGCGCGGCGGTTCTCAGCGATAAGTTTCGAATTGGGGTCAGACTTTTGCACCATGATGCGGCTGAGATAGGGCACCAACACCCTCAAGTCCAGACACTGGCCCTTTGCAGCGCCGTGTTCGGTACATAAGTTTATCGGGCAGCAGAAAAGGAAACACGCCATGGTCTTGCAGATCGCCTTGGGCTCAGCCCTGATGCTGATTACAATTGCCGTGGCGGGGATCAGCCTTTGGTGGGTCGAAACATTGCTGCGGCGTCATCACGACTGGCTCGCCCGTCCGCCACACGCGCCGAAACTCCTTTTACTGTTGTGCGCGGCGGCGGTCTGGGTGCTTGGCGTTGTCACCTTCGGCGTCTGGCTTTGGGCACTGACCTTCTGGGCCTTGCAGCTTTTTTCCGGGCTGGAGCCTTGCGTCTATTTCGCGCTCGTCTCTTTCACTACGCTGGGTTACGGCGATGTGCTGTTGCCGCACGAATGGAGGCTGCTGGGCGGCATGGCGGCCGCGAACGGTTTCATCAATTTTGGCATCCTCATAGCCAGCTTGACCGAAGCCCTGCGGGTGGTGCGCATTGCGCAGATTGCACATGAAGACCGTCGTCACCTTCAGAAGTAGCTGCGCACCAGCGCGCCGGAAATCAGCGCCCATCCGTCGGCGACGACGAAGAATGCCAGCTTGAAGGGCAAGGACACGATGGCAGGCGGCACCATCATCATCCCCATCGACATCAGCAGTGCCGAGACGACCAGATCAATGATCAGAAAGGGCAGAAAGACCAGAAATCCGATCTCGAAGGCGCGGGCCACTTCCGACAGCATGAACGCAGGCACCAGAAGCGACAGGGGCGCCTCGGCGTTGCTGGTGATTGCGGCGGTTTCCGGGCGCAGCGCGGCTAGAGAGGCAAGCGTTTGAGGGTCCACCCGGGCGGACATGAAGACGTGAAAGGGCTTGATCCCTGCCACAAGCGCCGCTTGAAGGTCGATGGTTCCGTCCAGAAGCGGCTTGCCTGCAGTTGTCCAGGCCTGCTGAAAGGTGGGTTCCATGATGAACCAGGTCAGGAACAGCGACAGCGAAACGATCAACATGTTGGGCGGCAATTGCTGCAAGCCGATTGCCTGCCGCAGGATCGACAGGACCGTGACGATGAAGGGAAAACAAGTCACCATCACCGCAAGCCCGGGCGCCAGGCTCAGAACTGTGACTGCGGCAATGATCAGCATAGACTGGCCGGTCAGCGTGCTGCCACCGGCCAGTCCGTTCAAAAACGCCACGCCGTCCTGAGCGCAAGCGCGGACCGGTAGGATCAGCAGCAGCAGACATAAGCCCGCATTCTGCAGGCCTGCGCGGGTCATTCACAGACCGCCTTTCAGATCGGCCACCTCTGTCAGCCTCACGGCGAGTTGTCCGGCACGATCACCGTCAAGTTCAGTCAGTGCCCCGCGCCCGATCAACTTGTCGCCAACATAAAGTTCGACCGGGTCGTCGACGCGGCTGTCCAGCGTCAGGATCGCATCCTGCTTTAGCCGCAACAGATCACGCACCGCAGGGTGCGCCCGACCGACCGAGATGGTGATGGTGATCGGCACCTGGGTAAAAGGATTTTTGTCGGTCGAAAACCCGTCTGTCATCGCTCTGCCTCATGACGCTCAATGTGGAAAAAGGCGGCAACCGCTGCTGCGATGGCGTCAATGACGCCATCCAGATCAACGTTCATCTCGGTGGCGCCCAGTTTCAAATAGGCCTGCCCCTCGCCCAAAGTCGGCTCTGCCACCACCTGCAAGGGCAGACGGGTTTCACGGGCAAGCAGTTCAGCCACCAGATCGCGATTCACGGGTGCGGTGCGCACCAGAACCGGCACATTGGTCAGTCCTTCCGCCGCCGGTAGCAATTCCTGCAAAATCATCTGCCCAAGCGCCTTGTGTGCGGTCACCGGCAGCACCTTGTTCACCATGTCGCGCAGCAAAGGTTCCAGCGATGCCAGAACATGACTGCGCGCCTCTGCAAAACTGACCGACATTTCCGACAGGCTGCGCCCCAGATCACTGCGTAGCCGCGCCATGTCCGCGCTTTGCGCGGTCAAGGCATCCTCCCAGCCGGCGGCATAACCCTGCTCATAGGCAGCCAGCCGCAACTCCTCGCTTTCAGCCGCCGATAGCGAGGTTGCGCCCAACCCCATTCCATCGTCATCGAACTCTTCAAGCTGTAAAAGCCGCGCCATCATGCCTTCTCTGCTTCAGGGTCATCCATCCAGCTTTTCAGGATCTCGACGGTTTCTTCCTGTCGCTCGGAAATCAGCCGTCGCAGCCGGGCGACCGGATCCGCCAGATCATCTTGTGCGGCAGTAATAGCATTCCGCGCGCCGCCATTCAGCAACGACAGATCTCGAGGCATGAAGTCCCCCTCTTCGATCACGCCCGATAGGGCAGGCGCCACCATCACCGGCGATGGCGCGGGCAGAGCCCCGACCATCCTGCCCGGCCGGGCCGTCAGGATCGGGCGCACAACGAAGAGGCCCAACACCAGCGCCACAATCGCCAACACGCCAAGTTGTACAAGGCTCATGACATCCAGCGCAAAAGCCGGAAAGAGCGATGCGCCAGCCTCGGTTCCGCTGGCACTGAAAGGCTCGAACGCCAGCGTCCTGATGGTGATAACGTCGCCGCGCGCCTCGTCATAGCCGACCGCCGCCGCCACCAGATCGCGCAGCGCGGTAAGTTCGTCTTCGGGACGGGGCTGCCACTGCGCTTCCCCTTCGCTTGCCAGAGGGGGGGCCATAATCCCGTCTACAAGCACAGCCACCGTCAAACGCCGCGTTGCGCCCGGGCCGCGCACCAGATCGCGCCTGGTTTCGCTCACTTCAAAGTTTATCCGCTCGCGGGTTCGGCTATCTTGTTTTTGCGACGTCTTTCCCGACCCGCCCGCCGCCCCCGTGGGCAGGTTCGACGCCACAGACACCCCGGTTCCGCCTTGATCGTTGGCCGAAGTCGTTTGCTCTTCGGTCTCGGACGAAATCGCAACGCGCGCCTGCGGGTCTATCTTGCGTTCGCTCACCGTTTCGCTGTCGGTCACGGTTTCCCGCGCCACCTCGACAACCGCCTTGCCGGGGCCGACCCGCGCCTCAAGCAGGCGCAGCACCTTTTCGCGCAAATCTGCCGCGCGATCATCCGCCGCGCCAGATTCGTTCGCATCGTCGGCCCCGATCAGGTTGCCTTGACCGTCGATGATCGACACATCGTCGGGGCGCATGCCCGCCACTGCCGAAGCCAACAGGAACCGCAGCGCCCGGGCATGAGGCTGCGACAATACCCCATCGCGGGTGACCACTGAAACGGAAGCGGTTGGCGCTGCGGTGGCCCGAAATCCCTGTGGTTCAGCATTTGAAATATGCACCCTTACCGATTTCATATTGGGCATGGCGGCAATCGTGCGCGCGATCTCGCCTTCCTTGGCACGCCAGTAGGCGGCATCGAACATCTGCGATG
This sequence comes from Paracoccaceae bacterium, assembly GCA_947476475.1. Taxonomy (GTDB): domain Bacteria; phylum Pseudomonadota; class Alphaproteobacteria; order Rhodobacterales; family Rhodobacteraceae; genus TMP-24. The sequence continues at coordinate 34,644 of CANJQT010000002.1, read as the reverse complement.
TGGTGCCAAACCCCGTAAGTCCGTCCAACAACTCATAGCCCGCGCCAGAATTGGCAGGCAGACCCTGTGCGGCCAGATCCATGCGCAATTCGTCCCGTCTGGTCGAATCGACGTAAATCGCGGCACCCCGCACCTCGTAGCTGACGGCGCGCTGGTCGAGCGCCGCCAGCACCTCGCCCGCGTTCGCCCCTTCCAGGCCGGCGTAAAGCAGCGCCATCGAAGGGCGGGTGGCAATGCCGGCAATCACATAGACCGTGGCAGCCATCGCCAGCGTCGCCGCCGCCGCAATTAGCCTTCTGCGAGGCGTCAAAGCCAGCCATTGCGCCACGAACTGCTGCACTCCGATAGCCTCCGATTCACTGAGCTTCTGCCCGTCCTCCTGATCATTCGGCGATTGCGCTTAACAATCGGTTAGTGGGCACGGGGCTATAGAAAAACGATCAGACGAATGGACCCGATATGGTGCAAGCACAGGATACCGACGAAGTTGCCCCGAAGAGGAAGACGAAAAAGTCCTTTGTTATCGGGCTTGTCCTCATGCTTTTGTTGGGCGGCGGGGGCTTTTACGCGGTCTATTCGGGCCTGATTCTTGGCCACCAAGAGGAGGCAACCGCAGATGCCGGGGAAGAAAGCCCGGAAGCTTTGCCGGATATCGCCTTTGTGCCGCTTGAGCCTCTCGTCGTTTCGCTCGGCCCCAAGGCAGGCGGACGGTTCCTGCATTTCACTGGCCAGATCGAGGTTGGCAAGGCAGTTGAACCCGATGTGATTCTGTTGCTGCCCCGGATTCTTGACGTACTCAATGGTTATCTGCGCGCCGTCGAAACCGCAGAACTGGAAGATCCGGATGCGCTGGTGCGACTGCGCAGTCAGATGCTCCGTCGGGTGCAGATCGTCACCGGCGAAGGGCGGGTGCGTGACCTGCTGATCACCGAATTCATCATCAACTAGGAAAGAGAAATGGAAATCGTGGCCAATCTTCTTCTGGGGGCCGGCTCGCTGGGGGCGGGGCTGTTTTGCTATGTCTTGTCACGAAAGCTGCGCAGTTTTTCGACACTGGAAACCGGCATGGGCGGGGCGATTGCGGTTCTGTCCGCGCAGGTTGACGACATGACGCGCGCGCTGGAACAGGCACGCATGGCCGCAGGCGATTCGACTGTCACCTTGCGCACGCTGACTGAACGGGCAGAAACCTCGGCCCAACGGCTGGAACTTTTGCTGGCATCGCTGCATGACCTGCCAGAGGCGAACCATGGCGGTGCCGCGCGGCGGCTTAAGGTGCTGCACGGGCCAAACCGAAGCCGCACTACCGAAAGGGAAGAACCAGGCTTTTCCAGCCGCCGAACCGGCGAGGTGGCTGCATGAAACGCTTCGCCTTCTCTGGCATAACGCCGACGAGACGGCGCCCCGGGGGGCTGGTGCTTATGGCGGCTTTCCTCGTCCTTTCCGGCCTTCTCAAACTTGGCGCGGGCCTTGGTGCCGCGATGGCCAACACGACAGACTCCGCGCCTTCCAGCGAAACCGCACCCCTGGCCTGCGAGGCGGACGGCGGAACGATGGCGCTGCTTGCCGCCTTGCAAGCGCGCGAAGGCCGGTTGGCAGAACAGGAAAAGCTTGCGGCCGAACAGCAAGCCACCCTCGGCTTTGCCAGGAAAGAGATCGAAAGGAAGCTTGCTCAACTTGCCAGCGCAGAGGCCAGACTTGCCGCGACAATCGCTCAGGCTGATCAGGCGGCAGACAAGGACGTCAGCGCACTGGTTGCCATGTACGAAAGCATGAAGCCAAAAGATGCAGCCAAATTGTTCGAAGAGATGGATCCGGATTTCGCCGCTGGCTTTCTGGCCCGCATGCGTCCTGAATCGGCCGCCGGCGTTTTGACAGGCCTCGACCCCGCCAAAGCCTATGCGATCAGCGTCTTGCTGGCGGGCCGCAATGCCAACGCCCCGAAAAGCTAAGGCGCTGAAACCAGAATGCAGACTGAAACTTATCCGACTTCGCGAACAGTCGGGCACAGCACCAACAGGGGGATCCATCCATGATCGGCTTTGTCGGCATCGCCATTATCTTCATCATGGTGTTTGGCGGGTATGTTCTGCATGGCGGCAAAATGGACATCGTCCTGGAAGCTGCCCCTTGGGAACTGATCATGATCGGCGGCGCAGCGGCAGGCGCCTTTGTGCTGGCGAATGACTTGGCCTCGGTCAAGCAGACGCTGAAGGATGTGGGCAAGGTCTTCAAGGGCCCAAAGTGGAAACCGCAAGATTACCGCGACCTCCTGTGCCTGCTGTTCGAACTGATCCGGTTGTCCAAGGCCAACCCAGTTGGGCTTGAAGAACATGTCGAAAATCCGCACGGGTCATCCATCTTTGGCAAGTACCCGAAGATCAGCCATGATCACGAAACGACAGAACTGATCTGCGACACATTCCGTGCCGCCTCGATGAACTATGATGACCCCCATCAAGTCGAAGAAGTGCTTGAAAAGCAGCTTGATGCCAACCTGCATCACGCCCTTCATTCCAGCCACGCCCTGCAGTCTATCGCCGACGGTATGCCCGCACTTGGCATCGTCGCCGCCGTTCTGGGCGTGATCAAGACGATGGGTTCGATCGACCAACCGCCCGAGATTCTGGGTGGCATGATCGGCTCGGCACTGGTTGGAACCTTCATGGGCGTCTTCATGGCCTATGGCCTTGTCGGCCCGTTCGCAGCAAAGGTAAAAACCGTGGTCGAAGAAGACGCCCATTTCTCCAAATTGATCCGCGAAGTGCTTGTGGCAAATCTGCATCGGCATGCGCCGAACATCTGCATCGAGGTTGGTCGCCAGAATACACCCCACCACATCCGGCCAAGCTTCTCTGAACTGGAAGAGGCCCTGCGCACCGTCAAGGTAGAGGCGGCATGATTGGGCATCGCACTGCGTCCGCACTGCGCCTGGTCCTGGCACTGCTGACCGGGTTGGTGGCGGCACCCCTGCACGCTGAGACGGTGCTGATACGATCTGGCGAACACCCAGGATTTACCCGGCTGGTCCTGCAACCGGACGCAGCGCACGAATGGCAGCTGGGTCGTACCGCCACGGGCTATGAGCTGCGCATGAAGGGCGATGGAATAAGCTTCGTTACCGACAACATTTTCCACAAGATTTCCCGACAGCGGATTAGCGCCGTAGAGCCGCTAGCGCGATCTGGTGCGCTGGCCTTGACCAGCCGCTGCGACTGTTTTGCCAAGGCGACCCAATTGCCCGATGGCAAGGTCGTGATTGATATCGCTGATGGAACGCCACGCGCCAACTCCCTATTCGAGCAGCCCTTGGACGCTGGCGACAAGATAGCGGAACCGCGTCCATCTCTGCCCCACCCCGGGCAGACGCGCGAAATGCTTCCGCCGCACAGCAGCGGCGCGACCCTATCGTTTCGGCTCACGGCAAACGACGAAGCCAGTTTGCCCATTTACTGGCGCGATATTCTGGCAAACGCGCAAAAGCCAATCGACAAGAAGCCCGGGCTGGACGTTACGCAGCAGCCCATCGTCGAAGTGCCAAAGGCAGATCTGCCGCTTTTGCCTTCTGCTTCCTTATGGCCCGAAGAAGGCACTCCGCCCTTGTCCCTGCCATCGCCAGACGTTCTCGCAACCGAGGCAGAGCTGTTGATGCAGCTCAGCCGTGCCGCGTCGCAAGGCATGGTGACCCTGGCAGGGCCTGACAGCAAAATATGGCCGCATGCTCCCCGGGCTTCGCTACCCGACGACGCGGCTAATCCAAAGGAGAAGGTCGCCTTTCACGCCGAAACCAGCATGGACCGTGACGCGCATACCAACCCGATGGCCCGCGAACTCACCACGCAGGGTGAAACCTGCCTGAGCGACGAGGCACTGGCGCTGGCAGATTGGGGAAGTGATGAGCCCGCGCCCCTGCAATTGACGCGCGCGCGCAACCGCCTGACCGGCGAGTTCGATCGCCCCGATCCCGCAGCCGTCCGAAGCCTGGCCCAGCTCTATCTTCATCTCGGCATGGGCGCCGAAGCCCGTCAAACCCTGCGCGCCTTCAATGACCAGTCCGAAGATGCCGCGCTCTTGGCTGCGCTTGGCCAGATCATTGACGACCAGACACCAGCGACCGACACCCCGTTGAGCGGTATGCAGGGCTGCAATACGCACGCCGCCCTCTGGGCATTTCTGGTTTCGCCCACGGATACAGCAGGGTCGGCGAATGCCGCCTCCATTGTGCGGACGTTTTCCGGCCTCCCCGCCCCATTGCGGGCCACCTTGGGTCAACGGCTGTCAGACCGGTTTATCCGCGAAGGAAACCCCGGTTCCGCCCGTGACATCCGCAATGCGATGGCCAGAGCCGAAGGTGCTGCGGACCATCGGAATCTGGGTATGGTTGATGCCAATCTGGCACTTGAAGCCCAAGATCCGGCGCTTGCCCTCGAACAGCTGGATCGGCTGGCCAGTGGCAATGATGATCTGGCTATCAAAGCCGCAATGACCGCAATGCGCACGAGACTGGATCAGCAGGAGGAGATCACCGCGAATCAGGTCGAAGCCATCGCGGCTTTGGCGTTCGAACATGGCGGGGGCGCACTCGGGGCAAATCTCGTCGCGCTGGAGATTGAGGCGCGCGCGGCCGCAGGCGACTATGACGGGGCCGCGCGTCGCCTAGAGGAACGGCAGACAAATGATCCCGACACTGATCTGCGCCCACTGGCACGAATGGTCATGATGCGACTGGCCGCGCAAGGCGATGATGCGGCCTTTCTTCGGCTCTATTTTCACAAACCGGCCACGCTTGACGCCGCGCTGAACGACCCCGCGGCGGGATCCGACACCCTTCAGACGATCGCCGCCCGGCTGGCCAAATTGGGCTTTCCGGCCGAGACCCGCGCGCTCTTGGCCGGGCCGGCTGGCCAGACCGATACAGGCCGCGCCATTCTTGCCCGTGCGGCGCTGGCAGAGTTCGCGCCGGACAAGGCCCTCGCCCAACTGGACGGCTTGTCGCATGCCGATGCCTCCGGGCTGCGCGCCGAAGCGCTTTTGATGCAAAAGGACTATGCTTCGGCTGCGATCCAGTTGGCGCGATCCGGGCCAAATGAAGATCTGGCGCGCGCCCTTTGGCAGTCCGGCGACTGGCAAGACGCCGCAGCCCACGATGACAGCTATCGCGCCGCAGCCGACAAGCTTGGACTGACTGATGCTGCAAGTCCCGCCGCACCGGATGCCCGCCCTGTCGAAGCCACGGCAAGCCTAGCCGCCAGCAAGGCCGTAGTCTCTGAAAGTGGCGCGCTCCGCGCGGCTATTGTCGGCCTTCTCGCTCTGCCGGTTGCCACAGGTAACTGACGAAAAGGGCGCTTACCGAATCTCAACCTCTGCGCCCTAGGGTTTCAGCGAACAGCAAGAATTGCGTATGGGTCAGAATGACGATGATTTTTGGCGCCTTCCCGGGGACCAGGCGCGCCCTGCGCCAGTTCGCTTCGCTCGTCGGCCTTTGCGGCTTCGCCGGGACGGCTCTGGCCACACAACTCGTGGAAGATGCGTCGGAAATCTGCGTTCGGGCCGCCCAGGCCGTATCACAAGCCGAAGGTGTGCCATTGTCGGTTCTGCTGGCCATCGCCCTGAATGAAACCGGGCGGCGGCGTGACGGGAAATTTCGCCCTTGGCCGTGGACGGTGAACATGGAAGGTGCCGGCCATTGGTTTGACGGACCTGATCAGGCGCTGGCGTATGCCGAACAGGAATTCGGTCGGGGTGCCACCAGCTTTGACATCGGGTGTTTTCAAATCAACTATCGCTGGCACGGCCAGCATTTCGGCTCGATCAGGGCCATGTTCAACCCGATGGCAAATGCCACCTATGCCGCCCGCTATCTGCGCGACCTCTACCGCGAAAAGGGATCTTGGGAGGCGGCCGCCGGGGCCTATCATTCCCGCACACCGGAATTCGCACAGCGCTACACAGCCCGGTTCAATCGGTTCCGCAGCACCCTTTTGGCCGCTGATGATCAGGAACTGCCTGTGATCGCCGACATTCTGATGACCGCCGCTGACGCGAATCTGCCGCTGGCTGAACTGTCAACTCCGTCACCCCGGGTGAATAATTTCCCGCTGCTGCAAGCCGGTGGTGGGGCGGGTTTGGGTTCGCTGGTTCCGGTCGGAAACGGCAGCGGTGCCAGCCTGTTCGGCCCACCTGCCGCCCCCTTGGCCGCCACTATTTCTGCCCTACCCGCCGAACAACCTTTGATAAATTGATGAAACTCTCAGTCAGCCTCTTTCACCCGACCGTGCTTCTGGCGCTGGCGATGATGGCGATCATCGCCATGATGATCCTGCCGATGCCCGCATGGATTCTGGATGCGGGTCTGGCCGCCAGCTTTGCCATCGCCATCCTGATTTTCACCATCACACTTTTCATCGAACGGCCACTGGATTTTTCTGCCTTCCCAACCATTCTGCTGGCCTCGCTGATGCTCCGGCTTGCGCTGAACGTATCATCCACAAAACTGATTATCGGGCAGGGCCACACCGGTACTGCGGCGGCGGGCCACGTGATCGAAGGCTTTGCCATGTTCATCATGTCTGGTTCGGTCCTGATCGGCCTCGTGGTCTTTGGCGTGCTTTTGATCGTCAATTTCATTGTCATCACCAAGGGCGCCGGCCGCATGGCCGAGGTGGGCGCACGCTTCGCCCTTGACGGGATGCCGGGCCGTCAGCTGGCGATTGATGCCGACATGAACGCGGGCGCCATCGACCATGCCGAAGCAAAGATCCGCCGCGAGCGCGAACAAGCCGAAACCACCTTTTTCGGCTCGCTCGACGGGGCTTCGAAGTTCGTGAAGGGCGATGCTGTCGCGGGTCTGCTGATCACGCTTCTGAACCTTACGGTGGGGTTGGCCATCGGCGTTGGCTTGCATGGCATGCCGCTTCAACAGGCGCTGGAGACCTATGCGATCCTGACAGTGGGCGACGGACTGGTCAGCCAGATCCCGGCGGTGATCATCTCGATCGCATCTGCGCTTTTGCTGTCGCGTGGCGGCACCAAGGGGGCAGCTGACAAGGATATCTTGCGCCAACTGGGTCGCCACCCGCTGGCGCTGGGAACGGTCGCGCTTCTGATGGCCCTGTTTGCACTGGTGCCCGGCCTGCCCTTCGTGCCCTTCATGGTTGGCGCGCTGATCCTTGGCGTGATCGGTTGGCAAAGGCATCAGGCGGATCAGCTTTTGGCCAAACGGGCAGACAGCCAACCCCAGTCGGGCGCCGAACCGCCACGCACCCGCAGCATTGGCGATATACTGACAATTGACGACATCCATGTGGAATTCTCGCCCAGTCTTGTTGGCATGGTGCTGGACCCCGCAACGGGGCTAGAGGCGCGCATCGTCAATATGCGCAACCATGTGGCAGCAAGTTATGGGTTGATTTTGCCGGAAATCCGTCTGACGGACGATTCGACGCTCGATCCCGGGTTTTACCGGATCCGCATTCAGGGGGTCGAACAGGCGCGCAACCGGCTTTATCCAGATCAGGTGCTGGCGCTTGTCGGGGGTGACGATGCGGCTCTGCCGGCCGGCGGTGACGTGAAAGAGCCGGTCTATGGCGCCCCGGCCCGCTGGATCGCCCAATCCCTGCAAGAAGCAGCGGCGATAGCCGGGGCGACGGTCGTTGGCCCGACCGAGGTTCTGGCGACCCACCTACTTGAGGTGGTCAAGCGCAACTTTGCCCGTCTGCTAACCCTTAAGGGCCTGCGCCGGCTTCTGGAGGAGAGCACGAATCTGGCAGACCCTGCCCGCGCCGAAGCCAACCGCCGCCTGTTTGATGAACTGATCCCCGACAAGGTACCTGTCGATTTGCTTCTGGCAGTGCTGCGGTTGCTGCTTGAGGAGCGGATTTCCATCCGCAATCTGCCGTTGATCCTAGAGGCGATTGCCGAAATGCGCGGTCAGACCCTGCCCGAAATAGTATGCGAGCATGTCCGCCGCCGCCTGGGATTTCAGATTATCGCCGAATTGAAACGGCCCGACGGCACCCTGCCACTCTTGCAGCTTGCCCCCGAATGGGAGGAGGCCTTTCGCCTGCATCAGGTCGAGGGAGATCGCGGTATGAGCGACATCGCCCTGCCGCCGGAAAAATTCAATCGCCTGACAGGTAATATTGCCGAGAAGGTGGCCCGCGCCGGGGAAAAGGGGATTTTTCCAGCCGTCGTCACTTCGGCCCGCCGCCGTCGGTTCGTCAAAATGGCGCTGGGGGCCAAGGGGATATCGGCACCGGTCCTGTCCTACGAGGAGGTGGGAACCGAAGCGAAACCCGCGATCGTCGGGCTGGTCACGGCATGAATGATGTGGTGGCGCAGCTCTTCGACCTGGCGCGGACAGAACTTGCGATTTTCGGCATGGTCTTTCTCAGGATCGGCGCTCTGATGGCGCTGATGCCCGGCTTTGGCGAACGGATGGTTGCGGGTCGGGTGCGGCTGGGGCTGGCTTTGGCCTTCACCGTCATCGTCGCTCCTGCTGTGGCTACCCGTCTGCCTGCCCCGCCCGGCGAAGTGGTCGGATTTGCGCTGTTGCTTATGGCCGAAACCCTGAACGGTTTGGCCTTGGGCTTCATGATCCGGCTGTGGCTGATGGCAATGGAAATGGCCGGCGGACTTGCGGCGCAGTCGGGGTCATTGTCACAGATGTTCGGGGCTGCGGGTGAGCCGATGCCCGCCATGTCTCATCTTTTGACCAGTGCGGCGCTGGCCCTGGCAATGTTGGGCGGCCTGCACGTGCAGCTGGCTGCGGGGCTGATCCTGTCCTATGACGCGCTGCCTATCGGAGGCTTTCCGGCCGCTAGCCTCATGCGGGACTGGAGCCTTTCGGGCATCACTGCCGCTTTCGCCTTCGCCTTCCGGTTGGCTGCGCCCTTCGTCATCGCGGCGCTGATCTACAATGTGGCGCTTGGGGCCATGAACCGCGCCATGCCGGCGCTGATGGTGTCATTCGTCGGCGCCCCTGCACTCAGCGCGGGTGCGCTGATCCTGCTTTTTTTGGCAGCACCCCTGATGCTGAACCTTTGGTCAGGGGGATTTCAGGCCTTTCTTGACGATCCTTTCCGGCTGCCATGATGAGCGAGGATGACGACAGCAAGGAACATGGACCCTCCCAGAAAAAGCTGGAGGACGCGCGGGCACGGGGTGACGTGGCCCGTTCCGCGGACCTGACAGCGGCGGCGGCACTGGGGGGCCTCTTGCTGGCCACACTGGCCTTTGGTCAGGCCGCCCTGATGGCAATCGGTTCCGCCGGGACCACCTATCTGGACCAGATCGGCCAGACCGCCGGGCCGAAAGCGGCAGCGGCCCCCTGGGGGGTTGCGGGCTGGGCGCTTGCCATTGCGGCGCCTGCCTGGCCGCTATTCGTGTTGCCCGGCCTTTGCGCGCTTTTGGCAGTTCTTGGCCAGCGCGGCCTGACCTTTTCCAGCGACAAGCTCGTGCCCAAATGGTCGCGTCTTGATCCTCTCGCCAATGCAGCGCGGCGCTTTGGCCGCAGCGGGCTGTTCGACTTCGGCAAAAGCTGCGTCAAGCTGGTGCTTGTCGGTGGGCTTCTGGGGTGGTTCTGTCTGCGCCAACTGCCGCAGATCCTGCTGTCGGCGCAGTTGGAGGCGCCGATGGCCACGGCCCTTCTGATTGGTCTGATCCGCGACTTCCTGATCCTGATCCTTGGCATCACCGCTGCGATTGGTGCGCTGGATTACCTTTGGCAATACTTCGACCATATCCGCCGCAACCGCATGTCACGGCAAGAACTGGTCGATGAATTCCGAGAATCCGAAGGCGATCCGCATATCAAGGGCCAGCGCCGCCAACGTGCGCAAGCCATCGCGATGAACCGGATGCTGGCCGATGTGCCCAAGGCCGATGTGGTGTTGGTAAACCCTACCCATTACGCGGTGGCACTGAAATGGGCCCGTGCCTCGGGTCGGGCACCGATCTGTCTGGCCAAGGGCACCGACGCTGTCGCCGCGCGCATCCGCGAGGCCGCCGCTGCTGCCGGCGTCCCCATCCATTCTGATCCGCCCACCGCCCGCGCTCTATACGCCGCCATCGACATCGGGCGCGAGATCAAGCCCGAACATTATGCCCCGGTTGCTGCCGCAATCCGCTACGGCGAACGGATGCGCCAACGCGCCCGCGACCGGCGCGGATACTGAAAGGCAACCCGATGCGCACCGACCGGATAGCAGCCCTGTCCCAACTGGCCAATTTGCAAAAGGCGGCGGATCTTGCCCGGTTGGCCCAAATTTCTGCCCGGCTTCAAAGCACGCAAGCCTTGCATGACCAAACCGAAGACGCCCTAAGCCGACAGACCGATCTGGCAACCCGGTCGCCCGAGCCGCCGGTTTGGCAGGTGCTGGATGCTCACGCTATTCTGGCGCAGCAGGTGTTGACCCTGCTGGCCGCTGAAATCGACCGGATCGGTGCCGAAAGGGGGGATCAGCGTCAGATCTGCGCCCGATCTTTCGGACGGGCGCAGATGCTTGACCGGATTTACGACGACCAGCCACGCCGATCGCGCAACGCCTGAAGGTTTGTTGCAAATGATCACGTCTTGGACACCTTGCTGCAACAGGCTTGGCGAATGGGTCCTCCAATGATCATAAGAAGCGCAAACGACCCAAAGCCCTGAACCACGGCAGGACCTGACCCCATGCGCAAGACCATCCTTCTGCCGATCCTGCTTGCGCTCGCCGCATTCGTGCTGGTCTGGTCGTCGCGCCACCCTGTGTCGCTCGTCGACATCCAGGACCAGGTAGCCAACCTGACCGCCTATCGCACCGCGCATCCGCTGCTGCTTTGGGCAGGCTTCTTTCTGGTCTATGTCCTTGTCACTTCCACCTCGTTGCCTATTGCCGTCTGGATGACGCTGGCCGCCGGGGCGCTGTTCGGGTTCTGGCAAGGGCTGGTGCTGGTGTCTTTTGCTTCTGCATTGGGCGCGACACTTGCCTTTCTGGCGGCGCGCTGGTTGCTGCGCGACAGTCTTCAGGCCCGCTTCGGAGAGCGGTTGAAAGCGGTCAATCAGGGGATGGAACGTGACGGTCCCTTCTATCTTTTCACACTGCGGCTGATCCCGGCAATTCCGTTCTTCCTGGTCAACCTTCTGATGGGTCTGACAAAAATCCCGGTGCGAACCTTCTACTTGGTCAGTCAGGCAGGAATGCTGGCGGGCACGGTGGTCTACGTGAATGCGGGCACCCAATTGGCTGGTCTGGCCAGCCCGCGCGACGTGTTGTCGCCGGTGCTTATCCTGTCCTTTTTGGCGCTGGCCGCTTTTCCCTGGCTGGCACGGGCTCAGATCGACGCCATGCAGCGCCGCAAGGTCTATCGCCGCTGGGCGCGGCCCGCCCGCTATGACCGTAATCTGATTGTCATTGGCGCTGGCGCAGCGGGTCTTGTGTCGGCCTATATCGCCGCGGCAGTGAAGGCCAAGGTCACGTTGATCGAAGGCCACAAGATGGGCGGTGACTGCCTGAATTTTGGCTGCGTGCCTTCAAAGGCGCTGATCCGGTCGGCCAAACTGGCGCGCCAGATCCGCCATGCTGACCAATATGGCCTGACGGCCGGCGAACCTGCATTTTCCTTCCGCACCATCTTTGCCCGCATCCATCAAGTGATCGCCGCGATCGCGCCACACGATTCCATCGAACGTTACACAGCGCTCGGCGTCGATGTCCGTCAGGGCCAGGCGCGCATTGTCGATCCCTGGACGGTGGAAATCACCCTACCCGGCGGAGGCACGGAACGGCTGACCAGCCGCGCCATCATCATCGCCACGGGTGCTGCACCCTTCGTGCCGCCGCTACCAGGGCTGGCGAATGTGCCCTACCTGACCACAGACACGATGTGGGAAGACTTCGCCCAGCGTGATGCCACCCCCAAGCGGCTGGTCCTGCTGGGCGGCGGGCCGATCGGGTCAGAACTGGCACAAAGCTTTGCGCGGCTTGGATCCGAAGTGACTTTGGTGGAAATGGCCCCGCGCCTTCTGCTGCGCGAGGATGAGGAGGTTTCTGCTGTGGCTCGCTCTGCGCTTGAGGGCGACGGCGTCGCGGTCCTGACCGGCCACCGCGCGACAGCCGTGGGTCAGACCGACGGTGAAAAATGGATCGAAGTGGAAGCTGGCGCTACACGCTACAGGATTCCTTTCGACGACCTGATTGTGGCCGTGGGACGCGCCGCCCGTCTGAAAGGCTACGGGCTGGAAGAGTTGGGCATTCCCGTTGACCGTGTGGTGCAAACCAACGAGTATCTGGAAACGCTTTACCCCAATATCTATGCCGCAGGCGATGTGGCTGGCCCCTACCAGTTCACCCATACCGCCGCCCATCAGGCCTGGTTCGCCGCCGTCAACGCGCTGTTCGGCACCTTCCGCCGCTTCAAGGCCGATTACCGCGTCATTCCCTGGACCACCTTTCTTGACCCGGAAGTGGCACGCGTTGGCCTTAGCGAAGCCGAAGCAAAGGCCAAGGGCATCGCCTATGAGGTCACCCGATACGGCATCGACGATCTTGACCGTGCCATCGCTGACGGCACCGCCCACGGCTTCGTCAAGGTTCTTACCCAGCCGGGCAAGGACCGGATTCTGGGGGTGACAATCGTTGGAGAACACGCGGGCGATCTTTTGGCCGAATTCGTTCTGGCGATGAAACACGGGCTGGGGTTGGGCAAGATCCTGAGCACGATCCACAGCTATCCGACCCTCTCAGAGGCGAATAAATTTGCCGCAGGTGAATGGCGCAAGGCGCATGTCAATGCGCGCGCGCTGCGCTTGCTCGAGCAGTTTCATGTCTGGCGGAGGGGCTAAGACATGATCGACCGCCATCTTCTACCCGTGCAAAAAACAATTCTGGCCGTGCCTGCACGGTTTTTGGCCGCCACAGGACTGACGGCAGATCAGCTGACGCTGGCCGGTTTTGGGTTTGCGGTCCTGTCTGTTGGGGCGCTCGCCATGGGCTGGTTTGCCGTGGGGCTGGTGTTGTTTTTGTTCAACCGGCTTTTGGATGGGCTGGATGGGGCGCTGGCCCGCGCGACCACGCCTACCGACCGCGGGGCCTTCATTGATATTGCTGCCGATTTTCTGACCTATGCGCTGATCCCTCTGGGCTTTGCGCTTGCTGACCCCGCAGCCAATGCCTTTGCTGCCGCCGTGCTGATAACCAGTTTCGTCGGCACGGGATCAAGCTTTCTGGCCTTCGCAAGCATCGCCGCCCGCCGGGGCATGACGGCGACCGACTATCCGGCCAAAAGCATATATTACCTTGGCGGGTTGACCGAGGGCACCGAGACGATCGCCTGTTTCATCCTCATGTTTCTTTATCCCGCTTGGTTTTCCACGCTCGCATGGGTCTTCGCGCTGATGTGCTTTGTCACCACCGCCCTGCGCTGGCATATGGGCTGGACAGCCTTTGCCAAATCCAACTCTGCAGAGAGGCGCGAATGAAACTTCCCCTGATCCTGTCACTTTTGGCCAGCGCCGCCGCCCCCGCCTTTGCTGCAAGCTGGGAAGAAGTCTTGGCGGCGGCCAAGGGCCAGACTGTGTATTTCAACGCCTGGGGTGGGGATGAACGCACCAACAGCTTCATCGCCTGGGCCGACAAGGAACTGTCGGCGCAATATGGCGTGCATGTCGAACAGGTGAAACTGTCAGATACCGCAGAGGCTATTACTCGCGTCGTATCCGAAAAGGCGGCAGGCCAGACCGAGGGTGGCTCAGTCGACCTCATCTGGATCAACGGCGCCAATTTCCTGTCGATGAAGACAGACGGGCTGCTGTTTGGGCCATTCGTCGCAGATCTGCCCAACGCGAAATATCTGGACCTGTCGGCAGGGTCCGCCACAAGCGTTGATTTCACCATCCCGACCGACGGTTACGAATCCCCCTGGCGTCTGGCAAAGTTCGTGATGACCTATGACAGCGCCAGACTGGCCGAACCGCCCCGTTTGATGGCCGCCCTACTCGATTGGTCGCAGGCAAATCCGGGGCGGTTTACCCACCCGAACCCGGCCAATTTCATCGGCTCCACGTTCCTGAAACAGGCACTGATCGAACTTGCGCCCGACGCTTCCGCGCTACAGTCCGAACCGACTGACGAAACCTACTCCGCCGCCACCGCGCCGCTTTGGGCATGGTATGACGGGTTGCGCCCGACGCTTTGGCGGAATGGCGAAAGCTTTCCGGAAAATGAAAGCGTGCAGCAGCAGATGCTGAATGATGGCGAAGTGGATTTTACCATGGCCTTCGACCCGGCTGCGGCGGCCGCTGCGGTGGAAAAAGGCCTTCTGCCCGAAACCGTGCGCAGTTACGGGTTCGAAGGTGGCTCGATCGGCAATGTCAGTTTTGTCGCCATTCCCTTCAATGCGGCGAACAAGGAGGGGGCGATGGTGCTGGCAAATTTCCTTCTGCACCCCGCGACCCAAGCAAGGGCGCAGGACATCACCGTTCTGGGCAGCTATTCGGTTCTGGATCTGGCAAAGCTGTCGGATGCAGAAAAGGCCGTCTTTGCCGCCCTTCCAACATCCGATGCCCTGCCCACCACCGAAAGCCTTGGTCCGACGCTGGTCGAACCGCACCCCGCCTGGATGACCCGCCTGGCCGATGATTGGGCCCGGCGGTACTCGAAGTGAGGTCCAAGGCGGCGACAGACGGCAATGGCCGCTTGCTGCGCCTCTTGGTGCTGGCGCTGGTTCTGACGGGCCTTGTCTTGCCGATCCTCGCCGGCCTTTGGGAAACGGCGGCTGCTGCCTTTGGCCACCTGCCCGCCATTGGCGCATATGGCCCAACCCTGGCCGCCTTTCACGATCTGGCGGCCCTGCCGGGCTTTGGCCGCAGTCTTGTCCTGACCGTCTGGAGCGGTCTTGCCGCCACCTTTCTGGCCCTGACTCTGGCCTTCGCCGCCGTGGCCAGCCTGCACCACCGCACTTCCTTGGTTTGGGCGCGCCGGCTGATGACGCCAATCCTTGCCGCCCCCCACGCCACGCTGGCGCTGGGGCTGGCCTTTCTTGTTGGCCCGTCGGGCTGGATCGCCCGGGCCCTCAGCTACTCGGTCACGGGCTGGACCGCACCACCCGATCTGGCGACAATCAATGACCCTTGGGCTCTGGCCCTGATCCTCGGACTAACACTCAAGGAACTGCCCTTCTTCCTGCTGGTCATCCTTGTGGCGCTGCCTCAGATCCCCACGGCCCAACTCCTCGCGCAAGGGCAGTCGATGGGCTATGGGCGCGGGCAGGTCTGGTTTTGGCTGATCGGGCCGCAGCTTTACCGTCTGATCCGCCTGCCGGTATATGTAGTGTTGGCCTTTGCCCTGTCGGTCGTCGACATGGCGATGATCCTTGGCCCGTCGAACCCGCCCACCCTTGCTGTCGCCACAAGCCGCTGGCTCTTTGCGGCGGACACGCGCCTTCTGCTTCCCGGATCGGCAGCGGCCCTGACCTTGGCCGTGATCGCGGTTGCGGCAATTGGCCTTTGCATCATTGCCGAACGGGGGGTTGCCCGGATGGGGTTGTTTTTACTGCGCAGGGGCCATCGCGGCCCGCAGGGTCATATCACCGGTGCCGTTGCCACAGTGATTGCGGTGCTGTTGACCTTGTGCGCCCTTCTAGCCCTGATCGGCCTTGGCGTTTGGTCGGTCGCCTGGCGGTGGACTTTTCCGGCCCTTCTGCCCGAAAGCTGGTCGTTGCGGCTATGGATGACGCATGGCACGGGCTGGCCCGAAGCCTTGGGGACGACTCTGCTGATCGGTCTTGTCACAACGCTTCTGTCCGTGACCCTCGCCATCATTTGGCTCGAAGCCGAGGATCGCGGGCACTTCACCCGCGCCCGCTGGGCCGAGGCGCTGATCTATCTGCCGCTGCTGATCCCGCAGGTGGCCTTTCTTTACGGGCTGAATGTCGCCCTGTTGCGTACCGGGCTGACGGCTGGTCTTTGGCCGGTCATCTGGGCGCATGGGCTGTTTACGTTTCCCTATGTGATGATTGCCCTGTCGGATCCCTGGCGCGCCCTTGATCCGCGTCTGGCCTGCACTGCCGCAGCATTGGGGGCACCCCCAAACCGGGTGCTGCTGGCAGTCAAGCTGCCCTGCCTTCTGGGTCCGATCCTGACCGCTGCCGCCATCGGCTTTGCTGTGTCAGTCGCGCAATATGTGCCGACCCTGTTTATCGGCGCGGGCCGTATCACCACCCTTACCTCCGAGGCGGTAACACTTGCCTCGGGTGCAGATCGACGGATCGCCGGAACTTATGGGGTCTTGCAGGCTCTTTTGCCGCTTCTGGCCTATGCGACAGCATTGTGCCTGCCCGCGCTGGTGTTCCGCAACCGCTTGGGCATGAGCGGAGGCGTACAATGAACGGCCTGGAATTGTCTGATGTCAGTATCCGTCGCCTGCCAACCGGAACACCTTTGTTCGACCCGGTCACCCTGGCCATTGGCCCAGGCGAAGTGACCACCCTTCTTGGCCCTTCGGGCATAGGAAAATCGACGCTGCTCGCCTTTATCGGCGGCCACCTTGGCCAGGGCTGGCAGGCCAGCGGCCGCGTAACGCTGATGGGCCGCGATGTGACGGGCCTGCGGGCCGATCACCGCCGGATCGGCATCCTGTTTCAGGACGCCGTTCTGTTTCCTCACCTGTCGGTCGGCGATAATCTGGCCTTTGGCCTTAACCGCAGCCTGCGCGGCCATGCCGCCCGCCGGGTCGCTGTCGAAGCGGCGCTTCGACAGGCGGACCTGCCCGGCTTTTATGATCGCGATCCCGCCAATTTGTCCGGCGGACAAAAGGCCCGGGCGGCCCTGATGCGGGCCCTTCTGGCAGATCCGCAGGCCTTGCTTCTGGACGAGCCCTTTTCGAAGCTTGATCCCGCCCTACGGGCCGAGATGCGCCGGTTTGTGTTCAGCCACGCCCGCGCCCGATCAATTCCGGTGCTGATGGTCACCCATGATCCTGAAGACGCTGAAGCAGCTGCGGGGCCGATGATCAGCCTGACTGTGCCCAAAAACGAAGGGCCACCCGAAGGCAGCCCCGCACACTAAGAAACGACTTGGATCAGATCAGCCGTTCACACTGTCCTTCAGCGCCTTGGCGATCGAGATCTTGACGACCTTGTCTGCCGGCTTGGTCATGGTTTCGCCGGTGGCCGGGTTGCGCACCTGACGCTCCGGACGGGCGCGGCAGACGACCTTGCCGATGCCCGGCAGTGCCACAGAGCCGCCATTGGCAACTTCACGCGCGACAACCGCCGCGATCGCATCCAGCGCGCCGGAAGCGGATTTTTTGTCGGAGCCCATTTCCTCGGCAATCGCCGCCACAAGCTGGGTCTTCGTCATCGGTTTGGACATGTCTGTCTCCTCTCAGCCCCGCCTTTTGGGGGGTCATTCTGTGGCTTTCACAGCCTGTAGGGGTGAATCACATTACTTTGCGACGCAAGGCAAGCAGTTTTCGCTGATTTGCATGCTTTTCCGCCGCGTCAAAGGAAGGCTGTTTCCTCAAAGCTACGCAGTTTGCGGCTATGAATCCGTTCCAGCGGCATGTCGCGCAAACGCTCCATCGCCCGCACGCCAATCAGCAGATGGCGGTTGACCTGGGTGCGGTAGAAGTCGGTCGCCATGCCGGGCAACTTCAGTTCACCATGCAACGGCTTGTCAGACACACACAACAGCGTCCCGTAGGGAACCCGGAACCGAAAGCCATTGGCAGCGATCGTTGCACTTTCCATGTCAAGCGCGATGGCGCGCGACTGCGACAGGCGTTGCACCGGGCCGGATTTGTCGCGCAGTTCCCAATTGCGGTTGTCGATGGTGGCGACGGTGCCGGTGCGCATGATGCGCTTCAGCTCATAGCCCTCCAACTGGGTCACATCCGCCACCGCCTCTTGCAGGGCAACCTGCACTTCGGCCAGCGCCGGAATTGGCACCCAGACCGGCAGATCAGCGTCCAGCACATGATCTTCCCGCACATAGGCATGGGCCAGAACGAAATCGCCAAGGCTTTGGCTGTTGCGCAGCCCCGCGCAATGACCAACCATCAGCCAGGCATGCGGGCGCAGCACCGCGATGTGGTCTGTAGCGGTCTTGGCGTTCGATGGGCCGACCCCGATATTGACAAGAGTGATCCCCTGCCCGCCACGCCGTTTCAGGTGATAGGTCGGCATCTGCGGCAACTTGGTCAGATTGGGGATAATCCCGTCGGAACTGGTGATCTCGGCATTTCCCGGCGCCACAAAACTTGTGTAGCCGGACGAGGGATCGGCAAGCGCCTTACGGGCGAATTCTTCGAATTCATCGACGTAGAACTGATAGTTGGTGAACAGAACATGGTTCTGAAAATGCGACGGATCGGTCGCTGTATAATGCGACATGCGCGCCAGCGAATAATCAACCCGCTGCGCAGTGAACGGTGCCAGGTGGCCCGACCCGTCCGGGTTAGGCTTGGCGGTGCCATTGACGATATCGTCATTTGTGGTGTTCAGATCCGGCACGTCGAACACATCGCGCATCGGGAAATCCAGAACCCCTTCCTGCGGCACGTTGATCGCGGGGTTGGAGGCCACGGCGAAATGCACCGGCATCGGTGTCTTACTGGGGCCGATGGTGACCGGAACCCCGTGATTGCGCATCAGAAGATCAAGCTGCTGCACAAGATAATGACGGAATAGATCAGGCCGGGTGATGGTGGTCATATAGGTGCCGGGCACCGCCAGATGGCCAAAGCTCATGCGGCTGTCGGCACTTGCGTGGCTGGTCGTGGTGATCCGCACTTCCGGGTAAAAGGCCCGCACCCGCGCCGACGGGCGCTGCCCCAGCAAGGTCGCGTTGAACTTGTCCGACAGGAAATGCACCGCTTGGGAATAAAGCGCCTCGAGCCGCGATACGGCGGCTTCGGCGTCGGTGAAAGCCTCGGGCCTAGCGGCCTCGGGCAACAGAAAGGATTGGTTCTGGGTCATTCGAAAAGATCCGTGAATTGAAAGGTTCGCACATCGACAAGCCCAAGATCAGAGATCCGAAGTTCAGGGATGACAACAAGTGCAAGAAAGGAATGCTGGATCGAGGCGTTGTTCAGGCTGCAACCGCAGTCCTTCATCGCGCTGACCAGCGCCGAAGCCCTGGCGGCCATCTGATCCGCCGGCGCATCAGACATCAGCCCTGCAATCGGCAAGGGAATCTGGGCGATCTCGGCTCCGTCCTTCCACAGCGAATAGCCACCGCCCATCCGCGAAATGCTGTTGGCGGCCTTCGCCATCAGTGCGCGGTCGGTGCCGACCACGATGATCTGGTGGCTGTCGTGCGCCACAGTAGAGGCAAGCGCCATCCGCCCCTTGTATTGAAACCCCGAGACAAAACCATTGACCATCCGGCCGGAACCCAGATGCCGCTCGATCAAAGAAACCTGCGCCACGTCCTGTGTCTCATCCGGTTCAACCACACCATCGCTGACAGCAAGCGTGGCGCTCAATGCCCGGGTCGGGGCCTGATTTTCGACGATGCCGATGACCTTCACCTTGACCCTGTCGCTGCCTTTCGGCGCGCGGATGATGAAATCCTCGGGCGCCTTGTCGCGGCCCATCCGCACCGTGTCGCGGGCCTTCGCGGGCCAGTCGTAATGCGGGCATGTAACAGTCAGGCGACCGTCCACAGCCACCGTCACCCCACGCGCGATCACATGTTCGACCGGCAGGGCTTTCAGGTCCGAGGTCAGGATCACATCCGCCCGCCGACCCGGCGCGATTGACCCAAGTTCGCGTTCAAGACCGAAATGGGTGGCGGTGTTGATGGTGGCCATCTGCAAGGCCACCAGCGGGTCGCAACCGCACATGATCGCGCGGCGATAGGCGCGGTCCATATGGCCTTCCTCGACCAGGGTGCCGGGGTGGCAATCGTCGGTGCACAGGATGAAGCTGCGCGGGTCCAGCCCTTGTTCGGTCACCGCCTTGATCTGGCGGTCCACGTCAAACCAGGCCGACCCGTGGCGCATCATCGCGCGCATCCCCTGACGGGCGCGGGCAATCGGGTCGTGTTCGGTGGTGCCTTCGTGATCGTCCGCAGGCCCCCCCGCCACATAGGCCAGGAAAGCCGGGCCAAGATCGGGGCTGGCATAGTGCCCGCCGACGGTCTTGCCCGCCCGCTGGGTCGCGGCAATTTCGGCCAGCATCTGCTGGCTTCCGGCGGTAACCCCCGGAAAATTCATCATTTCGCCCAGCCCGATGATGCCGGGCCAGCGCATCGCCTCGGTGACCTCGTCGGGGCCGATCTCGTAGGGCGTCGTCTCCAGCCCCGGGGCCGAGGGCGCGCAGGACGGCATCTGGGTAAAGATGTTGATCGGCTGCATCAGCGCCTCGTCATGCATCATCCGCACACCTTCGATGCCCAACACATTGGCGATTTCATGGGGGTCGGTGAACATGGTGGTGGTGCCGTGCGGAATGACGGCGGCTGCGAATTCCGCCGGGGTCAGCATGCCGCTTTCGATGTGCATATGACCGTCACACAGGCCCGGGATCATAAAACGGCCTTTGGCCTCGATCACCTCGGTCTGCGGTCCGATTGCATAGGACAGATCTGGCGCGATGGCTGCGAAGCGGCCTTCAGCGATGGCGATATCATGGCCGGGCAATACTTCGCGGGTGTGGACGTTGACCCACTGGCCACCCTTGATGACCAGATCGGCGGGGGTGCGGCCTGCTGCCACAGCAACAAGGCGGGCGGCAACATCGGGCCACGACGGGAATGGGGTGTTTTGTTGTTTCATGCCAAAATCTGGCAGATGCCCGAGGCTAGTGCAAGCGCTGCCGAAGGGGTCACATGCAACGTATGGCAAACGTATGGCTTACGTATGGATTTGCGACCGCCATCCACCGGCCCCGCCTTCAGGAGTTCACCGCGCTGCTGGCAGTCCCAGCTTGGCAAAGCCGCGGGCAAGCAGACGCTGGTGCAGGACCATGGCTTCGGCAGCCAGAGCGGGATCATGGGTGCCGGGGGGCTTTTCCGCCACCAGACGCAATTCCTGCGCCGCGCCAGCATGAAGCCCGATGCGCCTGGCTACCGCCTGCCAAACGGCAGGGTCCGTCGACAAAGCCTCGTAGGGCACGAAGGTCACGTTGGAATGATCCGCCTCGGCCTGATCCAGCGCACGATAGGCGGCAATCCACACCCGCAACCAATAGTCGAGCGTCATGGGGTCGCCCGCCGGTGCCGGGCCGAACAGGAAGGGCCGGTGAGTTGCGCCGAATTCGTGATGCCCAAGCCAAGTCATGTAGTCGCGCACGAAGGGATCGGCGGGCAGGAACCGTTCATGCTGGTTCAGCAGACTTGCGGCGTGGGTCAGCGGATCGCGCAGCGGCACCAGAAACTGCGCATCCGGCAAGGCGGAGGCAAGGTTGCCCAGCCGCAGGATGTTATTATTGTTCTTCGACACATAACGCGTCTTGCCGGTTTTGCGCAGCACCAGCCGGATCAGGTCGCGATAGCCCGCGATCAGATCATCGTCGGGCGTATGGGGCTGCATCCCGTCTGCCGTGATATAGCTGTCGCCGTCGAACACACGCCAATAGACTTCGTCCAGAGCCTCGGGGCTGTGTTTGTCCACCGCGATGCCGTCGCCATGCGCACGCTCGGCCTTTTCACCGGGGTTCGACCCCCTTGACGACAGCCGCGCCCACAGGTTCGGGGCCAGAACGAAGGGCATGTCAGCATAGGTGAGTGACCCGAACTGCCCGGTCCGATGGATTTCGCGCATAAGGATCGTGGTGCCCGCACGGGCAAGGCCGGTGACAAAGACATGGTCGCCCTGATCCGGCGGGGCCGATTTCAGGAACATTCCGCGTTCGATGTCATGTGCCATCTCGGCCACCGGCTTTGAGCCCAGCGCCAGCCGGTGCAAAAACTGATCGGTTGCCGAATAGCCCGAAGCAGGCGGTGACGCCGTCTTTGACCGCAGCCATATGTAAGCAAGCGAAACCGCGCACAGCACAAGAATCACCATTGGGCGCATCAGCGCCTGCGTCCAGGCCCACAGGCCGCCCGGATAGATCAACCCCGCCAGCAGAACCGGCAGAAGCGCCAGACACAGCAAAAGGAAAAACGCCACAGACCCCTTGCCGATGCGCAAGGAATAGGCGGGCAGAACACGTTCCTTCCAATGGTCGGAAATGCGCGACGATTTCAGCAGCGTCATCGCTTTTCGGGCGGTCGCGGTCACGTCCGCCAACTGACGAAGAATCGGCAGGCGCAGGAAACATTCGCTGGCCAGCAGGGCCGCGCCAACGACCAGAAACCAGAAAACCATTATTCGGTCTTGGTCGTCTGGGCCTTTTTGGCCGCCGATGCCGGTTTCTTCTTACCCTTCAACATGCGCTTGATCGGATACCAGACCACCGCGAAAACCGCCAGAAAGACCGCCCCGATCACACCAAGCACGGCGCCAATCGCCCCCAGCCCGACGCCCGGCCCGATATAGGCCATGGCTGCGCCCGGCTGCATTGCTAGCACCAGCGCGGAGATCAGCAACGGTAAAGATTTCTTCGCCACAAAAGCCCCCATGAGATAGATTCATTCCGGCCCTGCGGACCGGGAAACAGCGTTTTTGGCGTAACATGCAGTCGGGCTCTTCGCCAAATTCTTTCAGAGGTCCACAGTTTGACGCTGTAGTATTTCCCTGCGAAGGGCACAAAGACTGCAAAGCCGCAGGACTGTCGGCGCTTGGCAGAACAGTCCCGCCATTGAACCGACCCAAGCCATGAAAGGCCAAGACGTGACACATACCCCGGACAGCGACGCGCGCCCAATGGTCAGCATCGCCTACTGCACGCAATGCAACTGGCTTTTGCGGTCGGGCTGGATGGCGCAGGAACTTCTGTCAACCTTCGGTGAGGATTTGGGTGGTGTAACGTTGATCCCCGGCAGCGGCGGGATTTTCGAAATCCGTCTTGATGGCGCGCTGATCTGGGAACGCAAGCGCGATGGTGGCTTTCCAGATGTGAAGCAACTTAAACAACTGGTCCGCGATCGGATCGCGCCAGAGCGTAATCTGGGCCACATCGACCGTGCGACAAAGAACTGACTCGCGTCAGCACCAGCTTGCGCCCGCCCGCCAGACCATCGATATTGCCCGTTATGCAAAACACGCTTCTTGTTCTTGGCCACGGCTATACCGCGCAGGCCCTTGCCGCCCGACTTATCCCCGAAGGCTGGAAGGTCATCGGCACCACCCGCAGCCCCGAGAAGGCCAAGGCCCTGCGCGCGCAGGGGATCGAACCACTGATCTGGCCCGGCAACCCGCTTGCCCCGGCTTTGGCGCGGGCCACGCATCTTCTGGCCTCGATCGGCGCCGATGCGGCGGGGGATCCGGTTCTGGCCGCCGAAGGGGACGCGATTGCCGCCGCCGCTCCGCATCTGGCTTGGGCGGGGTATCTGTCAACCACCGGGGTGTATGGCGACCATCAGGGGGGCTGGGTCGATGAGAAAACCCCTCTCACCCCCTCAACCCAGCGCGGGCGGTGGAGGGTGCTGGCGGAAAGCCAGTGGCGCGCGGTCCCTAGCCTGCCCATCCATATCTTCCGGCTTGCCGGCATCTATGGCCCCGGCCGCGGCCCGTTCGAAAAGGTGCGCGACGGCAGTGCGCGGCTGGTGATAAAGCCGAACCAGTTCATGAGCCGCGCCCATGTCGAAGACATCGCCGCCGTGCTTCACGCCTCGATCCGCCGCCCAAACCCCGGGGCAGCCTATAATGTCTGCGACAACGAGCCGACCCCGCCCGAGGTGGTTCTGCGCCAGGCCGCCCGGCTTCTGAACCTGCCCGAACCGCCCTCGGTTCCGTTCGATCAGGCCGAGATGACGCCGATGGCGCGGAGTTTCTATTCGGAATCGAAAAAAGTGCGGAACAACAAGATCCGCGATGAGCTTGGGGTGAAGCTGCTTTATCCCACCTACCGGGAAAACCTTGCGGCGATTCTGGCGGCCATGGGGCCGTCAGGCCAGCCGTAGAACCGCCGCGCCGCAGGCGATCACCCCGACGGCGGCCACGCGGCGCCAGCCAACCGCCTCGCCCAGAACCAGCGCTGAAATCGCGGTGGCAAACAGGATCGAGGTTTCACGCAAGGCCGCGACCATTGCCACCGGGGCCAGCGTCATCGCCCAAAGCGCCACCCCGTAAGAGGTCATGGTGCCCAGTCCACCGATCAGCCCGTCGCGCCAGCCGCGCAGGGCCAGGCCCAATATCCCTGGACCGCGCCGCCAGACCGCCCAGACCAGAACGGGCGGGGCGGTCAGCAGCGACACCCACAGCGAATAGCCGATCGGTGCGCCCGAAGCCCTCGCGCCCATGCCGTCATTCAACGTATAGGTGGCGATCACGCAGGCGTTCAACAGCGCCAGCCCCAGCCCTGCGCGTGATCCGTGCCGCCCAAGGAAGGCCATGGACAGTATACCGCCCGAGATCAACGCGACCCCGATCCAGCCCGCCTGCGGCAACAGCTCTGCAAAGGCCAGGCCGGACGCCAGCGCCACGATCATCGGCGCGGTGCCGCGCATAACCGGATAGGCAAGGCTCATGTCCGCGCGTTTGTAGGCGGCGGCGACCAATGAATAATAGATGGTCTGCAGGATCATCGAGGCGCCCAGATAGGGCCAGCTTTCCCGTGCGGGCTGGGCGACGAAAGGCAGCACCAGTGCGGCTACGATGGCGGCGGCAAAGCAGATGGTCACGGCGCTGACGAACTTGTCGCCCGCGCCCTTGACGATGGCATTCCAGCCCGCATGAAGCGCCGCCGCGAACAGCACCAGAAGAAAGACAGACGCACTCACCGCAGGGTCCTTTCGTTCCGCGCCAGCCAGACCTGCCGCGCCGGGCGAAGTCAAGGCCGGCCACCTTGAGAAAATTTGCGGCCAGCCCTTGCAGGGATCGCAGCGCTGCCCATATTGCATCAGCGGGCCGGGCCCCTCTGACGATCAGTTCGATCGTGATGTCGGACCGCATCGGGTGTTCCCGATATCCAGCCCGGCCTTGGCCTTTATGGATTTTCGGCGCGCCTTTCGGCAACAGAGAGGACAAAATGGAATTCCTTCTATCACTCTTCCTCGGCACCCCCATCTGGATGTGGGTCGGGTTCATTACTTTGGTTATTGCGCTTCTGGCCTTTGACCTTGGCGTCCTGCACAAGGGCGAGGGCGAGATCGGCGTGGGCGAGAGCCTGAAGCTTTCTGGCCTTTACATCGCGCTGGGCACGGCCTTTGGCGCCTTTGTCTGGGTACAGATGGGTGCCACTGCCGCTACCGAATATATGACCGCCTTCGTGGTCGAGAAAAGTCTGGCGCTTGACAATATCTTTGTCATTGCCCTGATCTTTTCATTCTTCGCCATTCCGCGCGCCTATCAGCACCGGGTGCTGTTCTGGGGCATTCTGGGCGTGATCGTGCTGCGCGCGATCATGATCGGCCTTGGGGCTACATTGGTCGCGCAATATGGTTGGGTGCTTTACCTGTTCGCGGGCTTCCTGATCCTGACCGGGATCAAGATGCTGGTGATGGGCGAGAAAGAGACTGATCTGGCCGCAAACCCGCTTTTGAAGCTGATCCGCCGCCGGTTCCGTGTCACCGACAAGCTGCATGGCAACGCCTTTGTGGTGCGTCAGCCCGACCCGAAAACCGGCAAGCTGGTTCCTTATCTGACGCCGCTTCTGCTGGCGCTGATCCTGATCGAAGTGGCCGACATCATCTTTGCCGTCGACTCTGTGCCTGCGGTGTTCGCCATATCGACCGACCCGTTCATCGTTTATACGTCGAACATCTTCGCCATCCTTGGCCTGCGGGCGCTTTTCTTTGCGCTGGCTGCAATCCTGCACCGCTTTGCCTATCTGAAACAGGCGCTGGCGATCCTTCTGGTGTTCATCGGATCGAAGATCTTCGTCGCCGATGCCTTTGGCTGGGCGAAGTTTCCGGCGAGCTGGTCGCTGAGCATCACCTTTGCCATTCTTGCCGGAGGTATCCTTTGGTCGCTGTGGAAAACGCGCGGGACTGATACAAAGGTCAAAGCCCTGTGAGCCATTGAAGCATTTGGTTGCGGAGCTATCATCGGCACCCATATTCGGCCAGCATCACCGCTGACGAGGAGGCAATGATGAGCACCGCAACCAAAACCTACGCCAAGACCCCCGAAGCGTTGGCCCGCCTGACCCCCGAACAATATCGGGTCACACAGACCGATGGGACCGAACGCGCCTTTACCGGCGAATTCTGGGACATGAAGGAACCGGGGCTTTATGTCGATGTGGTATCGGGCGAGCCGTTGTTTTCGTCAGACGACAAGTTCGACAGCGGGTGTGGCTGGCCCAGCTTTACCCAGCCTTTGGTCGAGGATCACGTGACCGAACGGACCGACACCCAATTTGGCATGGTGCGCACCGAAGTGCGGTCCGCCCATGGTGACAGCCATCTGGGCCATGTTTTTCCCGACGGGCCGCGCGACCGGGGAGGGCTGCGGTACTGCATCAACTCGGCTTCGTTGCGTTTCATCCCGCTGGCGCGGCTGGAGGCGGAGGGTTACGGCGACTTTGTGGGCAAGATCGGAAAAGGAACTTTGGGATGACCCATGAAACTGCAATTCTGGCCGGGGGCTGTTTTTGGGGGATGCAGGATCTGATCCGCCGCATGCCCGGCGTCATTGCAACCCGCGTCGGTTATACCGGGGGTGATGTGGCGCATGCCACCTACCGCAACCACGGCACCCATGCCGAGGGGATTGAGGTGGTGTTCGATCCGGCAAGACTGTCGTTTCGCCAGTTGCTGGAATTCTTCTTCCAGATCCATGATCCGACCACGCTGAACCGTCAGGGCAACGATCTGGGACTGTCCTACAGGTCAGGGATCTATTTCACCAACGACGCCCAGCGCGAGGAGGCCCTGCGGACCATCGCCGATGTCAACGCCAGCGGCATCTGGCCGGGCAAGGTTGTGACCGAGGTGAAGGCCGCTGGGCCGTTCTGGGAGGCAGAGCCCGAGCATCAGGATTATCTGGAGCGTATACCCAACGGCTATACCTGCCACTTCCCGCGCCCTGGCTGGCGTTTGCCGAAGACGGCGGCGTAAGGGGGCACGGCGAAATTGTCCGAGTTCGGACAAATTGGCAAGTCTTTGAATTATATATATTTATACCCTTGGAGTTAAGTGAAATTTAACTGATTCCGAGGGGTATGTGCAAGGAACCAGCGGGGGCTTTGCCCCCGCACCCCTAGGATATTCGAGCCACAACGAAGGGGCAGTCAGGCGCGTTTTTCGCCGACCACGGCCACGCCCAGCACTTCCAGAACCTTCGCTTCGATCTGCGGGGCGTTCATGCCGGCGACGGCATACATGTCTTCGGGGCTCATCTGGTCGATGAAGGTGTCTGGCAGCACCATCGAGCGGTATTTGAAGCCGCGATCAAAGATGCCTTCCTCGGCCAGAAGCTGCGCCACATGGCTGCCGAAGCCGCCGATTGCGCCTTCTTCGACGGTGATCAGGGCTTCGTGGTGGCGGGCGAGTTGCAGAATCAGGTCGCGGTCCAGCGGTTTGGCAAAGCGGGCGTCGGCGACGGTGGGGGCAAGGCCGCGTTGGGCGAGGCTTTCGCGGGCTTTCAGCACTTCCGACAGGCGGGTGCCGAATGAGAGGATTGCCACGCGGCCGCCTTCGGCGATGATCCGGCCCTTGCCGATTTCCAGCGGAAGCCCGCGTTCGGGCATTTCCACCCCGGTGCCGTCGCCACGCGGGAAGCGGAAGGCCGAAGGCCGGTCGTCGATGGAAGCCGCGGTGGCGACCATATGGACGAGTTCAGCTTCGTCCGCCGCCGCCATGACGACGAAATCGGGCAGGTTGGCGAGGAAAGCCACATCGAAGGCCCCGGCGTGGGTTGCCCCATCCGCCCCCACCAGCCCGGCGCGGTCGATGGCGAAGCGGACGGGCAGGCGCTGGATCGCCACGTCATGGACAACCTGATCATACCCGCGTTGCAGGAACGTCGAATAAAGCGCGCAGAAGGGTTTCATCCCCCCCGCCGCGAGGCCGGCAGAGAAGGTCACGGCGTGCTGTTCGGCGATGCCCACATCGAAGCAGCGGCGCGGGAAGCGTTCGGCAAACAGGTTCAGCCCGGTACCGTCGGGCATGGCCGCCGTGATCGCTACGATCTTGTCGTCGGATTCAGCTTCGCGGATCAGCGACTGGGCGAAGACCTTGGTATAGGAGGGGGCGTTCGAGGGCGCCTTTTTCTGTTCACCGGTCACTACATCGAATTTCGCGGTGGCATGGCCCTTGTCGGACGCGCGTTCCGCCGGGCCGTAGCCCTTGCCTTTCTTGGTCAGCACATGGATCAGCATCGGCCCGGTGGCGCGCGCCTTTACGGTGCGCAGGACGCTGAGCAACTGCTCCATGTCGTGGCCGTCGATGGGGCCGACATAGGAAAAGCCCAGTTCTTCGAACAAGGTGCCGCCGACGGTCATGCCCTTGAGCATTTCCTTCGCCCGCCGCGCACCTTCTTGGAAGGGTTCCGGCAGCAGGCTGACCGCGCCCTTGGCCGCCGCTTTCAGTTCCTGAAACGGGCCTTCGGTGTAAAGACGGGTCAGGTAGGCCGACATTGCCCCCACCGGCGGGGCAATCGACATTTCATTGTCGTTGAGAATGACGAAGAGCCGTTTTTTCAGGTGGCCCGCGTTGTTCATCGCTTCAAAGGCCATGCCGGCAGACATCGAACCGTCACCGATCACCGCGATTGCGTCGCCCGCGTCACCGCCCAGATCGCGCGCGGCGGCAAAGCCCAAAGCAGCGCTGATCGATGTCGATGAATGCGCCGCCCCGAACGGGTCATAGGGGCTTTCCGAGCGTTTGGTGAAGCCAGACAGGCCGCCCTTCATCCGCAGGGTGCGGATCCGGTCGCGCCGCCCGGTCAGGATCTTGTGCGGATAGCACTGATGGCCCACGTCCCAGATCAGCTTGTCGCGCGGCGTGTCGAACACCGCATGAAGCGCCACGGTCAGTTCGACCACGCCCAGCCCGGCGCCAAGATGGCCGCCGGTCACCGAGACGGCGCTGATGGTTTCGGCGCGCAGTTCATCGGCGAGCGTCGATAGTTCGCGGTCCGTCAGGCCCTTGAGGTCGGCGGGCACCCGGATACGGTCTAGGGTCGGGGTATGGGGGCGCTCGCTCATCGGAACCTTTCAGCTTTCGCGCTGAATAACGAAACGTGCGGCTTCTCTCAAGGCGTCTGCCGCAGCACCATAGGGGGCAAGGGCCGCTTCGGCCTCTGCCACCAGATCATGCGCCCTTGCCCGCGCCCCGTCGAGGCCGAGAAGCGATACGAACGTGGCCTTGCCGGCCGCATCATCCTTGCGCAGTTTCTTTCCGGCCTTCGCCGGGTCGCCCGTGACATCGAGAATGTCATCGGCAATCTGGAACGCCAGCCCGAGGGCTGCGGCATAGTGGGCCAGCGGGGCACGGTCAGCCCCGGCGAGGATCGCCCCAGCTTCGGCCGCGAAGGAAATCAGCGCCCCAGTCTTTCCGGCCTGTAGCCGGGTGATTTCGGCAAGGGTCAGCGGTGCGGGCGCGGTCTCGGCAGCGATGTCCAGCGCCTGACCCATCACCATCCCTTCGGCGCCTGCCGCCTTGGCCAAAGCGGCCACCAATTCCACCCGGCGCGCGCCAAGCATCGGATCACAGCAGAGTTCGAATGCCAAAGTCTGAAGCGCATCACCCGCCAGAACCGCCGTCGCTTCGTCCCATTTCACATGGACGGTCGGATGGCCGCGGCGCAGCTCATCATCATCCATGCAGGGCAGATCGTCATGGATCAGCGAATAGGCGTGCAGCGCCTCGACGGCGGCGGCGGCCGATTGCGCCTCGGCGGTGTAGATGCCATGCAGGCGCGCGCTTTCCAGAACCAGAAAGCCGCGCAGCCGTTTGCCGCCCTGCAACGCGTAACGCATCGCATGAACGACCGGCAAATCCGGATAGAAGGCCAGACTATCGTCCAGCGCCGCCTGGATGGCGCGCTGGGCCTGGCTCAGGCGGCTGGCGAACACTCACAGACCTTCGGCGGGGGTGGTGCCGGTGGGCACCCCGGCAGCATTCAGGGTGATCTTTTCCACCCGCTCTTCGGCGGCCTTCAGCTTTGCCTCGCAGTGCGCCTTCAGCGCCGCGCCGCGTTCATAAAGGGCGATCGACTTTTCCAATTCGACATTGCCCGATTCCAGATCGCGCACGACCTTTTCCAGTTCGGCCATCGCTGCTTCAAAGGTCATCGCTGCAAGTTCGCTCATTCGCCCCGCTCCATCAAAACCCGGACATGCGCGGCTGCTGAACCCGCCAGTCCCGCCAGATCATAACCGCCCTCCAGCGACGATACCACCCGCCCGCCACAGCAATCGTCGGCCAGATCGCAGATCGCATGGGTCAGCCAGGCGAAGTCGGCTTCGGTCCACATCAGGCCCCCCAGGGGGTCATCCCGGTGCGCATCGAAGCCTGCACTGACCAGGATCAGTTCCGGACGAAACGGCGCCACCTTTGCCAGCGCGGCTTCCCAGACCGCGCGCATTGCCGCACCGCCCGATCCGGGTGCCAAGGGCAGGTTCAGCACCTGCCCATGCGCGCCCACCTCGGTAGCATAGCCCGACCCCGGATAAAGCGGCATCTGGTGCGAGGAAACGAACATCGCCCGCGGTTCTTCCCACAGGCAATCCTGGGTGCCATTGCCGTGATGGACGTCGAAATCCAGCACCGCAACCCGTTCCAGCCGATGGTGATCCAGCGCATATTTCGCGGCTATCGCGACAGTGGAGAACAGGCAAAACCCCATCGCTCTGCCCCGTTCGGCATGGTGGCCCGGCGGGCGCATGGCGACGAACCCGTTTCGGGCCGCGCCCGAAAGAACCGCGTCAACGGCAGCCTCTGCCCCGCCCACCGCGCGCAAGGCCGCCTCCCACGAAGCGGGCACAACGAACGTATCCGCATCAAGTGCCGCCCAGCCGGTCACCGGCTGCGCCGCCTTCAGCCGCGCCAGATGGCCTGCGTCGTGACAGCGCAGCAATTCGGCTTCGTCGGCCATCGGGGCCACCTGCCGCGAAAGCCCGTCAAATTCTTGCGCGCGCAAGGCTTTGTAGATCGCTTCAAGCCGGGCCACCCGTTCGGGGTGCCCCTCTGGCGTCTCATGGGCCAAGCCCGCCGCATGCGTCAGGAAAATCGTCGTCATCATTCACCTTGCCCAAATACTCCCGCCGGAGGCGCAGCTATCATCCTGCACCCGGTCGGGGCGAAAGGCCTATTCCGGCGCCAGCATGTAGCCCGCGCCCCGCACCGTTTGCAGATAGCGCGGCATCTTTGGGTCTGCCTCGAACTTGCGCCGAAGCCGGGTAATCTGCACATCGACGGCGCGTTCTTGGGTATGCTCGCCGCCGCGCCCCAGTTCATCGACCAGTTGGCTCCGGCTTACCGGCTCGCCCGCCGCCGACGCCAGAATGCGCATCAGGGCCGCCTCGGTCGCCGTCAAGCGCACCAACGCTTCATCGCGCCACATCTCGCCCCGGTCCACATCATAGCGCACCGGCCCGAATTGCAACACCTTCGGCACCTTGACCACCACTTGCGCCGGCGTGCGCCGCAGGATCGCATTGATGCGCAGCAGCAATTCCTTCGGTTCGAACGGCTTGGCCAGATAATCGTCTGCCCCGGCTTCCAGCCCGGCGATCCGGTCCGAGGTTTCGCCCTTTGCCGTCAGCAGCAGCACCGGCGTTGACAGTTTCGCCCGAAGATCGCGGGTCAGGCTGATCCCGTCTTCGCCCGGCATCATCACATCCAGCACGATCATGTCGAATTCCAGCCCCGACAAAAGCCGCCGCGCGTGGGCGGCGTCGCGCGCGGTTGTCACCAGAAAGCCGTTCTTTATCAAAAACTTCTGCAACAAACCGCGAATGCGTTCGTCGTCATCAACGATGAGCAGATGAACCTCGATATCCGCGTTCATGCTGCACCATCCTTCATTGCATTGTAGAACTTCCGCAATTCGGGGTCCATCATCGCCTCCAGCACCTGCCGGAACCCTGCCACCGCCGACGGCCCCGCCGCGCGATAGGCCGCGCGCATCCGGGAGCGTTGCGCCTCGCTCAGCTCCCGCTCCAGCATGGCGCCCTTCTGGGTCAGATACAGATTGCGTTCACGTTTGTCGGTCTTGCCGACGCGCGCCTCGACCAACCCATCTTCGACCAGACTGCGCAGCACCCGGTTCAGCGACTGTTTGGTGACGCCCAGCAACGTCAGCAAGGTGTTCACGGTCAGCCCCGGCTGGCGGTTGATGAAATGGATTGCCCGGTGATGGGCGCGGCCATATTCGTAATTTTCCAGAATCCGGTCGGGATCAGAGGTGAAGGCCCGATAGGCAAAGAACATCGCCTCGATGCCTTTGCGCAATTGCTCGTCGGTGAGAAACAGCAGACTTTCGCCGCCCTGTTTTGCCCCGCCGCTGCTGCCGATGTCAGACATTCCGGTTTCCAGATCCGTTTTTTGTAAGTGCTTGCCCAGATATTATGTCAGCGATGTTGACTTTCCAAGAATGAATCAGTAGCGAAGCCCATAAACTGCGCAACTTTATGTCCGAAGCGGACCTAATCTGCGCAATATTCGAAAACTCTGGCGCAGGAGGACAAGATGGCCGGTTCCTATGATGATCGTGATGGCAAAATCTGGATGGACGGGGGGCTTGTCGAGTGGCGCGATGCCAAGGTGCATATCCTGACCCATGCGCTGCATTACGCCTCGTCCGTGTTCGAGGGAGAACGGTGCTATAACGGCAAGATCTTCAAAAGCCGCGAACATTCGGCGCGCCTGATCCGGTCGGGCGAACTGCTGGACATGGTGGTGCCCTATACGGTCGATCAGATCGAAGAGGCGAAATACGCGGTGCTGAAGGCCAACGGCTGGACCGATGCCTATGTGCGGGCCATCGCCTTTCGTGGCGCGGGCCCCGACATGGGCGTCGCGTCGAAGAACAACCCGGTCCGACTGGCGGTCGCCGCGTGGGAATGGGGCAGCTATTACGGCGACGCCAAGATGAAGGGCGCGAAACTTGACATCGCCAAATGGCGACGCCCTGATCCGGCGACGATCCCGTCAGAAGCGAAGGCCGCGGGGCTGTACATGATCTGCACCATGTCCAAGCACGCCGCCGAGGCGAAGGGCTGTTCGGACGCGATGATGTATGATTATCGCGGCTATGTGGCCGAAGCGACCGGGGCCAACATCTTCTTCGTCAAGAACGGCGAAGTGCACACGCCCAAGCCCGACTGCTTCCTGAATGGCATCACCCGCCAGACCGTGGTGCAGATGCTGAAGGACATGCAGATTGTGGTCCATGAACGCCACATCCTGCCGGAAGAACTGGCCAGCTTCGAACAATGCTGGCTGACCGGCACTGCGGCTGAAATCACCCCCGTCGGGCAGATCGGTGATCACACATTTGAAGTGGGTGAAATGGTCAGGCGTGTGGCAAGCGAATACGAAAAGCTGGTTCGCAGCTAGGCGCTCCACAATTCCTAAAAAGGGCGCGGTTCATGCCGCGCCCCTTTCGTTTGGCTTACAGGCGATCCCTTTGCAGGGGCGTCGTCGAACAGTGCAAGCCGCCGCCATTCTTCTGAACCGCGTCATAGGGAATCGTCGTCCAGGTCACACCATGCGCGGCCAGCCGGTCCAGCGTGCGGTTCGTTGCACCCTCGGGCATCAGCAGCTTGCCGGGCGCGATGGCCAGGGAATTGTTGATCCAGCCATCATCGGCAGGGTCCAGTTCAACGGTTCGGATGCCACGTGCCTTCAACTCCTCCAGAAAGCTGTAGGGCAGGCCTGATGGGTTAATCAGAGCCAGATCCCGGTCAACCATCAGAAAAGACACATCCAGATGAATGTCATAACCGGGCAGATCGACGATCAGCAACTCAACGCCCTGACGTTTCAACACTTCGCCCACCTGTTCGGCGCCTTCGCGGTTGACCCGAACGCCCACGCCAATGGCGCACGTCTTTTCGTTCAGCCAGGCGAAGCTGCCGCCCTCCATGACGCCCTTGCCGGATATGGTGCGCAGAATCGGCACGCCGATGCGGGCGAGCGTTCGCGTGATTGCCAGTTCCTCGCCGCGCCTGATCCGTGCGCCCATCCGGCAGACGATTGCGCCACCCTTGACCATGATCAGCGGGTCGCGCGTATAGACTGACTTCAGCCGGGTGTTATCCACCCCCTCGACATAGTGAACCGCGACCCCGTCCGCCTCCAGCGCTGCGACGAACGCCCGGTGTTGCGCCCGCATCCGGTCCAGATCCGGCGGTGTGTCGGACTGAAAGTACCAGCCCGTTGCCGGGTCGCCGTATGATCCGATCTCTTCCAGCCGCTTGGTGACATCGACGATGTTCATCTCTGGCCCTGGCGCGTGCATCAAGATCGAGCGGATCTTGCCCACGTCATTGTCGATGCCCCACACCGCACCCCAGGAGGCCATAAGTTCGCCGTCATCCTCGAAAGGCGGCTCGGCACCGGCGGCAAACAATTTGACGGTTTGATTGTAAACCCAATGTGCGTTTGACATGCGATCTTTCCCTGCTGCGGCTGACGCAGGCTAAGACGAAGGTCGCAGTCAGGAC
>CANJQT010000001.1 GCA_947476475.1 Paracoccaceae bacterium | reverse complement strand
CACAAACCGCCTGCCGCCTTCCAGTTTGGGACGGGTCAGAACTTCGGGGCGGGGGGCGGGGATGTTGGTGTTGTTGTGGGGCATGGCGAATCCTTGGCTATCCCACATTTGATCTGTTTTTGTTCTTGTTCAAGGTGATTGCACCAAAGGACCTTGACGCCCTGCCGTCGGAGGCGGTCTGCCGCGCAATATCAGCTGTGCCCCCTTGCGCGGCGGCGCGACATTTTCGATAAGGGGGCACGCCAACGGAGTATGCCATGCGCGCCCGCATCTATCAGCCAGCCAAGACCGCCATGCAGTCGGGAACCGCCAAGACCCACCAATGGGTTCTGGAATTCGCCCCCAGTGAAAGCCGGGCGGTTGATCCCTTGATGGGCTGGACCGGATCGGGCGACACCCAGACGCAGGTGCGGCTGCGGTTTGAAAGCCGTGACGCGGCAGAGGCCTATGCGCAGGCAAAGGGCATTGTCTATGACGTGACTGAACCGCATGCCCGCAAGGTAAATGTGCGCCCGCGCGGCTACGGCGAAAATTTCGCGACAGACCGCAAGGAAGTCTGGACCCACTGAGGCCAGCTTTCTGAACGGGCCGCCTGCGGGCGGCCTTGTCATTTGCGTGAGCAGACTTGTTTGCACCGCAGGCCATTTTCCCACAGGAGCTGTTTTATGTCGTTCCACTCCCGTCTGGCATTGATCGCCGCCCTTTGGACCGTTGCCGCCGGTCAGGCCTTTGCCGCCCCGGCGACAGCCGAAGGGGCCGCCCATCTGACCGAGGTTCTGCAGCGCTATCTGGGCAAGACCGAAGGCGTGGTGACGGTGATGCCCAATGGCGAAAGCTATGCGGTGACGCTGGATGCCGCCCCGCTTGTGGCGCTGGTCCCGGCCGATGGCGGGGCCATAACCCTGAGCGCACAACACCTGACCCTGACCGATCAGGGCGGTGGTCTGTGGGCCGTGGCACAGAACGAACCTGTGAGTTTTTCCATGACCGCGCCCAAGGCCATGGAGATGTCGATGCAGATCGGTTCCATGTCGATGAACGGCATCTTTGACGAAAGCCTGTCGGGTTTCCAAAGCTGGACTGCCGACATGACCGATATGGCGATGACGCAGAAGGTGGCGGCGACGCCGGAAGCCCCCGGTCAGGACGTGACCCAGAGCATTGCTGCGATGCATTCCGAATTCGCCGGTGAAAGGGCGACATCGGTCGGCACCGACGGAACCTTTACGGCAACGGGAACCGGTTTCCGGGAAATCATCACGATGGCCCGAAGCGAGGCGATGCCTGCTGGCCTGACCATCGACGCCACCGCTGAAACGATGCGCCAGTCTGGAACAATCAAAGGTCTGCGCAGTGCGCCTATTCTTGATCTGGTGGCCTTTTTGGTGGCGCATCCGTCTGAAGCGGCGATCAAGGCCGACCAGGAGGTGCTGCGGGGGCAGGTGCAGGCTGCCCTGCCCTTATTCGATGCGCTGGACGGGACTTTTTCCTATGAGGGCCTGACAGTCACCACCCCCTATGGCGGCGGCACGGCTGACAGCATTGCGGCTGGCATCGACATGGCCGGGCTGGTGGCAGACGGCCGAGTGCGTGAAAAGATCACCGTCAGCGGGCTGGCGCTGACGGACGGGCTGGTGCCGGGGTGGGCCAAGGATCTGGTGCCGACCGACTTCACGTTCGACGTGACGGGATCGGGTTTCAACCTTGCCGAACCTGCAGCGATCATCGTGGCGGCGCTGGATCTGACCGCCGAAAAACCGCTGACCGACGAGGTCGGGGCAACTCTGGTATCGGCCCTCCTACCGAAGGGCAATTTCTACGTGACCTTCGCGCCGGGTCAGGTAGTAGCACCGCTTTATCAACTTGATTTCGAGGGCGCGGTGAATGTGACCGTGAATGGCGCCCCGCCCACCGGACAGGGCACTGTCAGGGCCATCGGCATGGATGCCGTGATCGAAGCCCTGAACAAGGGACCGGCAGAGGTGGCGCAGAGTGCCGGCCCGGTGCTGGCGATGGCGCGGGGCATCGCCAAGCAGGGCGGCGTGGGCGAACTGATCTGGAAGCTGGATGGCACCCAGCCCGGCACCCTGAAAGTCAACGATCTGGATCTGTCAGCGCTTGGCGCCATGATGGGCCAATAGGCGGCAAGGGGGGGCGGCTTTACATGGATGAGATCATCATCGGTCGGGAAAGTCCGCTTGGGGCCGATCTTGCGCTGCTGTTCGAACGCCATACGGCTGCGATGCATGAAGATACGCCACCCGGCAGCATTCACATGATGGACGCCGGGCGGCTGTGCGATCCGTCGATCAGCTTTTTCGTGATGCGGCGGGCCGGGCATGCCGTTGGAATGGGGGCGGTCAAGGATCTGGGCGACGGCGGCGGCGAAATCAAGTCGATGCATATACTGGCCGAGGCGCGCGGGCACGGGCTGGCGCGGATAATGCTGAACCATCTGATCATCGAAGCGCGGACGGCAGGGTTGCAGCGCCTGAGCCTTGAGACAGGGTCGCAGGCGAGCTTTGAACCGGCGCGCACGCTATACCGGACGGCGGGTTTTACAGAGTGCGCGCCCTTTGCCGACTATGGCCCCGACCCAAACAGCACATTCATGACCTGCCTGCTGCGCTAGGGTTGCAAGGTGACAAAATCCGCGCGCCCAAGTTGCCATATCGCGAAAAAAAGCCCGCGCATTCTTGCGTCAGGCCGGGGCCGCCACAGATTCGCCAGAATGTTGGCTAAATGATCCAAGTCGAAATACCAGTCGTCGTTTCTGCGATGGTGAAGCCGATCGCGCAGCAAAAAAGGATGTCACAGATGCAAAAGTTTGATCCGAAGGCCCGCAGCCAGCGGGCTGGTGCATTGGCCCAGACGCTGGTCCTGGCCTTTGCGCTGGCCGCAGTGCCGACAATTGTTCCGTTCCAGTCCGACGCCGGGGCCGCCTTTGCGAAGGGCGGCAATGGCAATGGCGGCGGTAACGGTAATGGCGGCGGTAACGGTAATGGCAACGGCGGCGGTAACGGCAACGCCAATGGTAACGGTGCTGCAAAGACCAATGCGGCGAAGACAACGACGAACGCAAGCCTTGAGACCGAACCCGGCGCATCGCTTCATCCCAGCGACCTGGGCAAATGGAATGCGTCGAACGCAAATCAGGCCGCGCTGGACGCGCATATCCGCAATCAGAATTTCAAAGGCACGGTCGGGGCGCTGGCACAGTACCAACTGGCGGCCAAGGCGGCAGCGGGCGAAGTTCTGACCGAAGAGGAACAGGCGGCGCTTGATTCCTTCGTGGGTGACGAGACTTTGGAAGTCAGCGATCAGGCGCTTGCTGATGCCCTGAACAGCGGCGCGGTCGAGGGCGACCCGGTCTTTGCTGTCGACGGCGGCGTAGTCAGCTGTACCGCGAACTGCGATACCGTGGATCTGGTGGCGGCGCAGGCCGAGGCGGATGCCGCAGCGGCGGACTTGCTGGAAGCGGCAGAGCAAGCGGCGCTGGACGCATTTCTGAGCGAATCGGAAGCGCGCATCGTCGATGAGTCGAACAAGGATCTGCCGCCCGAACAGACCGAGGATCTGCTGAACGAGCTGGCAGACCGGCTTGGCGTGACGCGGGCCGTGGCCGAGGATGAGCTGGCCGACGCCAGCGGCACGACCGGCACACCGATTACAACGGTTCAATAGGCGCGAACCACGCGCCCATTTAGGCCGGGAATTGCCGGACCCTGTGTAACCAGACCGCCCGCTGCACAGCGGGCGGTCTGACGTTTTCAGGGGTCATAGTGGCAGGCCCGCAAGGCGGTTCCTCTTGCCTAAGGGCGCCAGTGCCCGGTAAAGGGAGGGGCGCGGTCCCATAGCTCAACTGGATAGAGCAGCTGACTTCTAATCAGCAGGTTGGGGGTTCGAGTCCTCCTGGGATCGCCAGATCCACAGCCCGCCGTCAGACAATGCCCTTGGCGCGCCAGTCGTCGAAGGTGGCCAGAACGGCGTTGCTGAAAGCCACATCGTTGATATGGGCGTCGAGTTCAACCAGCGTGACGTTGGCCGGGCAATGCAGGCGCAACTCGTCGCAAAATGCCGCCAGTCCTTCGGGATCGCACAGGGGCTGACCGGGCAGGTCCCAGCAATGCCCGCCTTTTACCGGCAAGATGAAGACAACCGGCCCCACTGCGGTGGAGAGTTTTCTGCAAATCTCGCGCGCCACTTCGCGCCGCTGCGAGGGCGTTTGCAGCACCGTGGTCAGCAGGCGGTTGTGCGCATGTGCCGGTGTGTCCTTGAACAGCGCGGGCAGGGGCTGCCAGCCCACCAGATCGACAAGATCAAGGCAGCCGATCGACAGGATCTGCGGGATGCCGCGCAGACCGGCATTGGTCATCCGGTCTTCGCCCGCGCTGATCGGCGAACCGAAAAGGTGGTTCGCCACCTCTTGCGGCGCCAGATCCATGACCGCCGCAAAGGCGCCCTGCGCGGCAAGGCTTTCAAGCGCCCTGCCCCCCATGCCGGTTCCGTGGAACACCGCCACCTCATAGCCGCGTTCTTCCAGCGCGGGCTTGAGTGCTACCATGTAGTTCACGACCTTTGAATTGAAGCCCGACATCGCAATCACCGGCTGATCCCCTTTTGGCATCTGAACGGCCCGGGCCGCCCCAAGCACTGCCCCCGCCGCCTGCGACAGGGTTGCCCGACAGACAGAGTTCAGCCCGTAAAGCCCGCCCGCCCAAAGGATCATCTGAATATCGGCTGCCACCCGCCCTGGCGGGATCAGGGGCGAGAAGCTGATGGTGGAAACCACATATTTCGGCACGCCCAGCGGCAGGGCTGCGCAGACGTCAAGCGCCAGATCGGTACCCATTGACCCGCCCAGCACGATCACCCCGTCGAACCGGCCATGTCGGTGCAGGCGTGCGGCCAGTTTGGACGCACCTTCGGCCATGATCTGCATGGCGGAATTTTCGTTATCAAAGGCAATCGCGGCCTTGATTGATGATCCCGCCTCGGCCGCCACATCATGCTTTGACCAATCAGTCTGTCCTTTGGGGTCACCAAGAACCGACACATCCATGGTCAGCACTTCGCCGCCCTGGGCGCGGATCACCTTGGCGATGTAGGTCAGTTCGTCGTCTTTGGTGTCATAGGTGCCGACGACCAGAATGCGGTTGCCCATGCGGTTGCCCCCTTAAAGCTGGATCCAGGCGGTTTTCAGATCGGAATATTTGGCAAGAGCATGCAAGGATTTGTCATGGCCATTGCCCGATTGTTTGACGCCGCCCAAGGGCACCGTCACGTCTGACCCGCCGTAGGTGTTCACATGCACCACACCCGCACGGATGCCGCGCACCATGCGGTGGGCGCGTGAGAGGTTCGAAGTCCACACGCCCGAGGCCAGGCCATAGTCAGTGGCATTTGCCAGCCGCAGGGCGTCAGTTTCGTCGGTAAAGGAGGTCACGGCAAGGACCGGGCCGAAGACTTCCTCGCGGAACAGGCGGTGGGAAGGCCCTACGCCGGTGACGATGGTTGGTTCCATGTACCAGCCGCCGGTTTCTTGCAGTGCCTGTTTGCCGCCGGTCAGGATCTGCCCGCCGTCGCGGACGGCATCAGCAACGAAGGCCAGGTTGCCCTGAAGTTGGGCGGGTGAATTTACCGCGCCGATCTGGGTGGAGAGGTCCAGCGGGTTGCCGGGTTTCATGCCTTCGGTGGTCTTGCGCAGGATCTTCAGCACCTCGTCCTGCACACTGTCTTCGACGAGCAGGCGCGATCCGGCCACGCAGACCTGACCGGCATTGCGGAAAATGGCAGTGGCGGCGGCCTTGGCCGCGGCGGCCAGATCGGGGGCGTCGGCGAAGATGATGTTGGGGCTTTTGCCGCCCAGTTCCAGATAACAACGCTTCAGGTTCGAACGGGCGGAATAATCCAGAAGCCTGCGGCCGGTGGCGCCCGATCCGGTAAAGACCATGATATCGACATCCATCGACAGACCGAGCGCCTCGCCCGTCACCCGCCCGGGGCCGGTGACCACGTTGAAGACCCCGGGGGGAACACCGGCTTCGAGTGCCAGTTCGGCCAGGCGGATCAGCGACAGGGATGCGGTTTCGGCGGGTTTCAGCACCACGGAATTGCCTGCCGCAAGCGCAGGGGCGATCTTCCATGAGCCGATCATCAGCGGGAAGTTCCAGGGTACGATTGCCGCCACCACGCCAACCGGTTCGTGGTGGACCAGCGCCAGCACGTTGCGGGCGGTGGGGGCGATTTCGCCATACAACTTGTCGATCGCTTCGGCGTAGTAGCGGAAGGTGCCCGCCGCACTGCCGGGTTCAGCCTTCAGCGCCATCGAAATTTCGGTGCCATTGTCGCGCACGCCAAGGACCGCGAGTTCCAGCGCATGACTTTCGATCAGGTCAGCCAACCGGTGCAGCACCGCCTTGCGGCCCGAAGGCGCCATGCGCGACCAGCGCCCATCTTCGAAGGCGGCGCGGGCAGAGGCTACGGCGCGCGCCACGTCGGCGGCAGAGGCGGAGGCGGTCGTGGTCAGGCGGCTTCCGTCGATGGGCGAGAAAACTTCGGTCTCGCCACCCTCGCCCTCCATGCGTTTGCCTTCGATCAGCAGCTTTTGCGGGGCAAGGGCGGTGGCGGCAAGGCGGGTGATGTCGGCTTGGGTGGGGGCGGGCATGGAACGTCCTTTCGGCATGAAAAGGGCGGCCGTTGCCAGCCGCCCTGTCGGTCTTTTGTGATCAGGCCTTGGTATTGCCCATGTCTGCAAAGCGGGCCGGATCGCGGCTGGCGAGGCCAGATGCCAAGAGATAGCCAACCACGCCCAGAACCGGGACCAAGGCGGGCAAGGCCCAGGACAACATGCCTTCGGATCCGGTCAAGGCGCCGAAGTCCATGAAGATCTTCACGAACAGCCCGGCCATGATCAGCCCGGTGATCAATGGCAGGACCTTGGTGGACATGGCCCCTTCGCCCATCGCATCGCGCGAAAAGAAGGCGATGACCGCGAAAGAGGTCAGCGCCATCAAACCCAGCACACCGAGAGTGCCCATCTGGGTCAGCCAGACGAACAGGTTCAACACCGGGTCCAGCCCCTTGGCCACGAACAGGGTCACCACCAAGAGCGCAAGCGCGGTCTGGATCATCGACCCCATATGCGGGCTTTTGTGGGTGTCGTGGGTGACGCCGATCGCATCGGGAAGGATCCCTTCGCGCCCGGCCACGAACTTGTAGCGCGCCACGGCATTGTGGAAGGCCAGAACGGCGGCGAAGATCGAGGTCATGAACAAGACGCCCATGACTGCGGTCAGGGTTCCGCCGATATAGGTTTCACCCAGCACGAAGAGGAAGGCCGACGGATCCGGCAAACCGCCGATGGTGGGGAGAAGATTGTCCATCCCGATGCCCATAACCATTAGCCAGGCAGTGATCGTATAGAAGATACCGATGGCCAGAACCGAGACATAGGTAGCTTTAGGCACGGTCACAGACGGGTTCTTTGCCTCTTCCGAGTAGATGGTGGTCGCTTCGAACCCGATGAACCCCGCAAAGCAGAACAGGATTCCGATCGACGGCACACCGCTGGTGATCTGGCTCCAGGCGAAGGGTTGGAGGTTCAGGCCGGACGCGCCGCCCGAAACCAGGATCGAGGCGTCCAGCAGAACCACAATGGCGAATTCGGCCAGAACCAGAACCA
This sequence comes from Paracoccaceae bacterium, assembly GCA_947476475.1. GTDB lineage: Bacteria > Pseudomonadota > Alphaproteobacteria > Rhodobacterales > Rhodobacteraceae > TMP-24. The sequence continues at coordinate 140,912 of CANJQT010000001.1, read as the reverse complement.
TCAGCACTTTGGCCGACAGGTCCACCTGACGGTAGCCAAGAACCGCCACCAGCGCGATCGCCACATAGGTCCAGACATACCAAGGCAGGTCGATGCCCCACTGGGCGAAGGTGCCAGAGGCGACCGCGCCCAAGAGGCCCATCAGGCCGATCTGCATGGCATTGTAGGACAGGATTGCGATCATCGCCGCGGCCCCGCCGGCACGCCCGCCCAGCCCCTGAGCGGTAAAGGCATAAAAGGCGCCCGCGTTTTTCACATGGCGCGACATGGCGACATAACCGACCGAAAACGCCAGAAGGATCAGTGTCACGATCAGAAAACTTCCGGCGATACCCGCGCCATTGCCAAACAGCATCGAGGGCGGAATGCCGCCCCCTGCGCCGGTCAGGGGCGCGGCCGCTGACACGACCAGGAATGTAATTGCGCCGACGCCAAGCGAATTCTTCTTCAGCTGGTTGCTGGTTGAGGTCTGATCAGACATGACGCACCTCCAGCACATGGGACCGTCTCTTCATAGGATTTCCCCTCCTGTCGTCTGTTGCATGGCCGTTTGGCGGCTCTTGGCTGGTTCATTATTCGAACCGATGGTTCAAAATCAATTTGACAGGCCCTGCGGCAATCTGTCAACTGAAATGAAACGCGGGACCGGGCGACCGGGCAAGTGTTGTGTTCGATAGCGGGTTTAGTTTCATGGGAACCGTCACCAAGGCGCTTGAACTGTTGGACCTGTTCACCCGGGCAAGGCCGGTGATCGGCCTGTCGGATCTGGCGCGGCTTGCAGATCTGAACAAGGCGACCTGCTACCGGTTAGCCACGGAACTGACCGACTACGGGCTGATCGAACAGGTTGGATCGACTAAGGAATATCGGCTTGGTCCTGCCGTCCTGCGGTTGGCCGCGCTGCGGGAATTTCATGTGCCGACCCGCGATGCAGCAATGCCGGTCTTGCAGGCTCTTGCCGATGAAACGGGTGAAACGGCCCATCTTTCCTTGCTGATCGGCCGTGATCTGAAGGCGATTGCACTGGCCTATTCATCTGCACACGCCACCCGCGTGATGATGGAAGACACTGAGATCCTGCCCTTTCACGCCACGTCGTCGGGACAGGCAGTTCTGGCCTTTCAGCCCGATTCGATCCGCGAAATCATCCTTGGTCAGGCTCTGCCACGCCTGACACCCCATACCATCACCGACCCCGCCGAGATACGCGCACGCCTGGCCACCGTCCGGACGGAAGGTTTCGCCGAAAGCACAGGCGGCTTCGAGGCGGATGTGCATTCGCTGGCGGTGCCGCTGTTTGATGCACTGGGGCGCTGTTCCGGCGGACTGGCGGTTGCGGCCCCCAAGGGGCGGGTGACCGACCGGTCACGCGCCCAGATCCGTGCTGCCCTTGCCCGTGCGGGGAACGAGATAACCACATTGTGGGGCGGCAGCCTGCCGCCCGCCATCGCAACCCTCTGGCGCACTGCCGCCTGAGCCGGGAAAGGACCGAACCGATGAAAGACGAGAATTTCCTGAAAGCCAACAATGCCCGCAGCCTTTGGCACCCGATGACCGCGCCTTCGGACAGTTTGAAGAACCCGCCCGCGATCATCACTGGCGGGCATGGCGTACGTATCCGGGATGTGGACGGGCATGAGGTGGTCGACGGCGTGGGGGGGCTGTGGAATGTCAACCTTGGCTATTCCTGCCAGCCGGTAAAGGATGCGATTGCAGCACAACTGGACCGCCTGCCCTATTATTCCATCTTCCGCGGCACCACCAACGATCAGGTCATCGAATTGGCCGAAGAGCTGCGTAAATTCTTTGAGCCCGATGGGCTGACGCGGGCCTTCTTCACCTCGGGCGGGTCCGACAGTGTGGAAACCGCCCTGCGGCTGGCTCGGCAGTATCACAAGATCAGGAATGAGCCGGGCCGGGTGAAATACCTGAGCCTGAAGAAGGGTTACCACGGCACCCATACCGGCGGAGCCTCGGTCAACGGCAACGCCAATTTCCGCACCCAGTATGAACCGTTGCTGCCCGGCTGCTACCACATCCCCGCCCCCTTCCCCTATCGCAACCCGTTCAACGAGAGCGACCCGGCCAAGCTGGCGGCACTTTGCCTGCAGGCTTTGGAAGATGAGATCGCCTTTCAGGGGGCCAGCACTGTTGCCGCCTTCATCATGGAACCGATTCTGGGCGCGGGCGGGGTAATCCCGCCGCATTCCAGCTTCATGCCGGGCGTGGCCGAAATCTGCCGGCGCAATGGCATCCTGCTGATCGCGGATGAGGTCATTACCGCCTTTGGCCGCACCGGGGCCTGGACGGGAAGCAGGCTTTGGGGGGTGAAGCCTGATTTCACCTGCACCGCCAAGGCCATCACCAACGCCTACTTCCCCTTTGGAGCGGTGATGATCGCCGAAGCCGTGGCCGAGGTGTTTGAAAGCGATGAAACCGGCATGGCGGCCATCGGGCACGGCTATACCTATTCGGGTCATCCGGTCGGGGCGGCGGCGGCGCTGGCGACCTTGGCCGAAACCCAGCGGCTGAAGATAAATGAAAATGCCGCCGCGCGCGGGGCAGAACTGTTCGCGGGGCTTCAGGCGCTGAAGGAACGGCACGAGGTGATCGGCGATGTGCGTGGCGGGCATGGGCTGATGAATGCGGTCGAACTGGTGGCCGACCGCGCCAGCAAGAAACCCGCCGACAAGGCCACGCCCGGCAAGGTGCAGGCCAAGACCTATCAGGAAGGGGCGATGGTGCGGGTGTCGGGCAACAACATCATCCTGTCGCCGCCCCTGATCCTGACCAGCGCCGATGTGCAGGTGATCCTGAAGGCGCTGGAGGCGGGGTTCGCATCCTTGTAGCCGTTCGGGGCGGCGGGCTTAAGTGCCCGCCTCCAGCATGGCGAAGATCTGGTCGCGTTCATCATGCACAAGCAGCAGCGCCAGATCGCCGGGCTGAAGCCGGTCGAGGATCAGGCGTGCGCCTGCGGCGGGGCTGGCAGCGGTAAGGATATGATCGGGCGGCAGACCGCAGGAAAGGCTGGCCTTGCGGATCAGGCCCGACACTTCGCCGGGCGCGCGTCCGCGCAGATATTTCGGGTTTTCAGCGGCAACCACATGATCTGGGCGTAGCGCGAATGCCCCGGTTGTCAGGTCGCTTATGTCCTGATCGGACCGGTCGCCCGCATGGGTCAGCAGCACATGGCGTTCGCGCGCCGGAAGTGCTGCCAGCGCCGAAGTGACGGCGGCGATCGAATGGGGGTTGTGGGCAAAATCCACAAAGACCCGCGCGCCGTTCCAGGCGAATTCGTTGGCCCGTCCCGGATTGTCCTTCGCATCAGAGCGAAAGCGGGAAAGCGTGGCGCGGATCGCCGCATCTGGCAGGCCCAGCGCCCGCGCCGCCAGCGCCGCGCCCAACGCGTTTTCGATATTGTAGCGCGCCGCACCGCCGAGGGTCAGCGGCACGTCGGCGGCGGCAATCAGGTCTGTTGTCTGCCGCCCGTCAGACAGGCGGATCATTCCGCTTTCCAGCCAGCAGCAGGGCTGGCCTGCGACGCGGGCCGCAGCAATCTGCTGGGTGCCGGGGTCAAGCGAGAACCAGGCGATCCGGGCCACTACTTCGGCCGCCGCCGTTACCACTGGCCCGTCATCGGCATTCAGCACCAAGAGGCCGCCTGGTGCCAGTGCGCGGTGGACGGCAAGCTTGACGCGCGCCAGTTCTGGCACGGTCATGATCCCGTATTGGCCCAAATGGTCGGCGGCCACGTTGGTCACCACCGCCGCCCGCGCCCTTGTGATCGGCAGGCCCCGGCGCAGGATGCCACCGCGCGCCACCTCCAGCACTGCAAGGCCCAGCCTTTTGTCGCGCAGAAGAAGCCGCGCGCCGGCAGGGCCGGAGTAATCGCCCTTGTCCAGAACCTCGTCGCCCACCTTGACGAATTCGGTCGAGGAAAGCCCCGCGGTCAGGCCCGCCGCCTGCCCCATCGCGGCAATCAGCCGGGTGGTGGTGGTTTTGCCATTGGTGCCGGTGACCAGCGCCAGCGGGATGTCGTGCAATGCCGTCCAGTCGGGTGTTTCGGGCAGGGCATCGGTGGGCCAAGTGGCCGACCCGGCCCCATGGCCAAGGGTCAGCGCGTCATCGTCCAGCAGCCGGTCGATGCCCCTTGTGCGGGCCTGATCGGTCAGCGCGCACAAGGCCGGGTTCGTCTCGGCCGCGCTGACGCGGGCCAGATCGGCCTGCATCTGCGCTTGCGGCACGGTCGGCAGGCCCAGCAGTTCGCAGGCAGCATAGTGCCAGGCCGCCTCGATCAGGTAGGCCGCCGTGAACAGTTGATCCACGGGGGCGGGAACATAGAGGCTGCCCCCCCCGGCAAAGGGCCGGGTGCTGACCGGGCGGGGCCAGCCCAGGGCGTCAAGCAGCGCGCGCGCATGAAGGGACCAAAGCGCCAGCATCCGCGCCGGATCAAATCCGGGCGACAGACCATCACCCACCGCCCCAGTGTCGGGGCCGTAAAGGTTTGGCCCCAGCAGACGGCGGCAGCTGTCCAGCGCCAGTGCCGGATCGTCCGGCACCGGGATTACCAGTGCTTCTTGCAATTCTTCCGACTGCGCCACGTTGTTTGTCCGATCAGTCTGCTTCTTCGTTCACGCCTTTGGCCAGACGCACCCCGCGTTCGTCGCGGATGAGCGTATCGCCGCCAGCCAGCAGTTCTTCGAACGCCACAGCCGGTTTTTCAGGCTTGGCCGTGGCGGGCGCTTCCGCTTCACGCTCGGCCTTCTTGAAATAGATGATCTGCTTCCAGGACCGGGCAAGTTCGTCGGCAAAGACCACCAGAAGATCGCCGGCCTGAGCTGCCGACAGGCCGCGCTCGATGCCTTCCACCTCGCTTGGAACAAGGGTGATCTGGTCGTCCTTGACGCCACTTTGCAGCAGCGCCTCGCGGATCATCTTCGGCACTTCCATTTCGCCCCTGCCGCGACGGTCATCGTCGGGCTTGAGGTAGTAATGATCGAAATGGCCCGCCAGTTCTTTTGCCGCGGCGATGATGTCTTCGTCCCGGCGGTCGCCGGGCATGGCAGCCACAACCAGACGGCGGCCCTTTACATCCAGCCGGTCGGCCAGATCGCTCATCGCGGCGATGGCGGCGGGGTTGTGGCCGTAATCGAGGATGACCTTGAACGGATGTTCGTCGAACACGTTCGTGCGGCCCGGGGCCTGGAAGAAGCTGGTGTCGAAGGTCCGCAGGCCATGGCGGATATTGTCCAGATCAAGGCCGAAGCTGAAGGCCATGGCAGTAGCGAACATGGCGTTCTGGACGTTGTAAAGCGCTTTGCCTTCCAGCGTCGCGGGGATCAGGTGCGACCATAGAACCGGCAGATGCAGGCCCTTGGAATAGATGGTGATCATATCGCCGTTCATCGCCTTTTCCAGAACAACAGCGCGGCCGCCCGCGCGGATGTGTTCCTTGACCAGCGGGTGATCGGAATTCATCGTCACATAACAGATGTGGGTCGCGTGGCTGAAATCGGCCATGCGAAGGCAGTGCAGATCGTCGGCATTCAGCACCACTGTATCGGTGGCGGTTTCCACCACCACGCGCTTGACGACCGCCAGTTCCTCGACGGTGTTGATGCCGCCCATGCCCAGATGGTCGGACGTCACGTTCAGGCAGGCCGCCACATCGCTGCGCTGATAGCCCAGGCCAGATCGCACAAGGCCACCGCGCGCGGTTTCCATCACGGCGAAATCGACGGACGGATCACGCAGCACCATCTGCGCCGACGCGGGTCCGGTCATGTCGCCCTTCACCGTCAGCTTGCCGTCCACATAGACCCCGTCGGTCGAGGTCATGCCAACGATCCGGCCCGAGGACTTCATGATGTGGGCCATCATCCGGCTGGTTGTCGTCTTGCCGTTGGTGCCGGTGATCGCCGCTATCGGGATGCGCGCCTGAGTGCCCGGCGGGAAGAGCATGTCGATGACCTTGCCCGACACGTCGCGCGGCTTGCCTTCGGACGGGGCCACATGCATGCGGAAACCGGGGGCCGCGTTCACCTCGACAATCGCGCCGCCGATGTCCTTGTAGCTTTTGGTGATGTCGGCGGTCAGAAAATCGACGCCGCCCACGTCAAGGCCCACGGCCTTGATCGTGCGTTCCGCCATATCCTTGTTGTCGGGGTGGCAGACATCGGTCATGTCGATCGCGGTACCGCCGGTGGAAAGGTTCGCGGTCGAGCGCAGGTAGAACACCTCGCCCTTCGGCAGGACCGTCTGGGCGGTATGGCCCGCATCTGCCAGAAGCCGTTCGGCCTGATTGTCCAGTTCCAGATTGGTCAGCACCTTTTCGTGGCCGATACCGCGGCGCGGGTCGCTGTTCACGATGTCGATCAGTTCGGCGATGGTATGTTTGCCGTCACCCATCACATGGCCGGGCACGCGCTTGGCTACCGCCACCAGTTCGCCGTTCACCACCAGCATGCGGTGATCCATGCCTGTCACGAACTGTTCGACCAGTATGCCGCGGCTTTTCGATTGTTCCTTGGCCTCGCCAAAAGCCACTTCAACCTGCGCGTCGGTCATCAGATTGATCGACACGCCGCGCCCGTGGTTGCCATCAAGCGGCTTGACCACAACCGGAAAGCCGATGCGGTGGGCGGCGCGCACCGCATCGCGGGGGGAATAGACCAGACGCTGCTGGGGAACCGGCAGGCCAAGGTCATTCAGCATATTGTGAGTATCTTCCTTGTCACAGGAAATCTCGACCGCGATATGTTTGGTCTGGCTGGTGATGGTGGCCTGAATACGCTGCTGGTACTTGCCATGGCCGAACTGAACCAGCGAATTGCTGTTCAGGCGGATCCAGGGAATGTCGCGTTCTTCAGCAGCCTTGACCAAGGAGCCGGTCGATGGGCCGAATTCGCGGCGCTGTGCAGACAGAACGAAGCTTTTCAGTTCTGCCGGGAAGTCAAATTCAGGGTCATAGTCATAGTCGGTCTTGTTCTTCAGATCGGCGGGCAGCAGATGCATCAACAGCCGGATGGCGAGCCGCCCCGCATCAAGCCCCACATCGCGCTGGCGGTATTCATAGACAAGGTTGTATTGCCCCTTCACGCCGGTTCCGCGTGTGCGCCCGAAGGTCACTTCGGACCCGGCCACCCCCTGAATTTCCAGCGCCACATGTTCGGCAATATGGCCCAGCCAGGTGCCCTCGCCTTCGCGCAGGCGCCGGATCAGCCCGCCCGCCTCGCGGTAGGAACACCCGTGATCGCGCAGGCCGGGAAGGGCTTCGACCAAGGCTTCGATCCAGGCATCGCCAATCTTTGCAGAGGGCCAGTCTTCCAGCACCCCAAGATCAACGACATGGCGGATGACGGGAAACCCCGCCCAGATATTCGGACCGACAAAAACGTTGGTCGAGACAATCTTCATGGGCGGGTCTCCTTCCTGTCAGGTAAGTCTAGTGTGGCTTGTCGTACCCCGGTGCGCCAGGCAAGGCGCAGAAGGCGGCATGTTCATCGGGCGGAAATGCGTGACGGTTTTCCAGATCATAGCGGCATCCTTCGCCCATCACATCGACTTTGAGGCCGAGAAGAGTCAACGCCTGTCCGGGGCTCGCATCCCACATTGAGGAATGGGTAAGGCCAGAGGCGTCAACCACCGTGACGGTGCCAGACCCCACCACTTCGAACACCCCGTCGGGGCCGATGAAGGCGGCGGTATCCTCGTCGATGCCAAGACCGATGAGGAAAGGATTGTAGCTTGATGCCGCCAGCAGGCGCCCCAGCCGGTTGCGCTGGGTGAAGTGCTGGTCGATGATCACGGCGTTGGTCAGGCCAAGGCCGGGTGCCAGGCTGACCGCACCTTCGGCGGGTGCGGAATTGCTGTCGCCGCCCGCGATCATATGTTCCGACATGATCGAGGCCCCGGCCGAAGTGCCGGCAACCGCAGCGCCTGCGGCATTGCGACGGCGGATCTTCTGGGCAATGCCGGTGCCACCAAGGATCGTCGACAGGCGCAACTGGTTGCCGCCGGTCAGGAAGATGCCGGTGGCGCGGTCCAGCATCTCCAGATAGCGGGGATTGTCGCAGTCGGCGCGCTGGGTGATGGGAAGGAAATCCACCTGCGCCGCGCCCAGATCGCGGAAGATCCGGTTATAGTCCTGCCCGGTGGTTTCCAGTTCGGAGGCGGTGGGGATCACGACTATGTCAGCGCCCGCGCCGCCCGAAAGTTCGACGAAGCGGCGATGGATGTGCCGTTCTTTGACCCGGTCCTCCCCTCCACCGATCGGGATAATGAAACCTCGGTTCTGATTGGCGGTGATGGGTGCGGGGCACATTCAGGCGTATATTCCAGTTGTCGGCGCAAGAGGGCCGGTGAGCATTCGGTCCGCTGCACAACTCATGCGAAACAGCCCCATTTCGTTTAGTTTGGAGCCTGAAAACCGCCGCCGCAAGGGGCAATCCTGCCGATCCGCGCTTGCCCAACCGTGAAAGTGACCGCCCCAGCCGCTAAAGTGACGGATTTCAGGCGGGATGCCGACTTCTTGCAGATAGGGGCGGTTCAGACCGGAACCCGACTGGCAAGATATTGGGCGAACTCGAAGTTCGGTCGTTCGAGATGCGAAAGCGGCCCCGGTGTGGCGAGTGCGGAACAAAGACCCCGATAGACCTTTTCGGTGCAGCCCTTGTCCTCGTCATTCACGTCATCCAGCAGCGCCTTGACCGCCGCGAGGTGGCTTTCGGCCTGCGGGTCGGCGCACCAGTCGGTGCTCATCCCGCCACCGAAGAGAACATTGACATGGCCCGGCCCGTCGGGGGTCAGGCAGAGATACCAGAAATAGCCCGGCGTGAGCGTGATCAGCAGCGATGGGTAGATCGACAGAAGCCAGGTGATGCGGCGCTGGTCGCCTTGCAGGCGAGTGTTGGAGGGATGCGCTAGCGACAGGGGAATCGTGTCGTTCTTGACGATGTAGTGATAGTTGAAGGCCGGAGACCCTTTAGGGCAGGTCATTTTAAGCAGATCGACCGCGCCGCCGATCGTGCCCTGATGGCAGACCGGAAGATGGTAGCTTTCCATGAAATTCTCGGCCAGCACTTTCCAGTTGGTGGCCCAGCGGAAGCTTTCACGGAAGGTTTCGCGGTAGCTGGCCATGTCGAGGTAGCCAACCAGGTTTTCGACATCCTTCAGTGCCACTTGCGGGTCGGGGGCGTCTGGGTTCAGCGTAACCATGATCCAGCCCAGCCATTCGGCACAGCGCACGGTGGGCAGGGCGATCTGGTCCTTGCAGAAGCCTTCGTTCAGGGCCATCGCGGGGGCGCCGCGCAAGCTGCCGTCAAGGTTGTAGGTCCAGGCGTGATAGGGGCAGACGATCGAGCGGACATTGCCGCGCCCTTCCAGCAGGGTGGACATGCGGTGGCGGCAGACGTTCGACATCGCGCGCAACTGCCCGTCGCGGTCACGCAGCACGATGATCGGTTCGCCCGCGATCTGCATTGTCAGATAGTCGCCGGGATTGGGCAGCGCATCGGCGCGGCCCGCCGACAGCCAGTCATGGGCGAAGATGTGCTTTTGCTCCAGCGCCAGGAAATCGGGCGAGGTATAGACCGACTTCGGCATGGCGCGCGCCTGATTGAAGGGCACCGAAACGTTGGCGTGAAGTTCGGCGGCGGGACTGAGGGCGGTGTGGCGGGTCATGGCATCCTCTGTATCGCGGACGGCGCTTGGTCGGTCGGTCGGTCGGTCGGGGGAAGGATGGCACAAAAGGGGCGGCTGTTGCGAGGGATTTTCGGGCTGTCGGCGGCCTGCGCCAATCAAGGCGCCAAGGCATGAAGTCCGCTCGGCTGGGCGAGGCCGAGGTTGGGCAGCCGCTGTTCTTGACGCAAGCGGAACATCGTCCTGGATGAGCGGCAGGCCCAAACTGGAACCGGCGACGACTGTTTTCAGGGCATTGCCGCGAAATGTGTGTGGACGGGCGCGTACAAAGTTTGTCACATGCCCTTGAAGCCAAATATGGGCGTGCTGGAGCACGCGGGAAACCGGGGCTGGATTGGCTGCGAAAGGCGAAAAGGCAAGCCATGGCAACTGCCAAGAACACGATCTGCCTATGGTATGACACAGACGCCGAGGCGGCAGCCAGCTTCTACGCCGAGACTTTTCCGGATAGCTGGGTAGGTGCCGTCACGCGCGCACCCGGTGGCTACCCGTCCGGCAAGACGGGTGACGTGCTGACCGTCGCGTTCACCGTCTCCGGCATCCCGTGCCTGGGCCTCAATGGCGGGCCTGCGTTCAAACACAACGAAGCCTTCTCGTTCCAGATCGCCACAGACGACCAACAGGAGACGGATCGCTACTGGAACGCCATCGTCGGCAATGGTGGTCAGGAAAGCGCCTGCGGCTGGTGCAAGGACAAATGGGGCGTCAACTGGCAAATCACGCCGCGCGTGCTGATCGAGGCGCTGGACGCAGGCGGCGATGAAGCAAGACGCGCGTTTGCGGCGATGATGGAAATGACGAAAATCGACGTTGCCGCGATCGAGGCCGCGCGGCGCGGTTGACCCTCCACGCGTGATCCATCGCAGCCGTTGTCATGTTGCGGCGAAGGTTGGCCTTTGGCTCAAAACGGACCCAGAAGGCCTTTGCCCGGCCAAAAACGTCTGGCCCATGGCACTCAGATTGCGCGCGTGCTGGGGGCGCCTGCAGCGGCGATGACCGCGCGGGATTTCTCGCGCAGCCAGGCAAAGACATACATGAGGACCAGGCCGGCAAGGATGAGGGCGCTGTCCAGCGCCAAACTGTCGCCAATCAGAAGTTTGCCCGAACGCGCTGCGAACGAAAGGATCGAGCCCAGTGCAAAAACCGGCAGGGCCTGACGGCCAAGAAGGGCGACGGGTTCGACCCAGCGGCTGTTCGACAGGCTGCGCACGGCGGGAAGGGCCGACATCAGGTAGACCAGAGCCAGCGCGTGAAAAAGCCGAGGGACCGCAAGATAGGTCTTGTCGAAATCGCGGATCACCATCGGAAAGCCGAGGGTGGCAAGCTTGCCCAACACCGCATTGGCGTGGACACCGAAAGCTGGCACTTTCAGCCAGACCAGCGACAGGATCAGGATACCAGCCGACAGGGCTATCAAGACCGGGTGGCGCGGCACGAACCGTTCGCCCTTGCGCAGCGCCAGACCGGTCAGAAGGCCAAGGACAAACAGAAGTTGCCAGGAGAGCGGGTTGAGAAACCATCCGCCGGGGGTCGGGAAATTCGGCAGATCAAGCCGGATCGTGCCCGAGACGAGCCAAAGGGCCACTGATGCGGCCAGCGTCAGCCGCGGGTAGCTGCGCCCGGCAATGATCAGCGCAGGGCAAGCCAGCAGCAGCACCGCATACATCGGCAGGATGTTCACATAGCCGACCTGATGGGTCATCAGCGGCAATCCGGTCAGGAAGCCGGACAGATCCTTGAACAGATACTGCACGTTGTCGCGCAGCATCAGCGTGGTGTCGCCACCCCAGCGGAAAGTGGCTGCGGTGATGCCGATCACCCAGACCGTCACCAGCAGATGCACAAGGTAGAGCGTCCAGGCGCGCGCCCAGATGCGGGCAACGCCGGGCCAGAGTTTCGGCCCGGCCATGACCCCGGCATAGGCCAGCGCCGCCGAGGTGCCCGAGATGAAGACAAAAGCCTCGGCCGCGTCGGAAAAGCCGAAATTACGGCTGGTCAGGGTTTCATAAATCGTGCCAGGCACATGGTTGATGAAGATCATCGCCAGCGCGAGGCCACGGAAGAAATCGATGCGCCGGTCGCGGGCCTTACGGGTGGGCGCAGGCACGGCGGGATGGATCGTGACCACATTGTCGGGTGCAGCATCGGCGCGCGCGGCCATGGGCGGCGCGGCAGCGGTCATGGTTCTGTCAGGCACGGGCTGGCTCCATCAGGCCGGGCGTATCTGCGCCGGCTTCGGGTGTGCGGGCGATCTTTTCCCAGCGCGCGAGGATTTCGTCATGCAGGGCCAGAATCGGCGGGGTGTGGATTTCTTCGGGGGTGGTGAACAGCCGGGCGCGGTGGCTGGACGGCGCGACAAGGCGCGAGGTCCAGGAGATGATCAGTGGTGAAAAGATCATCGGCACCAGAACCGGCAACACCCAAAGGATGATATGGACGGTCAGGAAATGGGCGACGACAAGGCCGACAACCCCTGAAAAGACGATGAAGCGGCTTGCTTCCCAGGCTTCGGCCACGGTCAGGGTGGCACCGCCACGCCGGTTCGGCGGCCAGCCGCCATCGCGCCCCATCAACACCTGAAACACCGAGCGGGTCTGGTAGGCCATCAGGACCGGGGCCATGATGCTGAGCAGGATGAAATCGGCCAGCACCGACAGCAGGGCGTTGAAGGTGCCACCGAACTGGCGGGTGCGGCGGGTCACGATCGCCTCGGTCGCGGTCAGCAGTTTGGGCATTATCAGAAGGCCGAAGATGCCGATGGCCAGACCGATCGCCTTGGCGGTTTCGTCGCTGGGAAAGACGGGGAAGAACTGGTGCGGATCAGGGAAGTAATCGGGCGGCGGGGCGGTGACACGGTCGGTCACCACAGTGATCAGGAAACCCGCCCACAGGACCGGGGCGATATAGGAAAAGACGCCTTGCAAAAAGACGAAGCGGCTCCATTTGCGCAAGCCGGGGGCTGCGATGATGCGCAGGTGTTGAAGGTTGCCCTGACACCAGCGGCGGTCACGCTTGGCATGTTCGACGATGCTTTCGGGGCCTTCTTCGTAGGAGCCCTTCAGGTCGGTATCGAGCCGGACCTTCCAGCCCGCGCGCGCCAGCAGCGCGGCCTCGACGTAATCATGGCTGAGGATGTGGCCGCCGAACGGCGGCGGGCCGGACAGGACGGGCAGGCCGCACGAAGCGACGAAAGCGGGCACCCGGACCATGGCGTTGTGGCCCCAGAATGGGCCAGTATGGCCCTGCATCCGCGCCAGCCCGCGCGAGAAGACCGGCGAAAAGAAGGCCGCGGCGAACTGCATGACGCGGCCAAAGACCGACTGGGCGCGCACTACAGCAGGCAGGGATTGCAACAGGCCAAGATCGGGGTCGGCTTCCATCCGGCGGATCATTTCGACGATGGTGTCGCCTTCCATGAGGCTGTCAGCATCAAGGATCAGGGCGAAATCATAGGCGGCGCCGGAACGGGCAAAGAAATCCTCGATGTTGCCGGCCTTGCGCCCGGTGTTCTGGGCGCGTCGGCGGTAGAAGATGCGCCCGGCGCCGCCGGTTTCATCAAGAAGGCGGGCGAACCACAGATCCTCGGCCTTGGCGATGGCGGCGTCGCGGGTATCTGACAAGATGGCGAAATGGACGGGCAAAGCGGTGGCCTTGTTCACCGAAAGATACATGGCCGCCACACGAGCGAAGGTTACTTGCGGGTCTTCGTTAAAAACAGGGACAAGAACCACCGTGCGGCCATTGGGCGGCAGATGGGTGAAGGGGCGGCGCAGGTGGAATGGCTTCAGCCCCACCACCCCGAGGCAGGCGCCCCAGGCCAGCCATGTGGTCGAGAAGAACAGGAAGACGGCGCTGACCAGACCGAGCGGCGTAAGGCCGTTGACGGCGGAATACTGAACGAAGATCGCGGCCGCCCCGCCCCCCGTTGTCAGAGACAGGGCCACGGCAACCGCCCGAACCAGGCGCACGCGGCGGGGTGCCTTCACCTGGATGCGTGGCGCGGTAGCAGACATGTATCAGGTGCCGACCGGCCCCAGCGGCCCGAAGAACAGCGCCCGAAGAAAAGAGACAGGCGCGGCATCGCGCACGAGGCGCTGGGTCGGCATTTGAGTTGGCGCATCGGGCAGGCGGCCCAGCACCATTGCGCGCGCAACATCCGGCACCGGCGCGGCGGTGCCGTCCGGGCTGTGAATGGAGACGACGGCAGTCATGGTCATGGCTTTACCCACTGGAACATCCAGATTTCCGAGAGTTTCTTTCCGTAGCCCGCAACATGGGCAGACAATTCACAGACCGCCCCTGATTCCGAGGCGATATCGACAACCAGCCGCCAGATATCCGTCCCGTCGATCTTGTGCAAGGTTGTGATGTCTGCCTTGCCGTTGGTGACGGTAACGACTGGCATAACTTCGCCATCTTCGGCGGGAAGGCGCCCAAGCATGCCACCCTTGAAATCGATCACAAATTTGCGCGTGTCGGGCGGGGTGGAAAGGCCGGCGGCACCACCGACGCCGCTGCTGGTTTCCGCAACGAAGGCGCGGTCCTCGGTATCCGGCAGTTCAAGCCGGCCCCAGTGCATACGGTAAGACAGTTCCAGACTGTCACCCGCTGCCGGTTTCTTTTCGGGCACCCAGTAGGCGACGATATTGTCATGCACTTCTAGGTCAGAGGGGATTTCGACCAGCCGGATGCGGCCAGCGCCCCAATCGCCCTGCGGTTCGATATCAACCGACGGGCGCTGTTGGTAATGTGCCTCGGCATCCTGGTAATCTGCGAAATCACGGGCGCGCTGATGAAGGCCGAAGCGCTGCGGCCGGGTTTCGGCGAAATAGGACGAGGCAAGCTGCTTGGGATTGTTCAGCGCGCGCCAGATAACGTCGCCATCGGCGCGCACGATGCGCAGACCGTCGCTGTCATGGACCTGCGGGCGGTAGTCGTCGAACTGCGAACGGTTTACTGCAGCGAACAGGAACATCGAGGTGAGCGGGCCGATACCCAGTTCGTCTACCGGGGCGCGGAAGAACAGGCGCGCAGTGACATCGACGGTGGTTTCGATGCCAGCGGTAATTACAAAGCGGTAGGCACCGGTCACGCTGGCGCTGTCCAGCGCGCCATAGATGGTGGTGCTGGCCGCCCCGGGTGCGGGCTTTTCCAACCAGAAACCGGTGAAGCGGGGGAATTCCTCGGCTTTGGACAGGCCAGTGTTGATCGCCAGCCCGCGTGAAGAAAGGCCGTAGGCATTGCCCTGCCCGAGTGCACGGAAATAACTGGCGCCGACGAAAGAGATCACCTCGTCGAACAGGTCGGGGCGGTTGACCGGATGGTTGAGCTTGAAGCCCGCCACGCCGGGCAAGGTGAAGTCGGCAGGCACTTCGGCCTTCAGCTTGCCGCGATATTCAAAATCGGCAGTGGTGAAGGTCATTTCGGTTGCCTGGCCTGCCACAACCTCGTGGATCTTCACCGGTTCCTTGAACAGCCAGCCGACATGGAAGGGCAGAACACGCCAGTCGCTGGCTTTTTCCGACCAGCGCGCGCTTGGGCCAGAACTGGATCATCTGGTATTTGTCGTAATCCAGCGAGGCGAGGAAATCTGACAGTGGCGGGGCGACGGGATCATCGCCCTGGGCGCGGGTGCGCATGGTTTCCGACAGGATGTCGAAACTGAAGGGCGTCGATGCCGGAACTGCCGCCGTCTGGGCGCGCAGAATCGTCGGCACGGCCGTCGTGGACAGAAGTGCCCCGAGGGCTGCCCCGTAGGCCAGAAGATAGCGCCGCGAGACAGGACTGCGGCCAAGGTCGTTTTGTTCGGTCATTTGGTGGACTTCATTCTGGCGCCAGAGGCACTCTTTCACATACCCGCCGGAAGTTTTCCAGCCGTAAGCCTATGCTCGCGCTGCATATCCGCCATTCCGCGCGGCTTGTAAAGACGGTGCTATGGTGCAGCCTATGGGAGAGCGGGCTTTCGCTCGGGGTGAGGGCCAAGGCCCGCCCATCACAGCGTGCACGCGCGGGTGAAGGGGGACGAGCAGCCCTGGCGGCCCTAAATGTCTTCCCATGGGAAACTGTCCATCCGGCGTGCACCTGTCGCTGTTACGACCACCTGGGTTTCCAACTTTATCGATTCATACCCGCCCGTCTCGGCAATCAGGCTTTCCACACAAAGCACCATGCCCGGCTCAAACCACCCGGCCAGCAACGAGGCCGCATCATTGGCGAAGGGCACCCAGGGGTATTCATCGACCATGCCCACACCATGCAACGCGCAAGAGTAGCGGTTGGCCACATAGGGTTCCGGGATTGGCCAGGACTTTTCCATATACTCCCGGAAATCCATGCCTGGCTGGATCAGAGCGGTGTTGTGCTCTATCTGGGCCAGCGCATCAGCGTAGAGCCTTTTTTGCCGATCGTTCATTGGTGTGTGATCAATTGTCCAGCTGCGCGAAAGGTCAGCGCAATAGCCGTATGGCCCGACCATGTCAGTATCAAATGCAAGCATATCCCCGGTCTGGGCAACATGGTCCGAGCATTCCTGAAACCATGGATTTGTCCTTTGACCGACGGCCAAAAGCCGCGTCTCGATCCATTCCCCGCCAGAGCGGATATTTTCAAAATGCAGTTCGGCCCAGATTTCCTGCTCGGTCTTGCCCGCGACGGAATGCTCATACATTCGGGCCATGCCCGCTTCGGCCACACGGATGGTCCATTGCATCAGATCCAGCTCGTCCGGGCCTTTGATCATGCGTGCGTGTTCGGTCAGTTCCTGCCCTTCGACGAGTGTCAGGCCGCGGCGGCGCAGGGCATCCACACCCGGCGCATCCAGCTTGTCGACCGCGAGTCGGGTATTGCCGCCGCCATAGGTCGCCAAACAGTCGGCAATTTCGGCGGCCCAGGATTCGACCGCAGAACTCAGGTTTTCACCGGAATACTGGTAGAACCAGGCTTTGGTTGTACGAACCTCGTCTATGCCGGGCAGGCCCGCAGACAGGTGCTCTGCTCCAGCATACTGGAAATCTATCGCGTAGCCGTCGGCAAAGATCAGGGCGTAGTGAAAGGCGTTGTGAAGCGCCCAGACCTGCATGTTTGCCACATCGAGCGCGTGGCGGATGCTGACCGCATCAAACAAGAGGATCGCAGCGCAATCGTGTTTGACCACCTGCGCGACCATCCGCGCCTTACGAAAGGTTCGTGCGCGATCAAGTGTGGAATGGGAAACAGGGCTTTTGAGCGGTTTGTCCGCGCCGTCGGGGTTGAGAAAGGCGCGTTTGCGGGGATCAGAGAAAAGGGTCATGGTGCGAGCGATCCCGCCAAGGGGCCAAAGATCGGCTCCAGCATCCGTCGGCAAGCATCAATTGAGCGGGTAGGCGAGAGAAGTTCGGGGTCAATACCCTGTTCGAGCCAAAGCCCGTCGATAAGGGCAATGACCGATATCGCAAGGTCCTGCGAATCGACGGAAAGCCCGCGCGCGCGGGCCAGGTCGTCGATGGCGCGGGCCACCGTGGCGCGATAACGGGCATAGTGTCGGCGGTGTTCGGCCTGAAGCGCCGGGTTGGTGGCAATCTCGCCCCAAAGCGCCAACCATACATTCAGGCTGTCGCGGGTGAAATTGTAGGTGCCAAAAACCCGTTCAATGATCTGCATGAGGGAGGGTGACGTTTCGCCTTCCGGCGCCAGACTATCGAGCATCGGCTGGTAGGCTGCGGCGTAGACGGCGGCCAGAAGCCCGTCGATCGAGCCGAAGTGATGGGTAATCAACCCGCGCGAGGCCCCCGCTTCGCGGCAGATGTTGTCGGTGGTGAAGGCGGTGATGCCGCCACGCGCAAGGCAGGCAAGGCCCGCATCGACCAGCATGGCGGCGCGCACTTCGGACGAATAGCGGCGAAAGCGCGGTTCAGGCATCGCGGTTCCCTTCAGGGTGGGGATGGTGCCGCGCACGAGGCGCGGCACCTTTCGTCAGGTCATAGTTTCTTGAACATCACGGGGTCAAGGTAGCCATCCGACAGGATCACCGGCTTGAGGTTGTCATCATGCAAAGCAACAAACGGTTCGAAGCAGATGAAGATGAAGCCGCCGGACTGTTCCATGAGGTCTTCCATCCGGTTGCACAATTCCTTGCGTTTGGCGGTGTCGGTCTCGATCTGGGCCTTCTGGTACAGTTCCTCATATTCCGGGCTGTCGAAGCTGGACCAGTTCCATGCGCCGATCTGATCCGGGCGGAACCAGACGAGGTTTTCGGTAGGCTCGATCCCGCCTGCGAAGGACATGAGCACCAGTTCGATGGTCTTGTAGCCGTCGCCCTGGGTCTTGTCGCCCAACACCCAATAGGCGGCATCTTCGGTGGGCGCGATTTCGATGGTGATGCCGGCTTCGGCCATGCTGGCCTGAATGATCTGTGCCACGGCCTGACTGGTGCTGTCGGTCTGCACATTCAGCGTCAGAGTCAGATCGCTGACGCCGGCTTCGGCCAGAAGCGCCTTGGCCTTTTCAACGTCGCGGTCGATCAGGTTCTTTTCGCGCGCATAGGGGGTCGAGGGCAGAACGACGCCGGCGGACCGTCCGGTCAACCCGTCATAGGCACCCAGCAGAACCGCATCGCCGTCGTACGCATACTGGATGGCCTGACGAACGCGGATGTCCTGCAGTTGCGGTGAGGCGATGTTGATGGTCAGCCACGCATAGCGCGAAGAGGCCATTTCCAGAAGCGTCGCCCCGGCAGGCAGGTTTTCCTTGACCTGCTTTGATGCGGAAACGGCAAGGCGTGTATAGTCGAACGCATCTGCCTCGTAGGCCAGTTGGGCGGCCTGATCATCGACGACGATATAGATTTCAATCTTGCTGAAATCCGGTTTCGGGCCGGTCCAGTCAGGGTTGGCGACAAGGGTAGCCTTTTGGCCCTGTTCCCAGCTTTCCATCAGGAAGGGGCCGCATTCCGCTGGGATTTCCGTGGTGTACTTGCCGCCCACGGCCTCGACCGCCGCTTTGCAGACGATATGGCCGCCGTAATAGGGCAGCGCGATGATTTCGAACGGGCGGAAAGCCTCTTTCAGGTGGATGATGCCGGACCGGGCATCGACCACTTCGACATGATCCAGCTTTTCGAACTGATAGGCCCAGGGGCTGTCGGAATTGGCGATCCGTTCGAACGAGTATTTCACGTCATCCGCGGTCACCGGCCCGAAGCCCTTGTTCCAGACAAGGCCTTCGCGCAGCGTGAAGGCGATGGTCTTGTCGTCAGTCCATTCGTATTTCTCGGCGCCCCAGTTGAAAAGCGGGTTGCCTTCGCGGGTGTCGCCGAAGCGGATCAGGGCTACGGTGGTGCAGCGGGGGATCATTTCGTCGATGCCACCAAGATTGCCCCAGGGATCAAGCACCTGAAGATCGCCGTCTACGCGCACGCGCAACGTATCGCCTTCGACCGCCCAGGCGATATTGGGGACAGTCATCAGCCCTGCAAGGGCGCCTGCGGCCTTCAGCAGGCCGCGCCGGTCGGTATTCCAGTCCATCGTCAGTCCTCCATGGGTGGTTTCATCAGGTCAGTTCAGCAAAATGGCAGGCAGCGGCGCGGCCCTGCCCCAGATCACGCAATTCGGGCGTGGTATGGCGGCAAAGGGCTGCCGCGCGCGGGCAGCGGCTGTGGAATGCACAGCCCGCGGGGCGGTTCAACACCGAAGGGATCTCTCCGCTGATCGCCGGGCCGGTGCGGCGCTTGCGGGGATCAGGCTGAGGTTCAGAGGCGATCAGGCTTTGGGTGTAGGGATGGGCAGGGCGGGCAAAGACCGCGCGGGTGGGACCGGTTTCCATAAGCCGGCCAAGGTAAAGGATGGCGATACGGTCCGACACATGGCGCACCATTGCCAAATTGTGGGTGATGATCATCAGCGAAAGCCCGAGGTCGGCTTTAAGGGCGGTCATCAGGTTCAGCACCTCGCCCTGCACCGAGACATCAAGCCCCGCCGTCGGCTCGTCTGCAATGACCAGCGCGGGGTTCAGCGCAAGGGCACGGGCGACGCCGACGCGGCGGGCCTGACCGCCCGACAGTTCATGCGGAAAGCGGCCGGCGATGGCGGCGGGAAGGCCGACGCGTGCCAGAAGGGATGCGGCCATGGCGTTCGGGTCTGGCAAGGGCTGGCGGTGGATGTGGAAAGGTTCAGCCAGCAGCGCGCCCACCGTCATCCGCGGTGAAAGCGAGGCGGTGGCATCCTGAAACATCATCGCCGCCCGGCGGCGCAATGGGGTGAAGCTGCGGGAACTGGTCAGAGGCTGCCCCTCGAACGCCAGTTGCCCGCCAGAGATGGGCAAAAGACCCAGCATGGCGCGGGCGAGCGTGGTCTTGCCCGACCCGCTTTCACCGACCAGCCCAAAGGTTTCACTCTGGTTCAGGGTCAGGGAAATGGCTTTCAGCAGGTTCAGCTTCGGTTTGGAGCCGGGCAGCAGCATCCCCACAAGGCCTTGGGGAAGCGTCAGGTCAACCGACAGGTTCTTCACATCGTAAAGTGCGGTCATGGCGCAACCTCATGGCAGAGGGCGGCCTGCGTATCCGACAGGCGCACCCAGGGCGGGGGTGCCGTGTGGCAACGCGATGTGACAAGCGGACAGCGGTTGGCAAAGCTGCAGCCGGGCGGTGGGGCAGTCAGGTCGGGCAGATGGCCGGGGATGGTGGGCAAGACCGGCGTGTGGGTTTCAAGGTGCGCGGGGTCGCAGGCGATCAGCGCGCGGGTGTAGGGGTGGCGGGGCGCGTGATAAAGATCATCGACCGTTGCCTCTTCGACCACCTGGCCCGCGTACATCACATAGACGCGGTCGCAAAGTTCGCCGATGACCCCCAGATGATGGGTGACGATCAGGATCGTACCCTGATGGTCGGCGCGCAGGGCGCGCAGAAGGTGGATGATCTGCGCCTCCATCGTCACGTCAAGGGCAGTGGTGGGTTCGTCCGCCACCAGCACATCGGGGGTCATCAGCAAGGCTGCGGCGATGGCGGCCCGCTGGCGCATGCCGCCTGAAAGTTCGTGGATGAAGCGGGTCAGCACCAGATCGGGATCGGGAATGCCTACGCGGGCCAGCATGGCGCGGGCGCGCGTGCGTTTTTCGGCGCGGGTCTGGGGCAGGTGATGCTGAAAGTCGGTCAACTGGGCACCAAGCGGCAGAACAGGATTGAAAGAGGTCATCGGATCCTGAAAGACCATGGCAATATGGCGGCCCCGGATGGCGCGTTTGGCGTCTTCGGGCAGGGTCAGGATATCTTGGCCGCGCAGGCGCACCGCCCCGGATGTTACCCTTGCATTGGCCGCCAGCAGGTTGATCAGCGCCGAGGCGAGCGTGGATTTGCCGCAGCCGCTTTCACCGACAATGCCGATCACCTCGCCCGCCCGTGCGGTCAGGTGGGCGGCCCTCAGCGCCTGCACGGGGCCCGCGTCACTGGCATAGGTGATTGTCAGATTTTCGACCGACAGAAGCGGGACAGGCGCGGTCATTTAGGCACCCTCAACTGCAGTTTCGGGTCCAGCGCGTCGCGCAGGCCTTCGCCAAGGAAGGTAAAGCCGAGGGTGGCCAGCACCAGTGGCAGGCCGGCGGCGATGACCATGCCGGGGGCTTGCCGCAGCGAGGTATAGCCATCGTAGAGGATGTTGCCCCAGCTTGGCGTAGGCGGCCTGACCCCAAGGTTAAGGTAGCTCAGCCCCGCTTCAAGCATGATAACGACCGGCACATCCATCGACAGGACGATGACCAGCGGGCCCACCACATTGGGCAGCAGGTGGCGCAGGATGATGCGGGCGGGCGACGCGCCGATCGTACGTTCGGCCTGAATGAAATCGGCCTGCTGCAGCGTCAGGGTCTGGGCGCGGATCAGCCGCGCGTATCCGGGGATCGAGATGATAATGATCACCAGAAGCAGGGTCGAGGTGCCGGGGCCAAGGACAGTGATCACCGCCAGCGCGAACATCACCATCGGCAGCGAGGAAACGGAGTCGAACAGCAGCACCAAGATCCCGTCCAGCCAGCGCGGCCCGTATCCGGCGACAAGGCCCAGAAGAAGACCAATCACCCCGGCAAGCCCGGTGGCGGTCAGCGCGATGCCCAGTGCTGTGCGCGCGCCCCAGATGATGCGGCTCAGGATATCGCGGCCAAGCTGATCGGTTCCGGCCCAATGCGCAAAGTCGGCGGGTGCGAATTTGTGGGCCACGTCGATCTTGATCGGGTCGTAGGGCGCAAGAAGTGGCGCGAAGATCGCCATCGTGACGAAACCTGCCACCAGAATGGCACCCAACAGGCCCATCGGATCGCGCCGAAGTGCCGCAAGGGCGGTGCGCCGCCGGGGATTTATTTCAGCTACGGTAGACATCGCGCACCCTTGGATCCAGCCGGGCGATCAGCAGATCGGCGGCAGTGACGACGACAAGGTAGAAGGCGGTCATGAACAGCACCGTACCCATCACCAGCGGATAGTTGCGCTTGGCTACCGCCTGCGTGATCAGCGATCCGATGCCGGGGCGGGAAAAGACAGTTTCGACAAAGACCGCCGACGACAAGATCGACCCAAACCCCACGGCAAGGATGGCAATGGTCGGGATGATGGCGATGCGCAAAGCATAGCGGGCGACGATGCGCCCTTCGGGCAGACCAAAGGCGCGGGCGGTGCGGATATGATTGGCCCCCATCACTTCAAGCATCGATGCGCGGACAAGACGGGCAAGGTAGCCCACCCAGCTGATCCCTACCGCAAAGGCCGGAAGGATCACTGCGCGGGCCTGACTGCCGAGATCGCCTTTTTCGCCCGCACCGATGGCGGGTAGCCAGCCCAGCCAAACCGAAAAGATCAGCAGCCCGTAGATGGCGATGACGAAAGACGGCACCGAGATCATGGAAACCGACAGGATCGCCAGAACCCGGTCGATCAGACTGCCGCGCCAGATGACCGACAGGCAGCCCAGCGACACGCCCAGAACCAGCGCCACGCCCAGAGCCACCGCGCCGAGGATCAGCGTGTTGGGGAACACTTCAAGGATCATCGACAGGACCGGGCGCTTGGACCAGACATCAAAGCCAAGATCGCCGGTGGCCGCGTTGCGAAAAAAGTTCCAGACCTGCGCGTAAAGCGGCTGGTCAAGACCCATGCGGGTGATCAGTTCGGCCTTCAGTGCGGGGGTGGCGCGGGGACCAAGGGCCACTGCGGCCGGATCGCCCGGTACGACAAAAACCATTGCGTACATGGCCAGCATGACCAGAAACAGGATCAACACGGCAAGGCCGATACGTTTGATCGTGTAGGTCAGCATCTGCCGCCCCCCACCTTTCGCCTACAGCATGTCACGGGGGATCCTTTCGTGCCAGTTGCGGTGAAATATGTCCTTGCCGCGTTCGGAAACGGTAAGCGTGCTTTCGAGGATAAAATGGCTGGTGTCGCAAGTCAGCCGCCCGGTGCTGTGGTGGCCGATGGTGGTATCTTTGCGTTCGATTTCAACGCGGTAATCGGTGATCAGCGCCGCTGACAGGGGATCATTGTCGGTGATCTCATAGCGGGCAAAGCCTTCGGAAGTTTGGGTGACGGCGATATCCTCCATCACGCTGGTATAGGTCCAGCGCGGGAAATCGACGGTCATCTTGCCCGACAACAGGTCGCGCACAACGCGGCGGTGATGGGCTGGCGCGATGCTGCGGTGGGTTACGGGGGTTTGAGGCGCCTGTTCCGGTGCTCCAAACGGGCGCAGGGCAGCGTCTTCGGGGCGCGGCGGGCGGACGGGAAGCGCCAGATGGCTTGCCCCGCAGGTGACTGTCAGCGTGGCCAGTTCCGGCGAGGGCCAGGCGATCGGCCAGTAGGTCGTGGACAGCGAAACGGCAATGCGATGGCCGGGGGCGAAGGCATGGGCAATGTCATCCAGGTCGACCACCGCCTGATAGGTCCGGCCCGGCGTCAACGCCGTGGGATGTTCGTGGCCGTCACGGTGGGTCAGGTTTAACAGGCCGACCGTCACGCGGGTTGACGCGCCACCCGGGGCCACATCGTTAAGCCGCACCGAGACCAAGGCCTGCGGCTTGTCGCTGCTGAAGGTCAGGTGCAGCTGTGGCGCCCCAAGGATCTCCAGCCGTTCGGGCAAGGGATCGGACAGGAACACCAGCGATCCGCCGTCATCCTCGCGCTGGTCGGTGGGCCATTCGGCATCTTCGCCGTAACGCCCGACCTCGCCCGCCGCGAGACCAACCCAGAGAGGCGAGCAGATACTTGCGGGGGTGTCGCGGGTCGGCACAGGGGCCAGCGCGGCCCCGGCGTTCATGTGCAGGCGGCGCCAGTCGATGCGGGGCGAAGGCCAGCTTTCTTCGGCCACCCAGCGGCCGGGGCGTTCCAGATAGCAGGTGCGGGGCGGCAGGCCCTCCTGCATCCAGACCCGGTACATGGGTTCTGTCATCATCCCGGTATCGCGGCCCTTCATCCAGTGGTCGCACCAGCGCACCACCTCTTGCAGCCAGCCGATGGCGGGTTCGACCGTGACGGAATGGGGGAAGGAATGGGCCCACGGGCCGATCAGACCCAGGCGCGGGCCGGAAAGACCTGCAAGCAACCGCGGCACCGCTTCGGAATAATTGTCGGCCCAGCCGGATATGGCATAGACCGGAATGGTGATGGCGGAAAAATCCTCGCAGACCGAGCCCTGCTTCCAATAGTCGTCCCGGCGCTGGTGGCGCATCCAGATATGGGCCCAGGGGCTGTTTGCTTCGATCCGCGCCTGCCACAAGGCCCGCCAGTTTTCGCCGACAATTTCGGGGTCGGGCGGCAGGTCGTTGTGCGCCATCATGGTGGCGGACCAGTCGAAATTGTCTTTGGACAGGCACCCGCCAACGAAATGGATGTCGGTTGCATAGCGGTCGTCGGTGAAGCCGACCGGGATGATGGTCTTCAGCGCAGTCGGCTGGCGGGCCGCAATCTGAAGCGCATTGAAGCCGCCCCATGAAATGCCGATCATCGCCACCTGGCCGTCGCACCAGGGCTGGCGCGAAATCCAGTCGATCGCATCGCAGCCGTCGATCTGTTCCTGCACCGTATATTCGTCGGTGATCACACCTTCGCTGTCGCCGGTACCGCGGATATCCAGCCGGATCGAGGCATAGCCGTGACCGGCGAAATACATATGCAGCCCCTGATCGCGGCCACGGGTGCCTTCACGTTTGCGGTAGGGCAGGTATTCAAGGATCGCGGGCACCGCCGGGCCGGTGACCCCTGCCCCTTCCGGCCGCCAGACCTTGGCCGCAAGGCGGGTGCCGTCGGGTAGCAGGATCATCAGGTTTTCGATGATCTCGACCTTGTGGGGGAAGTCGGTGCGGGTCGTGGGCATGGGCATCTCTTCTGAAAAAAAACGATGCAGTACGGAGGTTAGCCTGTCAGTTCATCGGGGCGCCGCCTTCGGCTTTTCGCCGGGCCACGTAGGCCAGCAGCGCTTCGTTGATGGCGGGATCGAGGGGCGGCTGTTCATAGTCGCGCAGCATCTGCTTCCAGATCACGTTTGCACGTTCACGGGTCTGGACCGCGCCGCGTTCAAGCCAGTTGGGATGATTGTCCCAGTTCGACAGAAGCGGCGTGTAGAAGGCGGTTTCATACCGCGTCATCGTATGGTCTGAACCGAAGAAATGGCCGCCGGCCCCCACTTCGCGGATCGCGTCGAAGGCCAAAGTGGCCTCATCAACCTGGATAGGGGTGAAATAGGCCTGCATCATCTGCAGCATCTCTGCATCAAGGATCAGTTTCTCGAAGCTGGCGGTCAGCCCGCCATGCAGCCAGCCCGCCGCATGTTCGATCAGATGCGCGCCGCCCATGAGAGAACCCCAAAGCGCCATCTGGGATTCGTAGGCGGCCTGAGCATCGACCTCGTTCGCGGCATTGACGTTCGACGACCGGAACGGCACGCCGATATGGCGGGCAAGCTGGCCCGACGCCTGTGCGGCCTTGGTATATTCGGGCGTCCCAAAGGCAGGCGCACCCGAACGCATATCGACGTTCGAGGTGAAGCCGCCATACATCACCGGCACGCCGGGGCGGACGATCTGGGTCAGGGCGATGCCCGCCATCGCCTCGGCATGCTGCATCACCAATGCCCCGGCCAGCGTCACCGGGCTCATGGCGCCCGCCAGCGTGAAGGGGGTGATGACCAGCACCTGCCCGTGTTCGGCCATGGCGATCAGCCCTTCGGCCATCGGGATGTCCAGTTGCAGGGGCGAGTTGGTGTTGATGATGCCCAGCAAGGTTGGCCTTTCCTTCAGCCCTTCGGGCGTGGTGCCCATGGCAAGGGCTGCCATCTCGATTCCGTCCATCGTGCGGGCATGGCCAAGGGTCTGGGTCTGCCAATTCTTGTCCAGAAGCGTGATCTGCGCGTGATAGATATCAAGGTGCCGGGTATCGGCAGGCAGGTCCAAAGGTTCGAACGGGCCGCCGCCTTCCTGATGGATCACGTTCAGGGTCTGGATCAGCCGCAGATAGTCGCACATTTCGGCAAAGGTGCCGTCGCGACGGCCCCGGTCATTGTCCATCACATAGGCAGGCCCGCCGACCGAGGCGAAAACGCTGTCCTGCCCACCAAAGCGCAGGCTGCGGCCTGGGTTGCGGGCGGCAAGGGTAAAGCGCGCGGGTACGCGGGCCAGAAGGGTGGTGACAAGCGCGGGATCCAGCCGGACGGTTTCGCCCTGCACCGTAGCCCCGGCCTGCCGGAACAGGTCGCGGGCGCGCGGCTCAAGCACCTTCATGCCGATTTCGGCCAGAACCCGCAGCGCGGATTGGTGGATCGCCTCGGTCTGATCGGCGCTGATCACCTCAATTGGCGCATAGGGGCGCTGGACCTGACCGAAAGGCTGCTGGATCAGCCCGCCAGTGGCGCGCGGCGCGCGGCGGTCACGGCGGCCATGGGCTGCGTCGCTCATGGGCGAACCTCCTGAAAGGGCGGGCGTTCGCGGGCCAGTGGGCCCTCGTCCGTCTGGCCATAGGCCCGGGCGAAACGGTGGGCGGAATAGACCGCATCGGCGATGGACGAGGGTTGCAGGCAATCACCGACCCGGCTGACGGGGGGCAGGCCGTGCAGGGCCAGCAGGTTGCGGTAAAGCTGATCGTCGGGCAGACGTCCGGTAACAAGGATCAGCGTGCCACACGGGATGCGGCTTTCACGGCCGGTATAGGCGCACTCCAGACGGGCTTCACCGTCCGACCGGGCGGTGACGCTTTGCGCGGTGATCAATGTCACCCCGGCTTCAATCAGGCGCGCCTGAATGAAATCCTGCTCATTCGTCATCACCGTCCAGCTAGATGCCATCGTGTGCGGTGTCACCAGCGCGACCCGGTGGCCCTGCCCCGCCAGACGTTCAGCCAGCGCGCCCCCCATGAAATAGTGTTCGTCATCATGGATCACCACCGGGCCGGTCACCGTCGCGCCCGCAAAAATATCGTCCGGCGTCAGCGCACCCGGAAAACCGCGCGGCTCCATCCCCACCACACCGACCCCGTCACGCCGCCAGCGTGACCCGGTGGCCAGAACCACATGATCCGCTGCGAATGCGGCGACGTCCGCGGCCGTCATGGCACTGCCACGAAAAACCTCTACATTTGCCAGCTTTCCGATCATATGGGCGCGCCAATCGCGCACACGCATCCAGGTGGCAAGGCCCGGCAGGGTCGCTTCACGCAAAAGCCTGCCGCCAAGCTGGCCCTGTTCCTCGGCCAGAGTCACCTCAAGCCCGCGCCGGCCCAGAGTCAGCGCGGCCTCCAGCCCCGAGGGCCCCGCCCCCACCACCAGAACCTTGTCGCGGCGGGGATGGATCGTCACCCGCTCGGGGTGCCAGCCCTGCCGCCATTCCTCGGCAATCGTCGGATTCTGGGTGCAACGCAGATGCACGCCTTCATTGTTGGCCGCCCGGCAGATGTTGCAACCAATGCATTCACGGATCTCGTCCGCCCGGCCTTCGCGGATCTTGGCGGGCAGGAACGGATCGGCAATTGAAGGCCGCGCCGCGCCGATGAAATCCTGGATACCGCGCTTTATCTGGCTGACCATCCGGTCGGGGCTGGTAAAGCGGCCGACCGACACAACGGGTTTGCTGGTCAGACTTTTGACGAATGCCACATAGGGTTCCTGAAATCCTTCGGGCGAAAAGCGGGCCGACTTGCTGTCGTTGCCCAGCGCCCCCGCGACGTTCACATCCCACAGGTCCGGCAATTCCGCCAGCATCGCCACCACATCGCGCCCCTCGCCCTCCGAGGTGATGCCGCGCGGGCCGTGAAGTTCATCCACCGCCAGCCGCAGCGCCACGGCTGAGCGGTCGCCCACCGCGTCCTTGGTGTCCTCGATCATCTCGCGCAAAAGGCGGGCGCGGTTTTCCAGGGGGCCGCCATAAGCGTCGCCCCGGTCATTGCTGCGCGCCGACAGGAACTGGAAGGGCAGGTAATCATGGCCCGCATAGACATAGATGATGTCAAAACCCGCGCGTTTGGCCCGCAGGGCCGCCGTGCGCTGCCAGCCGCGAAAGGCGCGGATGTCTGCCATGTCCATCGCGCGGGCGGTGGTAGGCAGATGGTAAAGCGCGGGTTGTGTCGCGGGGGCAATGCCGGGGGTGCGCGTCATCCGGTTCGAGGCATGGGCGCCGCCGTGCCACAGTTCGATCCCTGCAAGCGCGCCATGGGCATGGATCGCCTCGGCAGTGCGGGCAAGCGCGCATTCATCGGCGTCGTCCCACAGGGTGAGGAAACCATAAGGGCTGTCGTCCGAACTGGGATGGATCGAGCAGTATTCGGTGCAGACCACGCCCCAGCCACCCTCGGCCTTCACACCGCGCAGCGCCGCCCCGGCCTGCGGTCGCTGCCAGCCAAGGCCGGTCGCATGAGGGGTCTGGTAAAAGCGGTTGGGCGCCGTAACCGGCCCAATGCGGACCGGATCAAACAGGATCGCGTGGTCTGGATCCATCGCCGCCTCCTTACTGAACGGTTGTATAGTAAGACGATTTCCGAGCGGCAGTCAATGGGGATCGGGATGGTGGCTGGGAGCATCCTGAAAGCCTGTCGCCGATGGATAACGCGTGGCAATCCAAACCGACCCACAGCCATCTGGCCCTTTGAACGCAGCCTGTCCGTTTGCTTTCGATTTGCGACCTGGCTGTGCTTACGATGCGGTTGAAAGTGAAAACGTGGCGGTCAAACTTCTGGCTCTTCTGGGGGAAAGAATAATGGCGGACCAACCCGTAACCAAACCGCAGGAAATCATCACTTTTTGGTTCCCCGATGGCCCCAGTCCGGAACCGAAACGCCATATGGACCTTTGGACATGGCGGATGCGGGGTGGGGCCAATGGCGAAATTCTTGCAAGATATTCCGAAGTGACAGAGCGCGCCGCGCTTGGCGAGTTTGATCGTTGGGCTGAAACGCCGCATGGGCGACTTGCGCTGATCATCCTTCTTGACCAATTTCCCAGAACCGTCTGGGCTGGAAGTGCGGGGGCCTATTCCCAAGACCCCAAGGCGCTCGCCCTTTGCATTGAAGGTCTGGAAAACGGGCATTTCGAGGCGCTTGAAAATGTCTGGCAAAAATCGGCCTTCAAGCTGCCGCTGGAGCATTGCGAATGCCCGAACCATCTGGCCAATCTTGATCGCGCCGTCATGATCGCAGACCAACTCGCGAAAGAAGCACCGGACAATCTGAGGCAAGCCTATGCGTTCGCTGCCCGGCAGCCGAGGCTGCAACGTGCAGTCATTGCCGAATTCGGGCGCCACCCCCACCGCAATGCGGTTCTTGGCCGAACGTCGACGGCAGAAGAAATGGACTATATTGCCAAGGGCCAATTCCCGCACCAGACGGACTTGAGTGCGGCGCTGAAGTAGCCAGCGACCATGGGCATCTGGTTGCCGTCGGGGCATCGTTGCAACGATACCTTGGGTCAGCGCGAGAAGCCTGCCAAGTCGGCAGAAGCCCCACCGTGGTGTCTTCGCGATAGCCCCTCGCCCCGATCAGCGTTCGGCCTGCATCACCTGATCCAGCCGGTCGATGAACAGATCGACATTGGCGTGGGAAAAGACCAGCGGCGGGCGGATCTTCAGGATATTGGCGCGCGGGCCGGTGGCGCTGATCAGGATGCGTGCCTCGCGCAGGGCGTTGACGATTCGGGCGGTGCGGGCGGCGTCGGGCGTCATCGCTGCGCGGTCGCTGACCAGTTCGACCCCAAGGAATAGGCCCGCGCCGCGCACGTCGCCGATGGCCTCGTGGCGGGTGGCCAGATCGCGCAGCCCGTCGCGGAAATAACGGCCTACGGCGGCGGCATTGGCCTGAAGCCCCTCGCCCTCGACCACCTCTAGCACTGCCATCGCGGTGGCGACCGCCGTGCCATTACCGCCGAAGGTGTTGAAGTAACGCCCCTTTGCGCCGAACTCGGCCACCACCTCGGGGCGCAGCACCAAACCCGCCACCGGATAGCCATTGCCCATCGGTTTGCCGAGCGAGGCCATGTCGGGCACGATCCCGTGCCGTTGAAAGCCCCACATTGCATCGCCGGTGCGGCCAAAGCCGGGCTGGACCTCATCGGCGATGAACAGGCCGCCGGCGGCGCGGATGCCCGCGACAGCACCTTTCAGGAAGCCCGGCGGATCGCAAAAGACCCCGTCCGAGGAAAAGACCGTATCGACGATCAGGGCCGCGGGTCTGATGCCGTGGCGGATCAGATCGTCGATGGCAGCCTGCACGGCTGCGGTGAAGCTGGCCGCCACATCCCCTGCGGCCGCGCGGTGGGGGTCGGGGGCGGGAACGGCGCGCACATGCACGCCAAGCGGCACGCCGGGGCCAAGCGCGGGCGAAAATTCGGCCACCCCCGCTGTCACCCCGTGATAGGCATTTTCGCTGACGATGATGCCTGTGCCGCTGGTGTGTTCACGGGCGATACGCATCGCCAGATCGTTCGCCTCGGAACCAGTGCAGGTGAACATCACATGCGAAAGCGGGGCCGGGAACGTTGCAAGCAGCTTTTCGGCATAGTCGAGCACACCTTCATGCAGATAGCGCGTATGGCTGGACAGGATCGCCGACTGGCGCGCCGTGGCCGCCACCACATGCGGGTGGCAATGGCCGATCGATGCCACGTTGTTATAGGTATCAAGATAGGCGTTGCCGTCCTTGTCATAAAGCCAGACACCTTCGCCGCGCACCAAATGCACGGGGTTGGCGTAGAAAAGCCGGTAGGCGGGGCCAAGGGCGGCCTCGCGGCGGGCGACCAGCGCCGCATCTTCAGGCGAAAGCATCGCGGCCCCGGGCACGAAGGCGTTGACCATGGAGTCCTTGGGTTTCATGTCGGATCCTTCACGGGGGACAGGCTGCGGCAAGCTCGCGGCGGACTTCAGCAGGCGACAGGCGTTCGAAGGCCTGAAACCCGGCCAGCGCCCGGGGAACGTTGCGCAGGATATAGGGGGCATTTTCCGGGTAGCGGGCGGCGCGCCAACCCGCGATGGCGATGGTCGTGATCATCCGGGTGGCGACCAGATCGAACAGCAGATCAAGCTCGGCCTCCTCCAGCGGGTCAGCGGCGTGCCAAGCCCCGGCGAAGTTGACCAGCGAGGCCAATGGGTCGGCCGCGTCGACCTGGTAAGACGCGGTCACTGCCACATCGCAGATCAGCGGTGTGCGCACCATGTCGCCAAAGTCGAGAATGCCGGAAACGCGGGCGTGATCGGCGGGATCGACCAGCACGTTGTGGGGGTTAAGGTCGTTGTGGACCACCTGCCAGCGCAAGGCAGGCAAGGCAGGGCTCACACGCATTTCGAACAGGTCAAGGCGCGCCGAAATCAGGCTGCGCAGGTCCTTGTCGGTCATGGCAGGCAGCAAGGCGCGCAGGCGGGAAGCCTGCTTGATGTCCCACAAAAGATCATGGTCGGCTGCGGGATGGTCAAAGCCGCGCAAGGCCCGCGCCAGCGTGGCCCCGATGCCGGCCATCGAGCGGCTTTGCGCGGCGCTGGACTGGGCACGGTGCAGAGGCTCGCCTTCCAGAAAGGTCAAAAGCCGCAGGATATTGCCTTCCGGCAGGGTCGCCTCGGTCGCCCCGGTCAGGGTGCGGACGACGCGGGGCACGGGCAGTTCGGGGGCAGCGCGTGCCAGATGCAAAAGCGCCTCGGTCTGGAAATGTGTGCTTTCGATCGGCTCGGCCAGATTGGCGATCTTCAGCACATGGCTTTCTCCACTGGCGGCCGAAAGCTGGAAATTCAGATCGCGTTCCGAGGTCAGCCGCCTGAGTTGCCCCTCGCGCCCAAAATGCTTGCGCGCCATGCCTGCCACAGCGCTTTCGGAAAACTCGGGCGGGGTTGAAACAAGAAGCGCGCCCACGGTTGAAGGGGTGTCGGTCATTCTGGGCCTTCGGTGATCCGTCGGCCTGTTTCAGCGCAAATCCCTGGGGAAGGAAAGGTGGTTCATGCGCAAAACCTCCGTATCCTGGACAAATGCAGCGCAAACCAGCCGCCGGACGGGCTGACGGCTTTGGTCCGCCGGCAGTTTCCGACTTTTCATGGAACCAGGTCAGCCCTGCCCTTGTTCCTGCCTGCTGCCTGACGCAGGGTGCGCGCACCTTGCACACGAGAGCCGGAATGCGCCTTGGAATGTTGTTTTTGTTGGCGGCCTATGTGCTCAGCCAGTTTTACCGGGCGTTTCTGGCGGTTCTGACCCCGGTGCTGGGGGTCGAGATCGGCGCCGGGCCGGATGATCTGGCGGTGTCGTCGGGGCTGTTTTTCGTATCCTTCGCGCTGATGCAGCTTGCGGTCGGAACCGGACTGGACCGTTTTGGGCCGCGGCGCACCGCAGCGGCGCTGCTGGCGGTTGGCGGCGGTGGCGGGGCGGCAATCTTTGCTGCGGCACAGGGGCCGATGACGCTGCATCTGGCGATGGTGCTGATCGGGATCGGCTGTTCGCCGGTGTTGATGGCAGCCTATTTCATCTTTGCCCGCAGCTTTTCGCCGGCGAAATTCGGCACGCTTGCGGGTGTGATGGTGGGGGTGGGATCGCTTGGCAATATCGCCGGGGCCACACCGCTGGCCTGGCTGATCGAAGCCGCAGGCTGGCGTCCGACACTTTGGGGGCTTGCAGCGCTGACCCTGCTTGTGGCCGGGGCCTTGGCCCTGTTCGTGCGCGACCCCGAGCGTACAACAGCAAATGGCGCCGAAACCGGCAGTTTTGCCGAACTTCTGGCCCTGCGGGCGCTATGGCCGGTGCTGGCGCTGATGCTGGTGGCCTATGCCCCGGCGGCGGTCATCCGCGGGCTGTGGGCCGGGCCATACCTGCACGATGTGTACGGCGCCAATGCCGCCGGGATCGGTCAAGCGACGCTGCTGATGGGGCTGGCGATGGTTGCCGGAAACTTTTTGCTGGGACCGATCGACCGGATCACCGGGTCGCGCAAATGGGGTGTGGCGGGCTGTGTGGCGCTGTCCGCGGCAAGCCTTGCTGCGCTGGTCGCGGTTCCGCAGCCGGGTTTCTGGTCGTCGGCCACGCTGTTGGCGGCGCACGGGTTCTTCGGGGCCAGCTATCCGGCGATCATGGCACATGGGCGCAGCTTTCTGCCGCCGCATCTGATTGGGCGCGGGGTCAGCTTCATCAACATGTTCTCTATCGGCGGGGCGGGCATCATGCAGTTTGCCTCGCGGCCGGTCTACCGCGCGCTGCAAGATCCCGTGCAGCCCGGCCATACGTTCGGTTCTTTGTTCCTGTTCTTTCTGTTGCCATTGGTCGCCGGACTGGTGATCTATCTGTTCAGCCGCGACGAGGCCCGCTAAGCCCCAGAAAGATTTGATGCGCGCGCGTGCGCCACAGGCAATTTCCCAAATGCCGCAGCGCCGCATCTTTCGCTTTTATTGCCCGGTGCGATACGATATTGGACCTCGTCCGATGAAAGAGGAGACCCCCAGATGGGCTACAAGGTCGTTGTCGCCGGCGCCACGGGGAATGTGGGCCGTGAAATGCTGAATATCCTCGCGGAGCGTGAGTTCCCGGTGGATGAAATCGCCGCGCTTGCCAGCCGCAAGTCGCTTGGCACCGAAGTCAGCTTTGGCGACAAGACACTCAAGACCCAGGATCTGGACAAATTCGATTTCACCAGCTGGGACATTGCCTTGTTCGCCGTGGGATCCGACGCGACGAAGATCTATGCGCCAAAGGCGGCGGCCGCAGGCTGCGTGGTCATCGATAATTCGTCGCTGTACCGCTATGACGCCGATGTGCCGCTGATCGTCCCGGAAGTGAATGCCGACGCAATCGACGGCTATAAGAAAAAGAACATCATCGCCAACCCGAACTGTTCGACCGCGCAGATGGTGGTGGCACTGAAGCCGCTGCACGACCGCGCCAAGATCAAGCGCGTTGTGGTGGCGACCTATCAGTCGGTTTCAGGTGCCGGCAAGGAAGGCATTGACGAGCTGTGGGACCAGACCAAGGGCATCTATGTGCCGGGTCAGGAGCGCGCGCCTAAGAAATTCACCAAGCAGATCGCCTTCAACGTGATCCCGCATATCGACGTTTTCCTGGATGATGGTTCGACCAAGGAAGAATGGAAGATGGTGGCAGAGACGAAGAAGATCCTTGATAAGTCGATCAAGGTCACCGCGACCTGCGTGCGCGTTCCCGTGTTCGTCGGCCATTCCGAGGCGATCAACATCGAGACGGAAGAATTCCTGGATTGGGAAGAGGCGCAGGACATCCTGCGCGAAGCACCTGGCGTGATGCTGATCGACAAGCGCGAGAACGGGGGTTACATCACCCCGGTCGAGTGCGTCGGCGAATATGCGACCTATGTTTCGCGTGTGCGTCAGGACAGCACCATCGACAACGGGCTTAACCTGTGGTGTGTCAGCGACAACTTGCGCAAGGGTGCGGCACTGAACGCCGTGCAGATCGCCGAACTTCTGGGAAGCCGCTGCCTAAAGAAGGGCTGAACGCGCCCTTTTGGCTATTCAGAAAGGCGGCCCCAGCGGGCCGCCCTTTTTGTCAGCTCTGCCCCGCGGCGCTCAGAGCGGTTTTCAGTTGCGAACATTGCTCGCAAGTGCCGCAAGATACTTTCAGAAGCCTAAGATTCGCCTTGGCCTGATCGTAAGACCCTGTTTCAAGGAAAAGTTCGCCCTGATATTCCAACGCGCCCAGATACTTGAGATCAAGTTTCAGCGCCTTGGCATAATAGACCGAAGCGTCATCGTACTTCTACAGCTTGCGGCTGGAACAGCCCATCAGGTTCCAGGCATCCGCGTCCGAAGGGTTGGCTCTGGTCATAGCCTGCAAGACTTTAAGCGCCTTGCGATATTTGCCCTGATCCACCAGCGGCTGTGCGTCGGCATGGGTCGCCACGGCGGCATTTTTCTGGCTGTTGCCCGACGTGCTGCCATCACCGCTGCCACCACCGCTTGCTGTCAGGCCCGGACTGGCGGCCAGAGCAAGCATCAGCACCAGAAACCCTGCGCGTTTTGGGAATCCTATCATGATGTTTTTTCTGTGCTGGATCGGCGCAGGGTATCACGATGCGGCCATCACGGTTTTTCACGTTCTTTCTAAGGCTGCTGCACTGGGCTTCGCGGTGGCTGGCTCTTCAGAACCGTTCCGCCCTCAGCACGTCGCAATCGCTTACGCTGACCACGCCGATATGCTTTTCCAGAACCCGGAAGGCGGCCTCTAGAAGGCCGTCCACCTTGTCAGGCCGCACGATGCAGATGACCGCCACCATGCCAACCGCCGCCGACACCTGTCCTTCACGGCTCCAACGGCCGGACCGGCCCGACCCGCCCAACACCGGCAAGACGGTGAAGCCGGTCACCCCCGCCGCTGTCAGAGCATCGGTCAGTCGCCGTTCCATCGGCAGTTCGATGATGATTTCAACCCGTTTGGCGCGATGGGTCTGCATGGGTCAGCCTCCGGCCGCGAACTGGGCGGCAGCAAGATAGAGCGGGATGCCAAGCGTCAGGTTGAAGGGAAAGGTCAGACCCAACGCAAGTGTCAGGTAGATCGTGGGGTTCGCCTCTGGCAGGGCCACCCGCATGGCGGCGGGCACCGCGATATAGGACGCCGAGGCTGCCAGAACCATGAACAGCGTCACGCCGCCGACCGACAGGCCCAGCATCATGGCGATGGGCAGGGCCAGCGCCGCGCCAATCAGCGGCATGGCGATGGCAAACAGGAGCAGCGGCGCCGTGATCAGCCCGCGCGCCTGACGCAAGCCGCGCCCGGCCACCAGCCCCATATCCAGAAGAAACAGGCACAGCACCCCCTTGAAGGGCGAAACGATGAAGCTTTCGATATCGGCCATGCCCTTTTCGCCGGTCACCGTCCCGATGGCAAAAGCCCCCAGAAGCAGGACGATAGAACCGTTCAGCAGCACCTCGCGCCACAGCTCTCCGTCCATCTGCCCGGCCCCGCCGCTGCGCGCGGCAAGCCAGAGCGCCGAAAGGATGGCCGGCGCCTCCATCGCTGCGGCGACGGCGACCATATAGCCTTCGGAGGTGATACCCGCACTGACCAGAACCGATATCGCCGTTACAAAGGTCACGATCGAGATCGAGCCATAGTGGCCCGCCACCGCCGCCGCATCCAGTGCCGAAAGCCGGGTGATGCTGCGCAAAAGCCCATAGGCAACGAAGGGAATGATAAAACTGAGCAGCACACCCCCGATGATACTACCGATCAGCGTACCTTCCAGCCCGTGGGTCGATACGCTTACCCCGCCTTTGAAGCCGATGGCGAACAGCAGATAAAGCGACATGCCCTTTGCCACCGCGTCGGGGAAGGACAGGCTAGAGCGGGCGAGCGCCGCGACAAGGCCGAGGGCAAAGGACAGAACCATCGGCGACAGAAGACTTGCCATGCCGCTGGCCATCAGATCCTGCATTTTCCCCTCCGTTCACGCGGGTGTGATATGGGCGTGGGTAGCACCCTGCGCAAGTCGGGCGCACGGGAGAATTCATTGAAACGCCCGTCGTGTGACCCTCAGGCTAGGCGGCCGTGATACGGGCTGATCACCGCCTGCGCCTTACGCGCCCTGTACAGATCGCCATTCGGGGGAAAGTCTGCCCCTAGTCGCAGAACCAGATCCGCCCGACTGACCCCCAGCGCCTTCAAGGGCATCAGCGGGCGTTCCAGTGGCCAGAAACAAAGTGACAGTTCGCCATCCTGCGCGCCAAGCGGGCGCAGGACATGGCCGGTCATCCTGAGCCGGTGCTGAAGATCCGGCCAGTCGGTGGCCAGACACAGGGCCAGACGAACGGCGCGACCCGGATCATCGGGGATAGGGGGCGTGGGTTTCAGCGCAACCGTCAGAAGGCCACACAAATAGTCGGCGGGCGCGCAGCCCGCCCGCGTTGCCGCACGCCCGAGCATCAGCAACAGATCGCGCGGCAGATCGACAGAGATGGGAATATCCTGTGCCATAGGCAAAGGTTCGACGATTCTGCTTAATTAAGGGTTTCCCGCCCCCGGCAGGTTACAGCGGCACAAAACTGCCGCTGGCCCCGTCATACTGCAAAAGCCCGCCTTCACCGATGTCGTTCCATAGGCCATGGATCGACAGTTCGCCCGCCTCGACGGCGGTGCGCACGAAGGGGAAGGTCATCAGGTTTTCCAGACTGACCAGCACCGCCTGCTGTTCCAGCGCGGCAACGCGCGCCGTTTCGTCGGACAGATCCTTCACCCGCTCATATCCAGGGCGCAGGATATCCATCCACCGGCCGACATAACTGGACTTTTCTTCCAGCTCGGGGGCCTGACCGCAGCACATATCATGGCAACCCCGCACCCCGCCGCAGCCGGAATGGCCCAGAACGATAAGATGCGCGACCTGCAGCGCCGTTACCCCGAATTCCACCGCAGCCGACGTGCCGTGATGTTCCCCGTCCGGATTGTGCGGCGGGACAAGGTTCGCAATATTGCGGTGGATGAAGAATTCACCCTGATCCGCCCCAAAGATCGAGGTGACATGCACACGGCTGTCACAGCAGGAAATCACCATGGCGCGCGGATGCTGGCCCCCATGGGCAAGGCGTCGGTACCAGGCCTTGTTCTCTTGCCAGGTCGTGGCTTTCCAGCCGTGATACCGCTGCACCAGATAAGAAGGCAAAGGCCGCGCGCTATTCATGGTCATCCCTCATTGTCCGCCCCTCTTTAGGGGGTCGTCCGCACAAATTCGAGCGGTTTTTTCCCCGGACCATCAACCCTTTCTTGATCGGTTGCAGCCAAGCTTAAGCCGCATTTGGGGTGCGGGAAGGGATGGGTCAAGATGGCTCTACTGGCTATTTTGCGGCATGAGGAAGGGATCAGGTTGAACCCTGATCCATTGGTCGCGCTGTTTTCGGAACTGGGCGAAGGGGCAGCAGAACGGGTGATCTGCCGCGCGATGGAGGATCTGGCAACCCGGCTTGCGCTGTTGCAGCGCTTTGCCGATGAAGGCCGGTCTGCGGCGGTGGTACAGGAGGCCCGGCAGATGGCCGCACAGGCCGCGGTCGTCGGTCTGGCCAGTCTGGCGCGGGTGGCAGGCGATGTGGCAGATTCCGCCGATGCCCGCGATCATACCGCCCAGGCCGCAACACTCGCGCGGCTGGTGCGGGTGGGAGAGCGGTCGCTGACCGCCGTCTGGGATTTGCGCGACATGACGCATTAGACCGGCGCCCGGGGCTTGCGGGGGCGGCGCGAAACCTTAGGGTAAGGGACAGTTCACACAAACAGGACCGCCATGCCCGCCTTCGCCGATCCGCACGCCGCCTCGACCCCTCTGTTCCTGACCGACGAAGCGGGGGCAGCGGCGTTCATCGCCACCCGTCCCGCTGCCCAACAGGTCTGGTTGAAGGCCGCCGCTTTCACCGGCGCGCTGGGGCAGTTGGTGCTTTTGCCGGGGCCGGACGGCGCGGTAGAGGGTGCGGCTTTCGGGCGAGGCGCTGCCAAAGCCCGCCAGCGCGGGCGATTCCATATCGCGCAAGCGGCGGCAGGCCTGCCGGAAGGGGACTGGCATCTGGAGGGCGATTTGACCGGGCCAGAGTCGTCGGAAGCCGCGCTGGGCTGGCTTCTGTCGGCCTATCGGTTCGATCGTTACAAAAGCGCCAAGGGCCAGAAGGCGCGGCTGAAATGCCCATCGGGCGTCGATGCGACGCAGGTGATGGCGATTGCCGAGGGCGAATATCTGACCCGCGATCTGATCAACACCCCCGCATCCGACATGGGGCCGGAAGAGCTGGAAACCGCCGCGCGGCGGCTGGCCAGCCGGCACCACGCCACCATCCGGACGGTTGTGGGTGAACACCTGCTCTCTGAAGGTTTCCCGATGATCCACGCGGTTGGGCGCGCTTCGACCCGCGCGCCGCGGCTGATCGAGATGCGGTGGGGCGACGCGGGCCCGAACCTGACGCTGGTTGGCAAGGGCGTTTGTTTTGACACGGGCGGGCTGAACATCAAGACCGGCGGTTCAATGAGCCTGATGAAGAAAGACATGGGCGGGGCGGCGACGGTGTTGGGGCTGGCACATATGATCATGGCTTTGGGGCTGAAGTTGCGGCTGCGCGTGCTGATCCCGGCGGTGGAAAACGTGATCGCGGGCGATGCGATGCGCCCAAAGGATATCCTGACCAGCCGCAAGGGTCTGACGGTCGAGGTGAATGATACCGATGCGGAAGGGCGGCTGGTGCTGGCCGATGCGCTGGCCCTTGCCGATGAGGAAAAGCCGGATCTGGTGATCTCGATGGCCACTTTGACCGGGGCGGCGCGGGTGGCGGTGGGGCCGGATCTGGTCCCCTTTTACAGCGATGACGAAGGCTTTGCCGCGGCATTGACTGACGCGGGTGTGGCGGTGGCCGATCCGGTCTGGCGGCTGCCCTTCTGGACCCCATATGAAAGCGTGATCGAACCGGACGTGGCCGATCTGGACAATGCGCCCGGCTTTGGCTTTGCCGGGTCGATCACGGCAGCGCTGTTCCTGCGCCGCTTCGTGACCCACAGCCCGGCTTATGCGCATTTCGACATCTACGGCTGGCAACCCACCGCCGCCCCTGCCCGCCCGAAAGGCGGGGTCGGGCAAGGCGCGCGGGCGCTGCTGGCAGCCCTGCCGAAGGTGCTGGGCCTGTGACCGATCCGCGCCTGACCCCGGCCAATGGCCGCGTTGCCCATCTGTCCTTACAAGGCAAGGTGAAAGCCGACCGCCATGTCGCGGGCGACTGGGCGCGCGTCACAGACCCGCTTGCCGATCTGCTGCGCCGCCCGGACGGACCGCGCGACCGGCAGATGATCATGGGCGACCGGCTTCTGGTGCTGGAACGGCTGGACCGGCACGCATTCGTGCAAGCGGAAAAGGACGGCTATTGCGGCTACGTGGCGGTGGCGGCGCTCGGACCGGATCAGGCGGTGACCCATTGGGTTTCGGCCCCGGCCAGCCACCTTTACGCCACCCCATCGATCAAGCTGCACGAACTTGCCAGTCTGACGATGGGCGCGCAAGTACGGATCGTCGCCGAAGAGGGCCGCTTTGCCGAAACCGCTGATGGGCTGTTCCTGCCGCGCGTCCATCTTCTGCCCATCGGGCAGCGGCTGACTGACCCGGCAAGTGTGGCCGAGGGGTTTCTGGGCACGCCCTACCTGTGGGGCGGCAATTCGCGGGCGGGGCTGGATTGTTCCGGTCTGGTGCAGGTGGCATTTCTGGCCTGTGGCCTGCCATGCCCCGGTGACAGCGATCAGCAATGGACCGACCTCGGCCAGCCTCTGCCTGAAGGGGCAGCCTTGCGGCGGGGGGATCTGCTGTTCTGGAAGGGCCATGTAGCGATGGCGCTGGATGGCGAAGTGATGATCCATGCCAACGCATTCCGCATGGCCGTGACCCGCGAGGGGATCAGCGAAGCAAAGGCCCGGATCCGCGCGCAGGAAGGCGATGTCTGGCTGGGAGCCAAGCGGCCATAACACCTGTCGCGCGGCTATTTCCGCCGGCGGTGTTCGTCGAGCCTTGGCATGATCTCGACAAAATTGCAGGGCTGGTGGCGGTAGTCGAGTTGCCATTTCAGGATCTCGTCCCAGGCATCGCGGCAAGCGCCGGGGCTGCCGGGCAGCGCGAACAGATAGGTGCCCCCCGCCACGCCGCCCGTCGCCCGCGACTGCACGGCACTGGTGCCGATCTTCTGCATAGAAACGATGGTGAAGACGGTGGCGAAAGCCTCGATCTCTTTCTCATAGACGTCGCGGTGGGCCTCGACCGACACGTCGCGGCCGGTCAGGCCAGTGCCGCCGGTCGAAATCACCACGTCGATGGCGGGGTCTGCCACCCACTGCCGCAGCTTGGCGGCAATTTGCGCCCGCTCGTCCGGCAGGATCGCGCGGGCGGCCAGATGATGCCCGGCCCCGGTCAGCCGTTCGACCAGCGTATCGCCGGATTTGTCATCGGCCAGACTGCGGGTGTCCGATACGGTCAGCACAGCAATGCGGACCGGGATGAAGGATTTGGTTTCGTCGATGCGGTTCATGCGGTTCCTGCAAGCCTTGCCTTCACTTCCAGCAGATCCGCCCAAGCCTCGCGCTTGGCGGCGGGGGTGCGCAGAAGGTAGGCCGGATGAGTCATCGGAAGGGTAGGTTTGCCGAAGGCATTCGTCCATGTGCCACGCAGCCGCAGGATGCCGCGCTGGCCAAGGGCGGCGGCGCAGGGCGTGTTGCCCATCAGGACGATCAGGTCGGGGTCGGCCAGTTCGACATGGCGGGCGAGGAAGGGCAGCATCATCGCAATCTCTTCCGGTTCGGGGTCGCGATTCGACGGGGGCCGCCAGGGCAGGACATTGGTGATGTAAAGCGCGCCCGCCGGATCGGGCGAGGTGCGGGCAAGGCCGATCGCCGCGAACATCCGGTCGAGAAGCTGACCGGCGCGGCCCACGAAGGGGCGGCCCTCCATATCCTCATCCCGGCCCGGGGCCTCGCCAATGACCATCACCCGGGCCGCAGGGTTGCCATCGGCAAAGACGAAGTTGCGTGCGCCCTTCTTCAGGTCACACAGGTCATAGGCCGCCTGCGCTTCGGCCAACGCCGCAAGATCGCCTGCCGCAGCAGCGGCGGCCTTGGCCACGGCCACCGGGTCTAACGAAGCCACTTGCGGGGCCGCCGCTGCAACCGGCGCGGCGGGCATTAGTGCCGCAGGCTTCGGGGCTTCTGCGGCAAGCTCATAGCGGTTGACGGGATGATCGCCGACAGGCTCATCTGCGCCAAGTTCCAGCTGCCAGGCCAGAAGCGCGCGGGCAAGGTGGAAATCCATCTGGGATGCATCGGTCAACATGGGCCAAGGTTATGCCCCCCGGCGCGCAAGGTAAAGCGCAAGGACGGTTGCCCGAACTGCCGGCTTTTGCCATAAGCACGGGAAACCGGAACCGGGAGCTGCCAGCCATGACATTCCGCGCGCGCCACCTTCTGGGGATCGAACATCTTGCCCCAGAAGAAATCAGGGCGGTTCTGGACCTGTCGGAAAAATACGTTGATCTGAACCGGCGCACGGTGAAGCAGGGCGATGCGTTGCAGGGTCTGACCCAGATCAACATGTTCTTCGAGAATTCCACCCGCACGCAGGCAAGTTTCGAGCTGGCTGGAAAGCGGCTGGGCGCCGATGTGATGAACATGTCGGTGGCCCATTCATCGGTGAAGAAGGGCGAAACGCTGATCGACACCGCCTTGACGCTGAATGCCATGCACCCAGACCTTCTGGTGGTGCGGCATCCCTCGTCCGGGGCGGTCAACCTTTTGGCGTCAAAGGTGAATTGCGCGGTCCTGAATGCCGGTGACGGGCGACATGAACACCCCACACAGGCATTGCTGGACGCGCTGACCATCCGCCGCGCCAAGGGGCGGATCCAGCGGCTGACGGTGGCGATCTGCGGCGACATCGCGCATTCCCGCGTGGCGCGGTCGAACCTGATCCTGCTGGGCAAGATGGAAAACCGCGTGCGGCTGATCGCCCCCCCGACGCTGATGCCCGCAGGCGTGGGTGAGTTTGGCTGTGAGCTGTTCGACGATATGCGCGAAGGGCTGAAGGGCGCCGATGTGGTGATGATGCTGCGGCTTCAACGCGAACGGATGGACGGCGGGTTCATCCCATCCGAGCGCGAATATTACCACCGCTACGGGCTAGACGCCGAAAAGCTGGCCTTTGCGAAAGAGGACGCAATCGTCATGCACCCCGGCCCGATGAACCGCGGGGTCGAAATCGACGGCGATCTGGCCGACGACATCAACCGCTCGGTCATTCAGGATCAGGTCGAGATGGGTGTGGCGGTGCGCATGGCCTGCATGGACCTTCTGGCGCGGAACCTGCGGGCGGAACGCGGGGCGAAGGCGGTGGGGGTGATGGTGTGATGGAACGCCTCCTCCCCGGCATCATCGGGGGCGTGATCGGATTCTGCGGAGCTTGGCTCCTAAGCGTCGTCGCCCGATGGCGTGAAGATGAAAAGTCACGGGCTGAGACTAGAACGCTGCTGAAAATCTTGCTCACTGAAGTCGAACATCGCTACGGCATACTAATGAATAGATACGCCGATGTTGATTTGTCCGGCGACACCCAAATGGGCGACATTGTGAAGCGGATAAACCGAGGCAAAAGTGGTGTCACATTCAATTACGCTGAAGAATTGAAACCTTACCACGCCGCATTTGACTCGTTGAAAGACCGGCTGGGCATCGTTGGAGCAGACGTAGCAGTGCAGGTCTGGCGGCACTATACAATTATGGAAGAAAACCTGCTCGCACACGACAACGAGATGGACGGCTTAAGTGGGGACAGAGATAAAGCGGGTCAAATAAGAGACACAATTAGAGCTAATACCAAGCACCTCATTGAAGCCCTGACAGCAGAACTGAACCACAAATCAAGCCGCGCGTTCTTGCGATGGCTCCCGCTTTGGATAGCAGGAAAATCGTGACCCTTCACCTCATCAACGCCCGCCTGATCGACCCGGAAAACCTCACGGACTCCGAAGGCTCCCTGACCATCGAAAACGGCCAGATCGCCGCCCTGAACGGCCCCGCCCCCAAGGGTGCCACCATCCTCGACTGCCAGGGCCACTGCCTGGCCCCCGGCATCGTCGATCTGGGCGTCAAGGTCGGTGAACCCGGCGAGCGGCATAAGGAATCCTTCCGCTCGGCCGGTCTGGCCGCCGCTGCCGGGGGTGTGACCACCCTCATCGCCCGGCCCGATACCCTGCCCGCCATCGACACGCCCGAGGGGTTGGAATTCGTCACCCGCCGCGCCGCCGAAGCCAGCCCCGTGCGCATCCGCCACATGGCTGCCCTGACCAAGGGCCGCGCCGGGCGCGAGATGGTAGAGGTGGGGTTTCTTCTGGATGCCGGTGCCATCGCCTTTACCGACTGCGACCATGTGGTGACCGACACCAAGGTGCTGTCGCGCGCCATGGTTTACGCCAAGTCGCTTGGCGCGCTGATCATGGGCCACCCGCAGGACCCGGGCCTGTCTTCGGGGGCGGCGGCGACCAGCGGCAAGTTCGCAAGCTTGCGCGGCTTGCCCGGTGTATCGCCGATGGCCGAGCGGATGGGGCTGGACCGCGATCTGTCGCTGATCGAGATGACCGGTGTGCGCTATCACTTCGACCAGATCACCACTGCCCGCGCCCTGCCGCCCCTGGAGCGCGCCAAGAAGAATGGCTTCGACGTGACGGCGGGCACATCCATCCATCACCTGACGCTGAACGAATTCGACGTGGGCGATTACCGGACCTTCTTCAAGGTCAAGCCGCCGCTCCGGTCGGAAACCGACCGGCTGGCGATGGTCGAAGCGGTGGGATTGGGGCTGATCGACATCATCAGTTCGATGCACACGCCGCAGGACGAGGAAAGCAAGCGCCTGCCCTATGAGGAGGCCGCCAGCGGGGCGGTGGCGCTGGAAACCTTCCTGCCCGCCGCGATGCGGCTTTATCATGCGGGGCAACTGACGCTGCCGCAGCTTTTCCGCGCTATGGCGCTGAACCCGGCGAAGCGGCTGGGCCTGCCGCAGGGGCGGCTGGCGATAGGCAGCCCCGCCGATCTGGTGCTGTTTGACCCCGATGCGCCCTTCGTGCTGGACCGTTTCAAGCTGAAATCCAAGTCGAAGAACACGCCGTTTGACGGGCATCGGATGGAGGGGCGGGTTCTGCGCACTTTCGTCGGCGGAGTGCAGGTTTTCGGGGCGGAGGGCTGAGAATGCCAGAGATTGAGACAGGCGTGCTGGGGCTGATCCTGACGGCGGTGCTGGGCTATCTGATGGGATCGGTGCCCTTCGGGGTGCTGGTGACCCG
Source organism: Paracoccaceae bacterium (assembly GCA_947476475.1). Taxonomy (GTDB): domain Bacteria; phylum Pseudomonadota; class Alphaproteobacteria; order Rhodobacterales; family Rhodobacteraceae; genus TMP-24. Next base: position 95,960 of record CANJQT010000001.1, on the reverse strand, counting down.
CGTGATGGGGCTGGGTGATCTGCGCAACATCGGGTCCGGCAACATTGGGGCGACCAATGTGCTACGGACAGGCAACAAGGGGGCGGCATTGGCCACCCTGCTTTTGGACGGAGGCAAGGGGGCGCTGGCGGTGCTGATCGCGCGAGCCTGTACGGGCGAGGATGCTGCGCAATTGGCGGGCGGGGCGGCCTTCATCGGGCACCTGTTCCCGGTCTGGCTGGGATTCAAGGGCGGCAAGGGGGTGGCGACCTTCCTTGGCATACTTCTGGCACTGGCATGGCCGGTCGGGATTGCCGCCTGCCTGACCTGGTTTGTGACCGCACTGGTCAGCCGCATCTCCTCGCTTTCAGCACTGGTCGCGGCGGCTTTGGCGGCGGTCTGGGCGGGGTTTCTGGGCTATCCGCAGATAACCTGGCTAAGCCTCATTCTGGCGACGCTGGTCTTTTACCGCCACAGGCCCAATATCGAACGGCTTCTGGCGCGGACTGAACCAAAAATCGGCCAGAAGTAGCAGGGCGGTCCCTCTGCCCAGTCGCTATTCGTCGCCCGGCACGCCATACGAGGGCGCAATGGTGGGGTTTTCGGCACGTTGAACATAGGCTGCGATCTGTGGGCGATAGACCTGCCATGCCTGATTGACAGCTTCGATGGGGCAGGATTCGGTCCAGTCGCAGCGCAAATCGACAATGGGCCAACTTAGCCTGTCAACGACCAGCAACGCGGCGGAATGCACCGGGCCGGCCTCGCCGCCTGCCGCCAACCCGGCCTGCATCGCGGCCAGAAGCCGGTCACCCAAGTGGCCGACCGCAGCATTGAACCCATCAACCAACGCTTGCGGCACCCGGTCGTTGGCCAGAAGATTGCCGCCCGCTGCAACATGCGTTGCTTGCGCGGCCCCCCACACGCCCAGCACTTGGCGGCCCGAATGAATGGCCGTGCGGCCCTGAGCGTCTACCGCCAAAAGCTGGCGGTAATCGATATATGGCGTGGCCGCCACGATTGCCGCGATGGCCTCTGGCGCGGATTGCCCAGACTGCAAAGCGTTCAGCACGATCGGCCCAAGCGCGGGATCGGTGATGTTCTGGCTGGCAACCGCCCCGACACCCGCCCGCGCATGGGCGCAGCGTGCGCCGACGGCGGGCGAAGACGAACTGATCGCGACACCGAACTGCCCGGTATTCTTGCAGTGGGCGACAAGGGAAAACGTCATGTGCGGTCCTATTCAACGTGGGCCCAAGGGGGGGGCCGGCATTTTGGCGATTTCAGTCCGGGATGACGGCCGTGGCGTCAATTTCGACAAGCCAGTCGGGGCGTGCCAATGCAGTGACACAGATGCCGGTCGATACCGGGAATACACCTTTGATATATTCACCCATCGTGCGGTAGATCGCCTCGCGGTGGCGCACGTCAGTGACATAGACAACCACCTTGCACACATGCTCCATCTTGCCGCCGCACTCTTCGACCAACTGCTTGATGTTCTGCATGACCTTGTGGGTCTGTTCCACAGGATCATGGCTGTCGATGTTCTTAGCAGTGTCCAGATCCTGCGGACATTGCCCGCGCAGAAAGATCGTGGTGCCGCGCGCCACAACGGCCTGACAAAGATCATTGTCCAGCTTCTGCTCGGGGTAGGTGTCTTTGGTGTTGAACTTGCGGTGACGGTAATGTGCCATTTCGGTCTCCGGTTTGGTGATTGTCAGGGGCGATGAAACCGCGAAAGCCAAACAGTTCTTGCCCGGCTGCCGTTGCTGTCTTGTGATCTGCCTCAGGCCTTGTGGTCTGTACCTGCCTTGTAGGCACGATATCCGCGCTGGATTTCGATGTGATCCGCAATGTACTTGGCGTCATGCCAGACGCCCCAGATGAAGCTGGACCCGCGCCTTGACAGCCACGGCAGCCCCAGAAAATACACCCCAGGTTCCGCCGACACGCCGCGTTGATGCTTCGGCTTGCCGGTTTCGTCGAAAGCGTCAACGTTCATCCAGCTGAAATCAAGCGCAAAGCCAGTTGCCCAAACGATCGACGTCACCCCTGCCTTTGCCAGATCGAGATCAAGGATCGGGTGTGTCACGCAAGGCGGGTCCGGATCGATCACCCGCGCCTCTGGCTCTAGCGGAAGGTCAAGCCCATTGCGCGCGACATAGGCATCGGCTTCATCCAGAACGGAAAGATAGTTGGCGTCGCCCCGCAGGATATTCCCTGCAAGATCCCCGGCGAAAGTCATCACCCCGTCCCTGAAGTTCTCGGTCCGGCCAACCAGTGTCATCCCTTGTGCCGCGAAGCGCCGGAAATCTATGGTTTCCCCGCCACGGGCACCGCTGACCGCGATTGGGACATGCTCGGTTCCCGGCGTGGGGGCCGCCACATCCCATTTGCCCAGAACCCCCAACCACCACACGAAGTCACGCCCCCGATAGCGCCGCGGCGGGCGGTCATGGGCTCCGACCGAAAGGTAAACCTTCTTTCCCGCACGCTGCAGTTCGTCGGCAATCTGCGCGCCCGATGACCCTGCGCCAACCACCAGCACGGTGCCATCTGGCAGTTGGCCTGGATTTCGGTAGGCACTTGAGTGAATCTGTACGATGCCCATGTCTTCCGGAACGACGGGCGGCACGACAGGGCGTTGAAAAGGCCCGGTGGCGGCAACCACATAGGTCGCCTCGATCACGCCTTCCGATGTCTCGACACGGAAGCCCGGACGACCGGCATTTCGCCGCAGATCTTTCACCTCGACGCCGCAGCGGATGGGGGCGTCAATCTTATCTGCATAAGACACGAAATAGTCCGCGATGCTTTCTTTAGATGGAAAGGCATCAGGGTCGATTCCGGAAAACTCCTGCCCCGGAAAGCGATCATGCCAGGCCGGGCCATTTGCCACCAGTGAATCCCACCTTGCCGTGCGCCAACGTTCAGCGATGCGGCTGCGCTCAAGAACAAGGTGGGGCACTCTGCTTTTGCTGAGATGCTCACTCATGGCGACTCCGGCCTGGCCTGCGCCAATAACGAGTGTCTCGACGATTTCAACTGGCATTCCTGGGTCCTTTTCGCGCGTTCCGGGCGGTTCAGAGGTGGCAACGGATTGGGATGGAATGAGGTCTGCTATCAACCGCCCCGCCGCACAACGACCAGCAACATTCGTTCGCTTCGCGGTTCATCCGGTTCCTCAGTTAGACTTTCAGTGGCGATTAAAGACCGACGCCTTGGAACGAAACGGAACGACGAATTGCCAACGTCAAAAGAAATCCTTGTTCAGCCCTAACCAAGCCGGGCCATGTCGCTTTGGTTGCATTCCACTGCCGCGGCGATTGCCGGATCACAGGCAGGCTATTGAAACGATCTGGCTGAATCAACCCTGCGGCACACCGAAAACAGCCGCCTTCAACAGGCGGCACTTGCCAGTTTTTGACGTACGCTCTCTTTATTCTGAAAGCATCCCCAGGCTGCAAGTTTTGATGGGTGGTGAACCCCTGACAGCGCATGATCGACGTGGGTTTCTTTCTAGCGTGACAGGCTTTGGACAAGCCGCCACAGCATCGCATCGCATCTGTCCAATTGCGCCACCTCAAGAAATTCGTCCGGCTGATGACCTTGGTTCATTGACCCCGGCCCACAAACGACCGTCGCAATGCCCAGTGCGGCAAAGAACCCGGCTTCGGTGCCATAGGCCACCTTGGTTTTCTGCGGGGCATCCAGCAACGCCGCGACCTTGGCCACCACCACCGCATCAGGTGCTGTTTCCAGGCCAGGATAGGCATTGACCTCCGCGATCTCGATCCGCGCCTCCGGGTTCGCCGCCGCAGCCACAACCGCCCTTGCGCCGGCTTGAATGCGCGCGAGAATTCCTGCGGCAGGCTCGGCCGGAAGATGGCGTATCTCGAAATCCAGGACGGCGCGGTCCGGCACGATGTTCAGCGCAACCCCCCCGGACAGTCTGCCCGCGTGAACCGTCGCAGATGGCACATCATAGGCGAGATCCTGCGCGCCTTCAGCCAACAACCGATCCTGCTCGGCACGCAAGACCCCGATCAGGTCTGCCGCCAGATGCAGCGCATTGATAAAGCGCGGCGCCATTGCCGAATGACCAGCCATCCCGTGACAAGTGGCGCGGTAAGCGGCCTTGCCCTTATGGCCGATGGCAATCTGCATTTCCGTGGGCTCGCCGACAATGCAATAGTCAGGCCGCCCCATAAGCGGCAAAAACCGGTCAATCATCGCGCGGATGCCCAGGCAGCCCAGTTCTTCGTCATAGGAAATCGCAAGCATGAGTGGCGCGGTCAGATCCGCCCTTGCGGCCAAGGCCGCTGCCGCCAGGGCCGCCGCCAGAAACCCTTTCATGTCGGTTGTACCCCGACCATAGAACCGACCGTCCTGCTCGGTCAGCCGGAAGGGGTCGTGCGTCCAGACCTGCCCGGTCACTGGCACCACGTCGCAATGGGCCGAAAGCAACACTCCGCCGTCGCCCGCAGGCCCTATGCGTGCGAACAACCCGGCCTTTTGCCCAGATGCATCCGGAAGGCGGTGGCAGGTAAACCCAAGCCCAAGAAGATAGTCCTCTATCCAGCCAAGGATCGGCAAATTGGTGTCTACGCTTACCGAGGCGAAGGCGATCAGCCGCTCTAGAATCTCACGCGAGGTCGACACCTTGTTCCCTCCCGTCTGACATATCACACGCCCGGCACCAGTGGCCCTGATCACCCCGGCAGCCGCCGGCGGCAAACAAGGGCTGTTCACCCCCAGAGCCAGGATCATGTCGGCCTGTAACGCAATGCGCAACCAAGACCATCAGAAAAAACGCTGTTGGTGGTCGTGTCATGTTCCGCCACCCACCCGCAGCAGAAAGTGACAAATCCTGAGCGCGCCGTAGAGTCTGCGGCTTTACCGCCAAGCTGCGGCGATCTAGCGGCGCAGGGCGGCATCCGACTTGGCCCGCGCCTTCTTCGGCACTTGTCTACCCCAGCCGCTCGCCACGATCGCGCCAAACCTCGCGCGTGGGCCCGTCATGTTTTCCTTTATGACGAAGATTATTCGTCAATTATGAAAACTGAGGAGGGGGTGCATCGCTGTAAAGTCTTATCCGGGGAAGGCCTTATCTTGGCTGAGGAGTGATCACGCGCGGGGTTTGGCAAAGCCCGGTCTTGCTTGGATTCAGATAGCGGTGCTTTTGGCGCGGATCGAAAGTCAGCGCATCGCCCTCTAAAAGATGAAATTCCCGGTCACCGATTTCCATGATCATTTCGCCTTGCAAAACCAGTACGAACTCCTCCTCGGCGTTCAGCGTGTGCTGCTCCGGCCCCGACATGCCGCCCGGCAAAAGCTGGCTCATGATCGCGGCCATCTGGTTGGCAGTGCGCGAGGTCAGAAGCTCGTAAGTGATCAACTGGCCGCCATAGCGCATATGTTCGCGCGATCCCGCGCGCACCAGCAAGGGCTGGCTGCTGGTGAAGAGCGACCCCACCGAAATGCCCAAAGTGTCACAAAGGCGGATCAGCGTGGAAACGGAAGGCGAGGCCTGATCGCGCTCAATCTCACTCAGGAAACCTTGCGCGATCCCAACCTTCTCGGGCACCTGCGCCAATGTTAGGTTCAGCTCCTTGCGGCGCTGGCGCAGCATCGGGCCAATCTGGTGAGACGTGGTGGCTGCCATCGGGCCGGACGCCAGTGGCGGCAAAACGGGCGAAGCAAGATCGGATTTTGTCATGGGGTGCTTTCTTCGGATCAAGCGAAGAACCGGTCGGCAAATCGGTACCAGGCAACCGACGAGGCAAGAAACCACGGCGTACCGTAATACAGGGGCCGGGTCTGGAACTGCAGACCATCGAGGGCCGTCGCCCCTTCGGCCCGGCCAAGGATCTGCTGCCCCGCCCGCATGCCGTAATAGAGCGACAGCGATATCCCCGATCCGCAGTAGCCCATGGCATAGTGCAGGCCGTCCTGTACGCCGATATGGGGAAGCTCGTCAAAGGTATATGCAACAAAGCCGTTCCAGCTGTGGGTGACGGGGGTTCCGGCCAGGTGCGGAAAGACCTCCAGCATCATCTGGTACAGCCGCGGCAGGCTGCGGGTCGGGTCGGTTTCAGACAGCGCGGCCCGCCCGCCAAAGATCAGCCGCCGTCCATCCGGAGACATGCGGAAATAGATCACCACGCGGCGGGTATCGACCACCATCCGGCCCTGCGGGATCAGCCTGGCCGCGACATCCGGGGCAAGCGGTTCGGTTGCCAGCATGTAGCTGCCGATGGGAATCACCCGCCGCTGTAACCACGGCGACAAGGGCCCGGTATAGCCATTCGTGGCGATCAGGACCTGCCGTGCGGCGACGGTCGCGCTGCCAACCGCCACCGTGAACCCGACCCCGTCGCGGCGGATGCCCGTCACTTCGCGCCCGCCCTGAACGGTCACGCCCAGCGCCTCGGCCACCCGCAACAACCCCGCATGCAGCTTGGCCGGATGCACAGCCCCGTTGAAGGGCGAGACCGCGCCGCCAAAATAGCGGTCAGACCCCAATTCGCGCAGTTGATCGGACTGCGGCACCGGGGTGATCTCAGGCTCCCCCGCGCGGCGGCGTGCTTCGGCCAGACGTTCAAGACCTTCGTACTGCTTGGGGCTATGCGCCGCCATGTAGCGCCCTGTCCTGCGCCAATCGCAGTCGATCCGGTTCGCAGTGATCAGGTCCTGAACATGGGCCAGAGCCGCATAGCCTTCGTCCCGAATCCGCTTTGCCAGCGCCTCGCCGTGACGTGTGGTCAGTTTGCCCAGTTCCGGCCTGATGCTTGACCCGACTTGCCCGCCGTTCCGTGTGGAACAGCCCGCGCCGATCACACCGCGGTCCAGCACCAGCACAGACATTCCGCCCCGCGCCGCTTCAATCCCCGCAGCCAAACCGGTGTAGCCGGAACCTATGACCACAAGGTCCGCCGCTTTTGGCAAAGCTCCCGCATCCCCGACGCGCAGCGGAGCGTCCTCCAGCCAGAAAGGGGCTGGGCGGCAGTGTGAAAACGGGTTCAACTCTGTCACGTGCAGGTTCCTGTGCAGTCAGACGAGCGCTGACAAGGGCAGGCACCTGCACCGACAGTCTCGCCGGGAAACCTGAAGGAGAATCCTGCGTTCGTAAATGGAGACTTTTTTTCGCCCCAAGCTGACTCTCAGATGGCGTTTCACTTGCCCCGGAATCCTGCGGCAAGCCATTCGGCAACTTGCGAAACCTTCAAACTGAATGTGGAACCGAAATACGTCGGTGGTCTTGGAGGGCCGCCGTTCACCATGGTGGTCAGCGATAATGAGGCGTCTTTGCGTGGCAGGGAATGGCCCTTGACTATCCTCTGGCCCCCGGAGCGACTGCATTTGCATGGGCGTCAAAGCCTTCATACGTCGCGAAACGGTGTGTATGCGGTGCCATTTCCCTAAGGCCTGATGCAGTCAGATGCGCCAGTGACGACGACTTCAGGAAGGTATGCACGCCAAGTGCCGAACTGTATTTTGCCGCTCCGGCGGTCGGAAGGACAGCATTTGGCCCCATCATATAATTGGCGACAGAACTGGGCGCGTGTTCACCCAAAAGAATCTCGCCCGCATTGCGAATGAACGGCAAATGGTCAAACGGCGCCTTTGTCATGATCTGCAAGTGTTCAGGCGCATACGCGTTGATGAAATCATAGGCGGCGGCAGGGCTGTCGGTCAGGATAATTCCGCCTTTCTCACCGCAAAGCACATCGGCCGAAAACCTGCGCCGCTGCGCGGACATCTTGGCCCAAAGTCCCGGAACTGCCTGTTGTACGGCCAATGCCGTACTGCGGGACCACGTCACAAGAAAGGTTGAGCTGTCCGATCCATGTTCAGATTCGATCAACAGATCAAGTGCGATCAGGCGAGGATCAAGGCTGTCATCAGCAAGGACGATGCTTTCACTGGGGCCTGCCGACACGCTTGAGCCGATGTGATGCTGCAAAAGCCGCTTGGCGGCGATCACCCAAGGGCTTCCCGGCCCTTCGAACACACAACAGCGCGGGACGGTTCGGGTGCCAAATGCCGCAGCGGCGACGGCAACCGCGCCACCTGCCTTGAAAACATCACTTACACCCGCCAGCCTCGCGGCGACCAGCGTTGCGGGGTCGATCTGACCGTCGGGCCCGGCTGGCGTCAGTATGACGGGTCTGGGCACACCGGCCACCACTGCGGGGATCGCTGTCATCAGTGTCATCGACGGAAAGGACCCTTTTCCGCGCGGTGAATAAAGCGCGGCTGAATCGATCGGCGACACGCGCTCACCGACCAGAACGCCGGGGCGAATCTCTTTCATCCACATTTGAGAAGGCATCTGCGCCTCATGGAATCTGCGGATATTGTCTGCGGCATATTCCATCGCTGTGATCAACGGCCTATCCAACTGATCAAAGGCTGCATCCATCTCGGCCGGGGTGGCGGCAATCGTCGCTTCCGTGATCTTGGCCCCATCGAATGCCTCCGCAAAACGCACCAGCGCGGCATCGGCCTCGGTCCGAACCGCCTCGATAATGGGTGCGGCGCCTTGCAGAAATTTTGTCATGTCGCCCTCGGTCCGCTGCATCAGACGGTTGCGGGCTGCAGGCGACAGGCCGGCCAATTCATGAAAGGCAACAGCGTTTGGGTTTGGCTCAGCGGTCAACATGGGATGTCTTTCAATAGGAGAAGGTGGACTACCGGTCACGGCTGTTCCATTGCCATGACCTTGAGCGTTTCCTCGCGGATGTCGGACAATATCTGGCGTTTGTACTCCGCGAATTCCGGCCGGGTCACGATGTCAAAGGCGCGGGGGCGCGGCAGGTCAATCTGGATATCGCGTTTGAGCCTGCCGGGGCGGCTGGCCAAAACAATGACGCGATCAGCAAGAAAAATGGCCTCGTCCACGTCGTGCGTGACGAACATTACGGTGACCTTATGGTCTTCCCATACCTGCAAGAGCAGTTCTTGCATCATCCCGCGTGTCTGGGCGTCCAGCGCACCAAACGGCTCGTCCATCAACAAGATCGATGGTTTATAAACGAGCGCTCGTGCAATGGCGACGCGCTGGCGCATGCCGCCGGACAACTGGCGCGGAAACGCCTTCTCGAAACCCGCAAGGCCGACGACCTTTACGAAATGAGCAACGAGTTCGCTTTTTTCCGCCTTGGTATGATTGGATTTCTCCAGCGCAAAGCGGATATTGCCCTCGACCGTCATCCATTCAAACAGGCTGTAGGACTGAAAGACAAACCCGCGATCACGCCCCGGCCCGGTGACCGGCACGCCATTGATGCGCACTTCGCCCGAGGTCGCTTCCTCCAGCCCTCCAACGATGTTCAGCAGGGTTGATTTGCCGCAGCCCGACGTGCCGACAACTGACACGAATTCATTTTTCCGCAGGGTCAGGTCAATGCTGTCGATAGCAACGATTGACTTTTTGTCGACCAAGAAGTTCTTTCCAACGCCGTCCAAGACCAGCATGGGTTCAGATGAAGATCTTGTCATGTGATCACCTTCCCGCCTTGTTCCACCGGAACAAAACCTGCCCAGTTTTTTTGAAACAATAGTCAGTGATCAATCCGAGAAGACCGATCAGCAGCGTTCCGAACAGGATCGTATCCGTTGCAAGATAGCGCTGCGCGTCCATGATGCGCCGACCCAGCCCGTCGCTGGCCGCAACCAGTTCGGCAACGACAAGGTAAGTCCAGGTCCACCCGATCGTGATGCGGAAGGTGTCCCAAATTCCCGGCATTGCTGCGGGGAGAATGATGCGGCGCAGGATTTCCTGATTGCTGAACCCCAGTGTCTGGCCAGCGCGGATGAGGTTGGCATCAATATTTTTCACGTTGTCCATGATCATCAGTGCTTGCTGGAAGAACGTTCCGAGAAAAAGGATCAAAACTTTCTGCAGGTCGCCAATTCCGGCCCAAAGGATCGACAAGGGGATCAGGGCTACAACGGGCATATAGCGAATGGTCGAAATCAATGGCTCCAATGCGCCCTCGATGATCCGAAAGTTCCCCATCAAAACGCCGACGGGCACCGCGACAACTGTTGCCACCAACCACCCGATCAGAATGCGATAGGTGCTGATTTTGGCATCCGTGAACAAGATGCCTTCGGTCAGCTGTCTCCAGCCTTCGGCAATGACGTCTCCGGGGCTGGGCAGGAACAGTGGTTTGACCAGACCAAAAGCCGTCGCACCCCACCACGCGGCCAACAATACCAGTGGCACGAACAGCCCGCTTAACGTGAACAGCGTTGGGTGGATGTCTTTTCGCAGGCGAAACAGTCGCGCCAAACGGGTGTAGAGAGAGGTGGCAGATGTCATGAGACGCCCTTTGGAAGTGGTGCGCGGCAAGCGTAAGGTGCCTGCCGCGCTTTTGGGGGATTACTTGGACAACTCGGTCAGCACATCGAGGCTCAGAATCTCTTCCGGGGCCGGGACACGGGTGATTTCGGCTGGGTTCGTGGCATTCATGACCTGGCCGATTTCGGTCAGCGTTGCCTGGAAGCTTCCGTTCAGTGCTTCGGCATTTTCGGCCAGGCTGTAGAACTTCACGCCTTCGAATGCAGGCAGGAACTCTTCCATCGGGCTGCTAACTGCCGTTGCGATGATTTCTGCGCCGGCCTCGGGGTTTTCACGCATGAACTTGACCGCATCATCCCAAGCAAGGATCAAACCGCGCACGGCATCCGGATTGGCCGCGATCCATTCGGAATTTGCCGTCAACATGTCGCTGATCAGACCGGGCTTTTCGGCAGCCGTGTAAAGCACCTTGAAGCCGTCGGCTTGTCCAAGGGCCGCCGAAATATAGGGCTCGTAGGAGACGGCGGCGTCGACACGCCCTGCAATTAGCGCAAGGCCGGCTTCGGACGCGCCCATCGGAACATGGGTCACATCGGCGATGGTCATGCCATTCTGGCTCAGCGCGTAATTGAACAGCAGATCGCTGGTCGTGCCCGATTCAAAAGCGATCTGCTTACCCTTCAGGTCGGCGATGCTTGTCACATCGCCTTTCGACATGACGGCATCGGCTTCGAAAGACACATCCATGATCAGAAAACCCTTCTGATCAACATCGTGCAAAAGGTTTGAGATCATGCCGTTGGTGGCCGAGGCAATCACGTTGAGATTGCCGCTGGCCAAAGCTGCAGTCATATCCTGATCCCAGTTGAACGTCGTCAGTTCGACATCCACGCCGCGTGCTTCAAAAAAGCCCTTTTCTTCGGCGATCCAAAGCGGACCATAGCCCAGCCACGGCTGAAGCCCCAGTTTTACCGGATCAGCGGCGGCCGATGACACCGCGGCAAAAAACAGGCCAGCGGTCAATAGTGCGTTCATTTTCATGCTTTTGTCCTTCTTCTACGGTTGATGAGGGTCTTGTTTTTGGCAGGTTAGAATACGGTTTATCAGATTGAGGGTAATTCTTCCGACATCGTTCATCGTGTCGTCTTCGGGCAATGCGCCGCACCAACCGACTGAACTTGCCGAAAAGATCACCCCACCCGACGGCAGATGCCGGAGCGTCATTTCGGCACAGCGGTGACGGCGTTTTTCGACTTCGCCGTCCGGATACCACCGCGAAGCATCGTGACAAAAACTGTCTGGAAACCCATCGGCACGGGCAATGACCACAGTGTCGGGCGACGTTCCCATCCGCACGTTGGTTGCATCGACCTCATAGGATGCAGCCCCGTTCAGAACGATGCCATCTGTGCCAAAAACGTCTGACTGCACGCCATCGAAAAGCCAAGCCACACTGTGCGCATAGCTTTCCTGAGTGCGCTTGAAGGGGCGGCCCGCATCGAAACCCATCAGTGAAATTGCGCCACCAATCAGGGAAAACTCGCCCTTGCCATGGTCGCGCAGGTAGCCGCCAGGCTGATTGGTCAGTGCGAGATGCTGTTCGGAAACCGGGCCATCCCATGTCCGCGAGGGCTCTAGCGGTGATCGGCGAAGTTCCATCAGGTCATCTTGAAAGGCCACCGTACCGGCAAACCCGTTGCCTCCAAGGTAGGCCAGACTGCCGCCCGCAGCCAGAAACGTGCGCAGATGCTGGTCCATTTCAAGCGAGACATACTCGGGGTGGCTGCCGGTCAGCACTCCCCGGTATCCCGCCAGTGCGGTCACACCCCGGGCGTGAAGATCATGGTCCGTCATCAGATCAAAGGCGATGCCGTTACGGTGTAGAAACCGCAGAAGATGCAGATCGACAGGAAGATTATGGGGGGAGCCGCACAGCGGATAGATGTAATCTTCCCGCAGCGTTGGCATTGGTTTCAGGTTGGTCGTGATGGACACACCGCTGAGGTCATTGTGATAATCGTAAAGCGAGCGCAGGCCATTCTGCTGGGCAAAGCGATGCGCTTTGTCTTCCGCAACCCAAGGGTAGAGATGTTCGGGCAGTGCCTCGTTGGCATAAGCCAGATAGGTGGCGGTGGGCACAATGAACAACAGTGGGGACTGTGGTTTGATGGCGGAAACGAAGAAAACGATTCTCTCACGTCCGCCGTCAAACGGGATCTCGCAAGCATAGATGCCGCTTGGCGCATCCGAGGGAATGGCGACGCGGGCAGTCGCGGGCCAATCGAAATGGTGCATGTCATCGTCATGACAATGAATGGCGTCATACTGGGTGGGGACATGGCGGGGATCGAAACTTGACCCGTCCCATCGGCACGACCGGACACAGAATGTCGGCAGATTGACAATCTCTAAAGGGATGCCCGGCAGTCCGCTGGTAGAGGGCAAGCGACCCAAGGTAAGGGTTGTGGGAAAGGCCCAGCCCACCGCCCCGGCGTCGGCCACAAGCCCGATACGCCCATACCGTGCATTCAATGTTGGCAAGGTTTGGTTAACGTCGCTGCCAAAAGCGATGTCTGCGCCACGCGCCTTGGCGCCGGATTCGGCAATGCGGTGTTCGATGCGCCTGCCGTCCATAGAGTCATGCACGTCAATCGCCAGCAAGATCTCTGCTGCTGTCAGGTCAAGGCGCAGCGTCATCCAGACGCCTGAAGGGACTGCCGCCGCCATCAGGCATTTGCCCTCAACCCACAGCGCAAGGGTTTGGTCCGTTATCTCAAGCACCAAGACGCCCCAGTCCAACAGACGGCGCACCCCGGTGTTCCGGGTCAGCAGAAATTCGAGTGTAAGCGCGTGCGGCTGACCGATAGCGGCAAGGGTGTCTTGCGCGATGCGCAACCATGATCCGGTCGAAAGTCTGTTCAGTGTCGCATCTACTTCGGTCGACTGAACGGGCCAATCGACCATGAAAGTGCCTGGAGTATCGAGCCGCACGATCTTTGGCTGCCCGATCACGCGATCAGCCGAAACATGCACCGTCAGTTCCACCCCTGGCGACGCGATCCATGGTGTTGTGAAACCCGCTACAGGAAGCGCACGATGATCCAGGGCTTTCAGCATCACGAGCCACCAGTATTTGACGTGAACAATAGGTCGGCGTTCAGGAATATACCCCCTAAAACCATCTCTTGATCATACAATCGTTTTCTGTAGGGTTATATAACCCGATGGAGGTATCTTGTGACAGATTCCCGGTTTGCGCTCTTGGCAGACAGTATCGCGGCGGTGGGGCAACTCAATTTTTATGCCTGTCTCGCTGAATACCTGCGGTCGCTTCTGGGCTTCGCCAATTTGATCGTGATCGCTTTCCGTGGCGAGTCGCGGCCTTCGGTCCTGTTTTGCACGGCCTATGGTCAGGATGTCTTTCGACTGCTGGAAACTCAGTATCTACCAGCGGCATACCTGCTTGATCCCGTTTACCAATGCCATCTCAACGGGTTTGGGTGCGGTATTTACTCGTTACTGGAAATGGCGCCGGATCAATTTCGCCGCAGCCGATACTTCAAATGGTATTATGGACGCATTGGAATTCTGGATGAAATGACTGTGTTTCTGCCTTTGGATACCGACACGACCCTGACGGTATCAATGGGCACCGACGACTCCGGCCCCGCAACGTTTTCCGCAAAAGAAAAGGACGCGATAAGGTCGCATATGCCCGTCATTCTGGCGCTCCTGACTGCAAACTGGCAAGCCCGGGCGCGGCCCGCAGCAGAGCAAGAAGCCACCCGTTCCCTTCAGGACCTTCTGACTTATTCAATGAAGACCAAACATGGTATCCGCCTGAGTGCCCGGCAATCCGAGGTCGCGCTGCTGGTTCTGCAAGGCCACTCTACGCCGTCGATTGGGCAACGGTTGGGGCTAAGCCCGGAAACCATAAAGGTTTTCCGGCGGCAACTTTTTGCCAAGTGCAACATCTCTTCCCAAGCAGAACTGTTCACGATGATGTTGCCATTGCTTGAGGGGATGCAGAAGTAGACTTTTGGCAAGATGGTTAAAGCAGTTCACCCTGACGCGTCTGGATCAAGGTTCCCGCTTCGTTTGGCGCAAATGGTCGCGATCGGACAGTGTTGGCGAAACCCGCCGAGGGAAAGAGCCTGACCAGTGTTGTTGACACGAATGGCAATCTTTGGCCTGCCGACCCGCACAAGAGGCGGCTAGCGGATACACAGTTCCCCGCGCATCGGGCGTTTCTTTTGCTGCACCACAAAGCCTGCGGCCAGACGCGGATGGAGGCGGCCGTTGGCCTGCGCGCCGGCCATGCCATCGCGGCCGTGGCCATCGTCCTTGACCGCATCTCGCGAAAGGCGTTGGTGTAGGGTAGTTTTGTCGAGGACCGCTCGCCCATGACGCAAAGTGAACCTTTGGTTCCAAAAGGAGCCGCCTTCTTTCCGGTCCCCGACACCGGGGCAACCCGCAGTTATGCCTTCATTCTGGTGCCGGGTTTCACCCTGCTTGCCTTTGCCTCTGCGGTCGAGCCATTGCGGATTGCCAACCAGCTGTCGCAGCAGCCGCTGTATCGCTGGCGCTTGCTGTCGCAATCGGGTGAGGCTGTGGCAAGCTCCTCCGGCATCCCCGTGGGGGTGGATGGCGGCCTTGAGCCGCAAGACAAGGCGACGCGGCTGTTTGTCTGCGCTGGCAACCCGCAGATGGCGGCTGCTGATCCTGCCATTGTGGCGGCAATCCAGCGGCATCACCGTTTTGGCGGCGTCGTGGGCGGCATATGCACAGGTGCGGTGGCGCTGGCGAAGGCGGGTCTGGTGGAAGGGCGGCGCTTCACTCTGCATTGGGAAAACCAGCCCGGCTTTGCAGAGACCTTTCCAAAGCTTTCACCTACGCTCGGCCGGTTCGAGACAGATGGCAGAGTGTTTACCTGCGGTGGCGGTGCAGCATCGACAGACATGATGCTGTCCATCATAGCCGATGACCACGGCAGCGCCTTTGCGGCCATGGTATCGGAAATGTGCCTGCGCACCGTGATGCCCGGCGTGATCGCCGAACAGCGCAGTTCCCTCGCGGCACTCATGTCCTCTCGCAACCCGGTGCTTGTGGCCACTGTCACCCTGATGAACCGCCACATTGATGAACCATTGTCGATGGACGATCTGGCCGCTGCTGCGGGCTATTCGCGCAGACATCTGGAGCGGTTGTTTCAGGATGCCGTCGGAAAAACACCAGGCGAATTCTATCGCGGGCTGCGTCTGGACCGGGGACGCAATCTGCTGAGCACCACAGAAATGACCCTTATGGAGGTGGCCATCGCCTGCGGCTTTTCCACAGTATCGCATTTTTCAAAAAGCTTTCGTGCACGCTTTGGCACGGCACCGACCAAACTGGCCCAAGGCATGGGGCGGTCGCAAGTCTGACCCCGACTGGCTTACAATACGATTGGCTATTCTTCCCCGCGAGACAGGGGGCACAGATAGCACTTTGAAGTGGTCCGCTTGCCGCAAAAGCGACATTCGCATTGTAGCGCCAATGAACGCGCGCTTTCTGCCCAAAGCACAGAGCACCTGAGTTAACCAATCCCGCCTTCCCAACGGCTACCGCGTGGCAGGCACCGCCTCGCAACCCATCGCCGTGCCTATCCCAAAGGCATACCGGCGCCGAAGATCATTCAATCGGGCAAAAGGGCGCCTGCGTGCGAGTCGCTTATGAGGAAGATGAGCGGCCTTCCATGTTCTTCGCAACCTTCGAGCGACTCTGGAACCGAACACGCGCGCGGTCGCTCAAAACGCGCGTAAGTGAAATCCGGCTCCTTCAGAAGAAACGCTAGATTTTCGCCATATATGGAGGTGAAACCCCTGTTTGCGTAAGCCTGAAGGTCCACCAAGGCAGTCGCGGCGACAAAATGGTTTCCGGTGGCGCGGGCGTCCTGCGCAAGGCAACACAGGCAATAAGTCCGCCGAAAAACCTTTTCCACGCGATCCACGTGAACAGCGGCCAGATAATGTAGAACTGCTCCTCTATGCCAAGGCTGCACAGATGAAGAAGCGGCTTGGTGTCGGCAGATTTGTCGAAATCCCGGCCTCTGCCTAGAACACCAGGTTCGATCCGACCCGCCGCCCGCCGCTATGCGCTTTCCAAGCGGCCGATACTCTGCGGCAAGCAAGTTCAGCCAGCCAAAGGCGCAACAAGAGGCCGGCACCGGCGCCAGAGCGGAAAAAGCGTGAAAGCTGACAACCCCCAGAACTGCAAACGCGCGCATGCCATCAATTTCCGGGCGAAATTTGGTTGAGAAGAACTGCCTATCAAATTCGAGACTTGTATCTGACCGATCAACCGGCGGTCGGCAGCAAGTGCGGTCTGCACGGAACCCCCGCACGATACCTCTGGCTGCCCAAAGGTTTCCTAAAGGCCCACGGCATCCTGCGCCCCATCAGTGGTAGGGGGTGCGCCTTTATGTGGGTGGCAGGCAGCTTTTGAGGCATGAACCATCATTGGCTAGGGGATACCGAACCCGAACGATGACTGTACCCGTTCAGACGGGGCCGGGCGGTCAGTTTTTTCTGGCAGGCTGGCCGCCAGAGTCCCGGCGATCAGAAGTCCAGATTTTCGACATTCAGCGCGTTTTGCTGAATGAATTCGCGGCGCGGTTCGACCACGTCACCCATCAGCTTGGTGAACAGATCGTCCGCCTCTGCCAGATCGTCGACCTTGACCTGATTAAGCGTGCGCGCCGAAGGGTCAAGCGTCGTTTCCCAAAGCTGTTCGGGGTTCATTTCGCCCAGACCCTTGTAGCGTTGCAGGGTCAGGCCCTTTTCGCCTTCCTGCAGGATCGCCGTCAGAAGTTCGGCCGGTCCGTGGATCGGCTGCTCGCGGTCCTTGCGGACCAGCCGCGCAAGCGTGCCGAACGTGTCTTGCAGCGCCTGGGTATGGGCCGCCAGACGCCGCGCTTCGCCCGACCGCAGGACTTGCCCGTCCAGCGTGCGCACTTCCTCGACCCCGCGCAGGCTGCGGGTGAAACGAACGCCGTGGTCCGGTGTCGGCCGCCCGGTCCAACCGCGCTCATATTCAACCGCAATATCATTCAGGCGGCGTGCCACCTCATCGGCCACACCCTGTGCATCGGCATCAATCTTGCCGGGCAAAAGTGCCCCGGCGATGGCCGACTGTTCCAGAATATGCTGCGGATAATGGGTGGGGAAGGCTTGCAGGATGCGCTTGACCACCCGCGCCTCTTCGACAACGCGCGCCAGATCGGCACCGGTAATTTCCTCGCCGCTTCCCAGCTTCAGGATGGCGCCGTCGACGCCGGCCTGAATCAGATAGTCCTCCAGTGCCATTTGATCCTTGAGATAGACTTCGGACTTGCCGCGCGCGACTTTGTAAAGCGGCGGTTCGGCAATATAGAGGTGTCCACGATCAATCAGTTCCGGCATCTGCCGGAAGAAGAAGGTCAAAAGCAGCGTGCGGATATGGGCGCCGTCAACGTCGGCGTCGGTCATGATGATGATCTTGTGATAACGCAGCTTGCCCACGTTGAATTCATCGCGGCCGATGCTGGTGCCAAGGGCCGTGATCAGCGTGCCGATCTGTTCGGACCCGAGCATCCGGTCAAAGCGCGCGCGTTCCACGTTCAGGATCTTCCCGCGCAGGGGCAAGACCGCCTGATTTTGTCGCGAACGCCCCTGTTTCGCTGATCCGCCTGCCGAATCCCCTTCGACCAGGAACAGTTCCGACAGGGCCGGATCCTTTTCCTGACAATCCGCCAGCTTGCCGGGCAAGGACGCCACATCCATCGCCGTCTTGCGCCGGGTCAGATCGCGGGCCTTGCGGGCCGCCTCGCGGGCCAGTGCGGCTTCGATGATCTTGCCGACGATGATCTTGGCCTGCGCCGGGTTTTCTTCAAACCATTCCGCAAGCTTTTCGTTCACCAAATTCTCAACAGCCGGGCGCACCTCGGAACTGACCAGCTTGTCCTTGGTCTGGCTTGAAAACTTCGGATCAGGGACTTTCACCGACAGAACGCAGGTCAGCCCTTCACGGGCGTCGTCACCGGTAAAATCGACCTTTTCCTTCTTCGCTATCCCTGAAGACTGCGCATAGTTGTTGATGGTCCGGGTCAGCGCCCCGCGAAAACCCGCCAGGTGGGATCCGCCATCGCGCTGCGGGATGTTGTTGGTAAAGGGCAGCACCGTTTCATGGTAACTGTCATTCCACCACATCGCGACTTCGACGCCGATGCCGCCCCGCTCGCCAACCACATAGATCGGCTCTGCCATCACCGATTGCTTGGACCGGTCAAGGTATTTCACGAACTCGCGCACGCCGCCTTCATAGAAAAGCTCGGTGCGCTGAAGGTCTGTGTGGCGTTCGTCTTCAATGATGATCCGCACGCCGGAATTCAGGAAGGCCAGTTCCCGCAGACGAGTTTCTAGGGTTTTGAAATTATATTCGAGGTTCGAGAACGTGCCGTCCGGGCGGTTGGTCTTGGCGCTGGCCAGAAATCGGACTTCGGTGCCGCGTATGCCGGGCGCGGGGCCAACCTCATGCACATGGGTCACGCATTCGCCGTCTTCGAACCGCGCCCGATATTCCTTGTCGTCGCGCCAGACCGTCAGTTCCAGCCACTCCGACAGGGCATTGACCACCGAAACGCCCACGCCATGCAAACCGCCCGAAACCTTGTAGGCGTTGCCGCCTTCGTCGGTATTGTTGAATTTACCGCCCGCATGCAACTGGGTCATGATGACTTCGGCCGCTGAAACGCCCTCTTCGGCATGGATCCCAACCGGAATTCCACGCCCGTTGTCGCGCACCGATACGGAATCGTCGGCATGAATTTTTACCGTGACGGCGGTGGCATGTCCGGCCAAAGCCTCGTCAATGCCATTGTCGACAACTTCGTAGACCATGTGATGCAGACCCGACCCGTCATCGGTATCGCCGATGTACATGCCGGGGCGCTTGCGGACAGCATCCAACCCCCTGAGAACCTTGATTGAATCCGCGTCGTAAGAGCCGGGCTGTTGCGCCTTCTCGGTCATGCCTGTCCGCCTATTTGTTAACTGCCCATCTTATAGTGGGTCGGGGCGGGATTGTCACGCCCAAGCCACAAGATTTGGGGTCAAAGCAGGGTAATCAGCAGCCCCACCGCAATCAAGAGCACCCCCGCCGCTACATTCAGCCGACGCAGCCAAAGTGGCGACGACAAAAGCTTGCGCGCCTGACCGACAGCATAGGCTGTGAACAGGTTGCCGATCAGCGGCACCGCCATCGACAAAAGCACGATCGCCAGAATATCGGGGCCTTTAACCCGGCTCAGATCGAAGAACCCGGGCAGAACCGCCATATAGAAAAAGATTGCCTTCGGATTGCCAATCACCGCGGCAACCCCCGCCGAAAATGCCGGCCATATGCCCGGCCGCGTCAGCCGCCCCTCTGCGGTCATGATCGAATTGTCGGCATGGCGGATCAGCATGAAGCCCATGAACAGAAACATCGCCACCGCCACCCAATGCAAGACCAGCATCAGATCGCCGAACTGGCCGACGATCCAGCTCAAGCCAAAAATCGCAAGCAACGGCCAAAGCACATCGCCGATCGTCACCCCGATGGCCAAAGGCCAGGCCGACCGAAAACCACCGCTCAGCGCCCGTGCCGTCAGCGCCACGAACACCGGGCCGGGCGTGATCCACAAGATCACCAGTGCCCCTGCGTAAAGCCACAGGCTTTGCAGTGTGATTGTCATTCTTCCTCCGGCAAGGTCAGGCTGCCATCATCGTTCAGCGGCCAGAAAGGGTTCATCGCCAGTTCCCAGACATGGCCGTCCGGATCGGCGTAATAGCCCGAATAGCCGCCCCAGAACACCTTCTGCGGCGCCTTCAACGCCTTGGCCCCGGCCTTCAGCGCCGTCGCAAAGGCGGCGTCCACGTCCGCCTCGGTCGCGAAGTTCTGCGCCAGCGTCATCGCCCCGGTGCCAAGCTGCGCATCGGGGCGGCCCTGATCCGTTGCAAGATCGTTCAGGCCGAACAGCCCCAGGACCGCGCCGTGCATCTGGAAAAATACCACCCCGTCGAATGCACGGGTCGCGCGCCAACCCAGCGCCTCGTAGAAGGCGCGGGCGCGGGCCAGATCGGCCACGCCAAGAGTGATCAGCGTCACGCGCTGCGGGGTCATGACGGGGTCCTTTCGGTGACGACGGATTGCCCATCGTGATCCGTAACCTCGAAGAATTGTGCGCGGCCTGCAAGGGCGTCGAACAATTCCGCCCCGGTGCCGGTCATGAAGGCCTGCGCGCCCAGACCGCACAGCTCGTCATAAAGCGCCGCGCGCCGAACGGCATCAAGATGCGCCGCCACCTCATCCAGCAGCAGGATCGGTGCAGCACCTATATCGGCCTTCAGCGCCCGTGCGTTGGCGAGGATCAGCGAAATCAGCAGCGCCTTCTGTTCGCCCGTCGAACACTGCGCGGCGACCATGCCCTTGGTCACCCACACCGCCTGCAAGTCGGCCCGGTGCGGCCCGGCCAGCGTCCGCCCTGCCGCCATGTCGCGCCCGCGCCCTTCGGCAAATGCCTGCGCCAAAGCGTCCGAAACCTCTTCGCCACCGCTGTCGGGATAGGTGATCGCCAGATCGGCCGCCGGAAAGGCCGTCTCGGCACCTGCCTGCGCCTGCATCAGCCGCGCCACCGCCACGCGCCGGTGGTGTGCCACCCGCGCGCCCGCCTCTGCCATCTGGGCCTCAATCGCCTGATACCAGCCGGGATCGCGGATCTGATCCTTCAGCAGTCGGTTGCGCTCACGCATGGCCTTTTCATAGGCCAGAACCACCTCGGCATGGGCAGGCTCGAACGACAGCACCATCCGGTCCAGAAACCGGCGCCGCCCGTCCGCCCCTTCCAGCCAAAGCCGGTCCATCGATGGCACCAGCCACAGGATCCGCGCCACCCGCCCCAGCGCCAGCTGGGCCACCGCCTTGCCGTCAAGCGTCACGCTGCGCGAGCCACCCGCTTCAGCGCCGGTCTCCACCTCATGCCCGCCAATCGTCGCCGCCACCTTCCAACCCAACGCCTCGGGCAGACGCGACAGATCTTCGGCCGCGGCACGCCGCAGCCCCCGCCCCGGCGACAAAAGCGAAATGGCTTCCAGCACATTGGTCTTGCCGGCCCCGTTGGGTCCGAACAACGCCACCGGCCGCCCGTCAAATGCCAACGCCGTCCGCCGGTGCGACCGGAAGTGCGACAACAGCAGATCGGTAACGGAAAAGTCGGGCACGGATCGTGCCTTTCATCTTGGTCCAAATATTCCGGGGGGTCTTCGGGGGACAGCGCCTCCCGGGGCCCTACACCCGCATCGGCATCACGACATAGACGGCAGAGGTGTCATTGCCTTCGCGCATCAGGGTCGGGTCGCCCGAAGAATTGAACAGGAATACCGCATTTTCCCGGTCCACCTGACTGGCGATTTCCAGAAGGTATTTGGCGTTGAAACCAATTTCCAGCCGCTCGTCGCTGTAGGCGACCGCCAGCTCTTCTTCCGCCGCCCCCGAATCGGGCGCATTGACCGACAGGATCAGCCGATCCTCGTCCAGCTGCAGTTTCACCGCGCGCGACCGTTCCGACGACACCGTCGCCACCCGGTCCACCGCCTTGGCAAATTCAGCCGCATCCACTTCCAGACGCCGGGTGTTTCCGGTGGGAATCACGCGCGTATAGTCAGGGAACGTCCCGTCAATGACCTTCGATGTCAGCGTGATCGCCGGGGTGGCAAAGCGCACCTTGGTTTCCGAAACCGATACCGCAATCTTCATGTCGTCATCTTCCAGAAGCTTGCGCAGTTCATTCACTGTCTTGCGGGGCACGATCACGCCGGGCATCCCTTCGGCACCTGTCGGCAGCGGCGCGTCGATCCGCGCCAAACGGTGGCCATCGGTGGCCACGCAGCGCAGCACCGGCCCATCTTCGCCGGTGGCCACATGCATATAGACGCCGTTCAGATAATAGCGCGTCTCTTCGGTTGAAATCGCGAATTTCGACTTGTCGAACAGCCGGCGCAGCACCCCGGCAGGGGCCGTAAAGTTGGCCGCATATTCCGACGAGGCCATGACCGGGAAATCCTCGCGCGGCAGCGTCGCCAACGAAAAGGTCGAACGTCCGGCCTGCACCGTCAGCCGCCCCGTCGCTCCGTCATCGGTTAGTTGCACCAGCGCCCCGTCAGGCAGCTTGCGCACAATCTCGTGCAGCATCACCGCAGACACCGTGGTGGCCCCGGCCCGCTCGACCATCGCGGTGGCCTTGTCCGTCACTTCGATGTCAAGATCGGTGGCGCGCAGCGATACGGTGCTGCCTTCGGCTTCGATCAACACGTTGGCCAGAATCGGAATCGTGTTCCTCCGCTCGACAACCGACTGCGCCTGAGCGACCGCTTTCAGAAGCGTTGCGCGTTCGATGCTGATCTTCATTTCCGTCCCCTGTCATGCCGGGTCGAGGCCCGGGAAGGGAAAGCTAACAACTTTCCCTCAACTCTCAAGATTTTTTCAGGTTTTCCGCCGGATTGGCCGGGGCGTCAAGGGTGGCCTGCGCAAGCGGACACGCTCTGACCGGGCCAGGCCACCTTTCAGCTTTCCAAAAGCCTGCGCAGCAGTTCGACATCTTCACCCAGCTGCGGGTCAGAGGTTCGCATCTCTTCGATCACCCGCACCCCATGCATGATGGTGGTGTGATCGCGCCCGCCAAAGCGGCGGCCGATCTCGGGCAGGCTGCGCGTCGTCATCTGCTTGGACAGATACATCGCGATCTGGCGCGGGCGGGCGATGGTGCGGGTCCGTTTCGGCCCGATCATGTCCGACAGACGAATGTTGAAATGTTCGCTGACCTTGCGCTGGATTTCCTCGATGGTGATCTTGCGGTCCGATGCGCGCAAGATATCGGCCAGGCAATCCTGCGCCAGTTCCAGCGTGATTTCCCGTCCGACAAGAGAGGCAAAAGCAAACAGCCGGGTCAGCGCCCCTTCCAGAACGCGGACATTGGTGGTGATGCGGTGCGCAAGGAATTCCAGAACCCCGTCGGCCAGCTTCAGCCCCTGATACTGGCCACGATAGTGTTCAGCCTTCTGCTGAAGGATGCCTAGCCGCAATTCGTAATCGGTCGGATGCAGATCGACGACCAGCCCGCATTGCAGGCGCGACTTGATACGCTCTTCCAGATCCTTGATCTCGCCCGGCGCACGGTCGGCGGAAATCACGATCCGCTTGTTCTGATCGACCAGCGCATTGAACGTGTGGAAAAACTCCTCCTGGGTGCTGTCCTTGCCCGCGATGAACTGCACATCATCGACCATAAGCACATCGACCGACCGGAACAGCTCCTTGAAATCCATGATCTGCTTGTCGCGCAGCGCCTGAATGAAGCGGTACATGAACTGTTCGGCAGACAGGTAAAGAACCCGCAGTTCCGGCTGGCGCAACTGCATTTCATGGGCGATCGCATGCATAAGGTGGGTCTTGCCCAGCCCGACGCCGCCATAAAGGAACAGCGGGTTGAACGTCACCGGGCCTCCCTCGGCCACGCGGCGGGCGGCCGCATGGGCCAATTCGTTGGGCTTGCCCACCACGAACGAATCAAACGTAAAGCGTGCATCAAGGGCCGCCCCGCGAAGTTCGCCTTCCTCTGCGCGGGCAGCAGGGGTGGCGCGCGCGGGCTTGCGGGCTGCCTCGGTGACCTTGGCGATGGGTACCGGGCGCGCCTTCGGCACCACGAATTCCACCCGCTCGACCTCGGCGCCCGCATTCAACAGATGCAGGCGGATCTGTTCGGAATAGTTTCGCGAAACCCAGTCGCGCATGAAATTCGTCGGCACGTCAAAACGCGCCGTGCCTTCCTCGAGACTCACCAGATTCAATGGTTCGATCCAGGACGCATAGGCGTTCTTACCCACCGTCTTGCGCAATTCCGTTTGTGCCTGCCCCCAGGTGTTTTTCGTCATATTATCTTGCCCACATCCAAACCCGTCCCACACGGGATCGGCCCTTTCGGCCGCGCCCGGGCGTTCCTTCGTTCTGCCTTCCGAGCGCGGCGCCCCAAAATCCGGGCGCCCCGTCGCAAGAGCTGGGTGGGCAAAACAATTCCATCCGCCGATGCAGCTTCGGTAGGACAAAACTATTCTACAACCGGATCACGCGGCGGCATGACCATAGCAGACACAGATCCCGGCAACCAAATCTGCCGGGCGAACATCACAGGGCGCAACCCCTGTTCCATTCCTGATGCCTTCTGTCCCCCCAGGACGAAGTGAATCACACAGGAACGCTAGCAAGTCATGTGAAGCTGCCGCAACTGATCTTCGCGCTTGACTCAATGATTGTCAGAACGAATCCCGAAGGTCGTGCAAAGCGGGCACAGTGCGCCCTCGCCACCCGCCTGTAAGCTGCGCAAAATGCAAAAGGGACGCAATCCGAAGATGCGTCCCGTCAGCTGTCGGTCGGCTTGCCCGATCAAGCGGTCGCGGTGGCGATCGCTTTGACGCGGGCAGACAGGCGCGACATCTTGCGCGCAACGGTGTTCTTGTGCAGCACACCCTTGGTGATGCCACGAGCAAGTTCCGGCTGGGCGGTCTTGAGCGCAGAGGCAGCGACTTCCTGATTGCCGGAAGCGATTGCTTCTTCAACCTTGCGCAGGAACGTGCGGATCCGCGAGCGGCGAGCCTTGTTCACGTCTTCACGACGCTCCGCTTGGCGTGCGCGCTTCTTGGACTGGGGCGAATTGGCCATGTGTCGTTTCCGATTTCGGTTCGAGTAAATCTGAAGCCGCGCTTCTAGGGCCGACTCGGGGATAAGTCAACAAGCTGCGGCGGAGTTTCTTTATTGGTCGCAAAACCGGGCCGGGCGCTTTTCCAGAAAGGCCCGCATCCCCTCTTTCTGGTCCTCGGTCGCAAACAGCGACTGAAACAGGCGGCGCTCAAACAGGACACCTTCGGAAAGGCTGACCTCGTCGGCGCGGTGGACGGCTTCCTTCGCCGCCATCACCGCCAGCCGGGATTTTGCGGCGATCTTACGGGCAGCCTCCAGTGCCTCGTCCAGCAGCCTGTCTGCTGGCACGATGCGCGCCACCAGCCCCGCCCGCTCGGCCTCTTCGGCACCCATCATGCGACCGGTCAGATGCAGGTCCATCGACTTGGCCCGCCCGACCAGACGGGTCATGCGCTGGGTGCCGCCGATGCCGGGGATGACGCCCAGATTGACCTCTGGCTGCCCGAATTTGGCGGTATCGGCGGCAATGATAAAATCGCACAGCATCGCCAGTTCGCAGCCCCCGCCAAGGCAAAAACCCGCAACGGCGGCAATGATCGGCTTGCGGGTGGCACGGATTCCGTCCGATTCGTCCGCGAACAGATTGTCGCGGAAGATCTGGGCAAAGCTCTTGTCGGACATTTCCTTGATGTCGGCCCCGGCGGCAAAGGCCTTTTCCGATCCGGTCAGCACGATCGCCCGCACCCCATCATCGCCATCCATCGCCGTCAGACATTCAGCCAGCTCGCCCATCAGCTCCGAATTCAGGGCATTCAGCGCCTCGGGCCGGTTCAGGCGGATCAGGGCGACGGTCTGGTCGATCTCTACGATCAGGGTCTTGTAGGTCATGGCGGGCCTTTCTATCGCTGCCCTATGGCTATCAGCCCCCGGCGCGGGTGCAACCCCCCGGCGCCTATCGCTGGCAGATCGGGCAGAAAAAGGTAGACCGGCCCGATTGCACGATTCGTTCAATGTGGCCCGTGCAGGCCGGCGACAGGCACGGTTCGCCTTCGCGACCATAGGCGCGGAAGGAATGCTGGAAATAGCCCAGTTCGCCATCTGCCTGCCGGTAATCCTTAAGGGACGATCCACCCGCCGCAATCGCCTCGGCCAAAATATCGCGGATCAACGGCACCAGACGCGCCACCTCGGCCCCGGTCATATCGCCCGCTGCCCGGCGCGGGTTGATCCCGGCCCGGTGGAGGGCTTCGGCTACATAGATGTTGCCCAGCCCCGCCACGATCCCCTGATCCAGCAGCGCCGCCTTGACCGGCATTGCCCGCCCCGCGAGCCGCCCTGCCAGATAGGCCTCATTGAACTCATTCCCCAAAGGCTCTGGCCCGATGCCGCGCAACAGCTTGTGATCCGCCGCCCACGCGGTTTGCATCAGATCCATCGCCCCGAACCGACGCGCGTCGTTGAAGGTCACGCGCGCACCGCCTTCCATGTCCAGCACCACATGGTCGTGCTTTTGCGGCGCGGGATGGTCATGGTGAAAAGCGCCAAGCATGCCCCCCGACACCAGCATCCGCCCCGACATGCCCAGATGGATCAGCAGGCTTTCCCCGCTGGACAGGTCCGCCAGGATATACTTCGACCGCCTGCGCAGCCCCATCACCCGCGCGCCGGTCAACCGTTCGGCCATCCGTTCAGGCAGGGAAAAGCGCAGGTCGGGCCGGTTCACCTGCGCCCGCAGGATCAACCGCCCCTCCATCACCGGCATCAGGCCGGCGCGTACCGTTTCCACTTCGGGCAGTTCGGGCATCATTCCCCCATGTCTATCCGCCGCATTGTCTATCAGGCCCCTGCCCGTGTAAGGAAGGCAAGATCAGTTCAGGCGCGCATCATGACCCAGGAAAATCCCTCGACCACCCACTTCGGCTTCCAGACGGTGGCCGAAAGCGAAAAAGCCGGGATGGTGCATGGCGTGTTCACCCGTGTGGCCAACCGTTATGACGTGATGAACGACCTGATGTCGGTGGGCATCCACCGGCTGTGGAAAGACGCGATGATGGACTGGCTGGCCCCGCGCCCCGGCCAGAAGCTTCTGGATGTGGCTGGCGGCACCGGCGACGTTGCTTTCCGCTTCCTCAGCCGTGCCGGGTCGGGCCACGCGACGGTCTGCGACCTGACCGAATCCATGCTGGTCGAGGGCCGCAAGCGGGCCGAGGCGGAAAACCTGGCCCAAAGCCTTGACTGGATCGTGGGTGACGCGATGGCACTGCCCTTCGCCGACAACAGCTTTGATGTCTATACGATCAGCTTTGGCATCCGCAACGTGACCCGCATCCCCGACGCTTTGGCCGAAGCTTACCGCGTGCTGAAACCCGGCGGGCGGCTGATGGTGCTGGAATTCAGCCAGATGCCGAATGCAATGCTGCAAAAGGCCTATGATCTTTATTCCTTCAACGTGATCCCGCTGATGGGGCAGCTCGTCGCCAATGACCGCGCCTCGTATCAGTATCTGGTCGAATCGATCCGCAAGTTCCCCGATCAGGAAACCTTCGCCGGGCTGATCCGGCAGGCGGGCTTTGGTCAGGTAAAATACCGCAACCTGTCGATGGGCATTGCCGCCCTGCATTCCGGCTGGAAGATCTGATGCGTGGTCCGCATAACCTTTGGCGGCTGATCCGCACCGGGGCGACCTTTGAACGCACCGGCGCCATGAAGGTGGCACTAGAGGCGATGGACGCCCCGCCGCGCCTGCGTTTGGCCGCACGGGTGATGGGCTGGCCTTTCCGCTGGCTGGGCTACCGGGGCGATCCGTCGCTGCCGCCGATCACCCGCGCGATCACGGCACTTGGCCCCGCCTACATCAAGTTCGGCCAAGTGCTTTCGACCCGCCCCGACGTGGTTGGCGAGGAACTGTCTGACCAGCTTCGCATGCTTCAAGACAAGCTGCCCCCCTTTGACACCGCTACCGCCAAGGTGATGATCGAAGCCGAACTGGGCAAGCCGGTCGAGGCCTTGTTCGAAGAGTTTTCCGAACCCGTCGCGGCGGCGTCGATCGCGCAGGTCCACAAGGCGCGCCTGACCTCGGGCTTGGATGTGGCCGTCAAGGTGCTGCGCCCGGGGATCGAACGCGCCTTTCAGCGCGATATCGACGCCTTCTATTTTGCTGCGGGCCTGATCGAGGCGCTGTCGCCCGCCTCGCGCCGTCTGCG
Source organism: Paracoccaceae bacterium (assembly GCA_947476475.1). Lineage (GTDB taxonomy): Bacteria > Pseudomonadota > Alphaproteobacteria > Rhodobacterales > Rhodobacteraceae > TMP-24. The sequence continues at coordinate 67,718 of CANJQT010000001.1, read as the reverse complement.
GCCCACCGAAGTCATTGCCCATTTCGAAGGTGTGGTGATGGGCGAACTTGACCTGCGGCTGGAAAGTTCGGCCGCGTCGGAGTTTGGCGCCAATACTGCGGGTGACAAGGGCTTTCGTGTGCCGCAGCCGCTTTGGCATCTGTCCTCGCGGCGGGTGATGACGATGGGCTGGGCCGAAGGGATAGCCTTTGGCGATGTGGCGGCGATCCGGGCAGCTGGACACGATTGTGCGGCACTGGCCGCACGGGTGCTGGAACTGTTCCTCAGCCATGCGCTGCGCGACGGCTATTTTCACGCTGACATGCATCAGGGCAACCTGAAGGTGGCCGCCAATGGTGACATCATCGCCTATGATTTCGGGATCATGGGGGCGATCGACGCCTATACCCGCCGGGTCTATGCCGAAATTCTCATGGGCTTCATCCGCCGCGACTATGTGCGCGTGGCCGAGGTGCATTTCGAAGCGGGCTATGTGCCGGCCGACCGCGACATCCACGAATTCGCCCGTGCGTTGCGCGCGGTGGGCGAGCCGATCGCCGGGATGGAGGCCAACCAGATATCGATGGCCAATCTGCTGTCTTACCTGTTCGAGGTGACCCAGCGGTTCGGCATGGAAACCCGGACCGAACTGATCCTGTTGCAACGCACGATGGTGGTGGTCGAAGGGGTGGCCCGCTCACTCGACCCGCATGTCAACATCTGGCAGGTGGCCCGTCCGGTGGTCGAAGATTACGTCCGCCGCAACATAGGGCCGCAGGCCCTGGTGCGCGACTTGCTGAAAACCGTGCAGGTGCTGGGCCGGTTCGGCCCCAAACTGCCGCAGATCGCCGAGGCACTTCTGACCCGGCAGATGACGGCACCTGCAACTGCAGCCGCCCCGCGCCGCTGGCCGCTGGGCACGATCCTGATCGGCCTCGCTTGTGCCGGGGCGGGGGCGGCGCTGGCGATGATTCTGAAGCTTTAGCCCGCCCTCAGGGTGTGGCGGCCGGCCTGAGCGCCTTGACCGCAGCCGGGGCAACCAATCCGCCACCCGCCGTGGCCAGCACCGGCCCGCCAGCCTCCTGCCGCACCTCGGTGATCCTGCCAAACAGTTCGACCAAGTCCAAGGCTTTCACTTCGCCTGCGACATAGCTTTCCAGCTTGAACGTGTAGGTGCCCGGCAGGACCTGCCCGCCGGTCGCGGTCTGACCCGTCCATTGTACCGGATCGGCTGAAACCGGAATTTCCTGCCGCATAACCTCACGGTTTTGCGCATCATAAGCCACCAGCACCGTCCGTTCCGCCCCTTGCGCCGGCGCCGGATACAGGGTCAGCGGTGTGCCGTCATAGGCGGCCGACATTGCCGCGCGCGCTTCCATTCCGACCCAGGCGGCATATTGCCCCATCGAAGCAGCCCCCAGCTGTCCGGTCAGGGCGGTCAGAAGATCATTGGTCCTCACCTGCTGCTCGACCCCGGAAAATGTGGCCAGTTGCACCGCGTAATCCGACGATTCGATCGGGTTCAGCGGATCCTGGTTCTTCATCTGGGTGGTCAGCATCTTGAGAAACATCTGGTAGTCGGACGAGGGTTTCGCCGCCTCCGGCCTTGGCGCAAGTGCAGGCGCGGCAGACTGAAAAGCTTCGCGGGGGGCGCTGACGGTCATCGCTGTCTCCTTCAAAGGCGCAGATCAAGCCGGTCATTCGGCGTGGCAAAATGCGTGGGGGCAATCACCTGCATACGGGATCGGCCGGGCGCAGAAACCGGGTCTGCCTCTGCCAGCGGGTCCGGCGCCTGCGGCTGATCTGGAGGCGCGCGATCACCCTGCCCATCGGCGAAGGCAAAGGTCAGCAGCTCAAATCCCATGTCGCGGAAGTCCCGCGCAAGCTGGTCAATGTGGCGCCGCATCAGATCCAGCGTTTCCGGGCGGTCCGCCACCAGAAGCATCGTCAGCCCGCCATCGACCGATGACAAGGTCATGCGCACCTTTCCCAACTCTTCGGGGGAAAGGGTGATTTCCACCTGCTGACCCGCTGTCACCGGCATCTCTTTGGCCAGTTGCAGGCCTATGGGGTGCGGGTTGTGAAGGCTGGCGGGCAGGCTGTGGCAAAAGCCGCGCGGGCCGGGCTGATCCGTTCCATGGGCCGGTTGCACGCCGCCATCGGGCCTTGCCTCGGGAAAGGGCTGCAACGGATCAGACAAAAAGACGGCAACGTCTGGGTTCGGCAGTTCCGCCACACCCTTGGGCGCACCCGGGTGCATGGGGCGGGGCGCGGGACTGTCCCACAGCCCAGCCGGATGGGCGGCAGAACCTTCAGCCCGCCAGACCGGCGCACCTTGCCCGTTCTTTGGCCGCGCTTCGCCCTGCGCCACAGCAGGGGCAGACCCTGCCAAAGCATCCGGAAGCACCTGCATCACTCTGCCGATGACCGCAGCGACCTCCGTTTCACCGTCCGGTGCGGTGCCCGACGCCTGCCAAGCGGGCGGCAACCCTTCGTGCGGCCAGTGCGGGCGATCAAGCCCAAAAGCCTGCGATCGACGCACAATACCCTGCCCCCGTTCGTGCGCAGGCAGGTTTCCATTCGGTAGACGGGGCCAGTTAAAGTCACCCTTCCGCAATTTCCCCGGTGACTCTTGCGCGAAAGGGGGTGGGATTTCCGCATGCACAGCCGCCTTTTGCGGATCTGGCAAGGCTTCGGCCTTGTCCGCCCCCTTTATGGTGTCCGAATCCGTCGCCGGTGGCGTGCTCTTGGGCGGCGTTTGGATCGGTTCTGCCTGCGGTTCCGGCCCCACTTGGGATCGAAGCGGCATCTGGCTGCCCCTTTTCATGTCCGGCCACAGCTCTGGCACCGGATCTTCCGGCGTGGCTGCCTGCGCAGGGCTACCCCCCGCGGCGCTAAAGGATACCGGCAACAGCGCCACGGGGCTTTCAGCATCCGCAACTGTGCCATTGGGCCACCGGGCGTTCACCGGCAAGACCAACGCGGTTTCGGCAAACATCGGTGGCACTTGCACAGGCACCTCGCCCGCATCCTGCTCACCACTGACGTCATCCCTGCAAGGGTCTATCGCGGTCGTTTCAACCAGCGCCAGAAAAGCCTCGCCAAAGCCCAGTGCGGCATCGGCCGACACCCCCACCTTACCAACTTCTGGCCTCAATAGCCCCGGACCGGGTCCGGGCAACGACGGAATTACCGCAACTTCCATGTGTCACCACGACTTCTGCCTGTGCCCCCGCACATTGACCAAGCCGGGTTACCGCTTCTTTACCGCCTTCTGTTCAAATGCCTCAAAATGCATTGATCGGAGAAGATGGATGGATCTGCTGCCCGTGGTACCGCTCCCCTTTTCCCCATCGCGGGGGGATCAGGCCCTTCGGCTGGCGGCCGAAGATCTTGAGGCCAGTTTTCTGGCCGAAATGCTTAAGCCGATGGGCGCTGGCGCACAGCGCGATTCATTCGGTGGTGGTGCAGGCGAGGAACAGTTTTCCACCTTTCTGCTGCGCGAGCAGGCCCGCGCCATGGCGCATTCCGGGGGAATCGGGCTGGCGGAAAGCATCTTTTCGGCGCTGAAGGCGCGGTAGGATCCTACCCTTGGCCAATGACCCCCTCACAGAGTTGCGCGCGCTTTTCCAAGAAGAACGCGGGCTGTTGCTGGCCGGAAAGCTGAATGGTCTGGTGGGTCTGGCTGACCGCAAGGCGGCAGTTCTGCCGCGGCTTGCAGGCGCGAACGCGGCCGCGCTGCGTGGGCTGCAGGCCCAGGCCAGCGAAAACCATCGACTGCTGCGCGCCGTACAGGACGGATTGCGCGCAGCAATCACGCGGCTGGCCGCGATCCGTACCGCGAATGAAGGGCTGACCTCCTATGCGGCAGACGGCCGCACCAGCCATCATGGCGCCCTCACCTGCAAGGTCGAAAGGCGGGCATGATCTGCGATGGATCAACTTTTCCGCATTGATCCGGCAGGTTTAGGGAAAACTTAGGGTTTGGGCGGGATGGTCGGATCTGCACCCTGAACCGGGTGGCGCGGGCAGCAGCAAAAGCCGCATCCCGCATCGGTCAGAAAACCGTCACCGCCGCACTGCGGCGCTCCTCTTTGTCGGGCGCAAAGCGCCCCTTCTGCGAAGGAAAGACGATGTCCAGTATTCTGACGAACTCCAGTTCGATGGTCGCCCTGCAAACGCTGCGCGGCATCAACGCCAATCTGAACAAGACTCAGGACGAGATTTCGACCGGCAAAAGCGTTGGCTCGGCGCGCGACAATTCGGCGGTCTGGGCGATTTCCAAAGTCATGGAATCGGATGTGAAAAGCTTCAAGGGGATTTCTGACAGCCTTTCGCTAGGGGAATCGACCGTGGCCGTGGCCCGCAAGGCCGCCGAAACCGTCACCGACCTGATGACCGAGATCAAGGGCAAGATCGTCGCTGCCCAGGAATCGAACGTCGATCGCGCCAAGATCCAGACCGACATCGGCGTTCTGCGTTCGCAGATCAATACGGTGGTTGGCGCGGCCCAGTTTAACGGGCTTAACCTGGTTGACGGATCGCAGACCACTGTGAACGTGCTTGCCTCGCTTGATCGCCAGTCGAACGGCAGCGTGGTTACGTCATCCATCGCGATCAACGCCCAGAACCTGTCAACCGGCGCCTATGCGGCCAAGAACGTGCTGGGCACCTCTACCGGCGTTTCGGCAAATGGCGATACAGCCGGCTTCAATCTGGACAACACGTCCGGTACCGGCACGATAGAAATCGCCGCCTCTGGCGCCAACGCTTTCGCCGCCGGTGACAGCCTGAGCGTCACGATTGGCGGCAAGACCGCCACCTATACCGTCAGCGCCGCCGATGCTGCGGCAACCACACCGTCCGACATCGTCGCCGTAGGACTGAAGAATGCGATCGACTCGCTTGGAATCAGCGGCCTGACAATCAACTACGACAGTGGGACGCCCGGCACGCTGGCCTTCTCGAACACCAGCGCGCGCGATCTTACTGTTGGCGCCCAATTCAAGAACGCCGGTTCGGGCGGCCTGTCGGCCCTGTCTGCAATCAACGTTTCCAGTGCGGCGGGCGCCGCAGCAGCGCTTGGCAATATCGAATCGCTGATCCAGACCGGGATCAACGCAGCCGCCGAATTCGGGTCGGCCCAAAGCCGGATCGACATCCAGAACACCTTCGTCAAGCAGCTCTCGGATTCGCTGAAGGCCGGTATCGGTTCCCTGGTGGATGCCGATATGGAAGAAGCCTCGGCCCGTCTGCAGGCGTTGCAGGTCCAGCAGCAGTTGGGCATCCAGTCGCTGTCGATCGCCAACCAGGCACCGCAGAACATCCTGGCGCTGTTCCGCGGGTAAGGAAACGGTGGGGCACCTGACTGGTGCCCCCCACTCGCTGCGGCAAAGCCGCGCCCCTGACATTGCCATCGGAAGGTTCTGAAGTGACCGCACAACTCTTGGCTAAGGCCGCCTATGCCGGCCGCGCTGCCCCGACCAGAACGGAACGCAGCATTGAATATGACGCATTTGCCCGCGTCACTCGGCTGCTGAAAAGCGCCCTTTCCCCCGAAGCCCCCTTCAGTGCCCTGGCCCAGGCGCTGCACGACAACCGTACCCTCTGGATCGCACTTGCTTCTGACGTTGCCGATCCAGCAAATCTGTTGCTCCCGGCGTTGCGGGCGCGGATCTTCTATCTGGCCGAATTCACCCTCGCCCAATCTAGCAAGGTGCTGGCCGGGCACGGCGGGGTGCAGGCGTTGGTTGATGTGAATATCGCCGTAATGCGGGGCCTGCGCCCCGAGGAGGACCGGACATGAGCGGACTGGTTCTGAAACTTGCCCCCCACGAACGCGTGCTGGTCAATGGCGCGGTGATCGAAAACGGCGACAAGCGCACGCGACTTGCAATCCTGACCCCCAACGCCAACATCCTGCGCCTGCGCGACGCCATCCACCCCGAAGAAGTGAATACCCCCGTGCGCCGCGTTTGCTACATCGCGCAGTTGGTCCTGTCGGGCGACGCCAAACCTGACGAGGCGCGGCTGCAACTGATGCGCGGGGTCGAACAACTTTCATTGGCGCTGACCGACCATGACAGCCGCGCCCAGCTTGCCGCCGTGACCGAGGCACTGCTGGACGACCAGTTCTATCAGGCACTCAAGGCACTTCGCACCCTGCTTCCGCGCGAGGCGCGCCTTCTGGCCACCGGATCATGAGTTTTGCACCGGTTGTCCCTTCGGGCGGCTACGGGGCTTGGTCTCTTCTGAACCGCACGATGGCGGCACAGAAAAAAGCCTTCGCCGCCGACCCAGCCCTGCAACGGGACGAGGCCTATTTCCGCGACCGGATCGGCCAGATTTCCACGGCCGAGGATCTGATCGCGGACCGCCGGCTTTTGTCTGTCGCCCTCACCGCCTACGGGCTTGAGGGCGACATCAAGAACAAGGCCTTCCTGAAAAAGATCCTTACCGACGGCACATTCGACCCGTCCGCACTCGGCAACCGGCTGGCCGACAAGCGTTATCTGGAATTTTCCGCTGCCTTCGGCTTTGGCGATTTTCCGGTCCCCAATACCCAAAGGTCGGATTTCGCCGACAAGATCCTGACTGCCTATCAGACCCGCAAGTTCGAAGCCGCCGTGGGTTCGGCCAATGGCGACATGCGTCTGGCACTGAATGCGCGCCGCGAGCTGGGCGCCATTGCTGTAAAGACGCTGTCGCCCGATGGAAAATGGTTCACTGCCCTTGGTTCACCGCCCTTGCGGTCGGTTCTGCAAACCGCCTTCGGCCTGCCCTCCAGCTTTGCCGGGGCCGACATCGACAAGCAGCTTGCCGTCCTGAAAACCCGCGCCGAAAGCTTGTTCGGATCACCGGATGTCAGCCAGTTCAAAGACCCGGAAAAGGCCGAAAAGCTGATCAGGCTTTTCCTTGTCCGGTCGCAGGCGCAATCTGGCGTGATCAACACCAATTCCACGGCACTCAGCCTTCTGGATCGCTCCCGGCAGCGCGAAGGTCTCTCGCCCGCGGTTCTGTCGCGTTACGTCTGATAGGCAGGACCCTCCTCTGACCGTGCCAATATCTCGGCCAACCGGGCGAAGCTGGCCCCTACCCCATCCGGCTCGGCCTCGGACAGAAAGGCATCCAGCTGCGGCCAGACTCTGATGGCTGCATCCACCAGCGGATCGGACCCCGCAACATAAAGCCCGGCCTGAATCATCATCTCCGCCCTGTCGTAGGCACCCAGAAGCCGCCGCGCCCGGCCGATCAGCCGGTTTTCGGCCTCGTCCGCCGCTGCGGGCAGCGATCGCGACACCGACCGCAACAGATTGATCGCCGGATAGCGCCCGCGTTCGGCGATATCGCGGTCCATCACCACATGGCCATCCAGCACCCCGCGCAGGATATCTGCCACCGGCTCGTCCATGTCGGACCCCGCCACCAGCACCGAAAACACCGCCGAAATATCCCCTGCCCCTTCTGGCCCCGGCCCCGCCCGTTCCGCCAGCGCCATGATCAGATGCGCGGTCGAGGGCGGATAGCCGCGCAACGATGGTGGCTCGCCCGCCGCCAGCGCCACTTCGCGGTGGGCCTCGGCCAGCCGGGTCACCGAATCGGCCAGAAACAGCACCTGCTTTCCCTGATCACGGAACCGTTCGGCCACCGCCATCGCCGCCCAGGCGCAGCGCCGCCGGATTAGCGCCGACTGGTCTGAAGTGGCCGCCACCACCACGCTGCGCGCCATCCCGTCCGGCCCCAGAACATCCTCGACGAATTCCCGCAGCTCGCGCCCGCGTTCGCCGATCAGGGCAATGACGATCACATCCGCCGCGACATGTCGGGCGAACTGCGACAAAAGCGTCGATTTGCCCACACCTGACCCGGCAAAAAGGCCGATCCTTTGCCCGCGCACCAACGGCAGCAGGGTGTTGAAGACCCGCAACCCGGTTTCCAACCGCGCACCCAGACGCCGCCGAACTGCAGGCGGTGGCGGGGCCGCGCGCAAGGGCCGCGCAAAGGTGCCACGGATAAGCGGCCGCCCGTCCAGCGGCCGCCCGAACGGGTCGATCACCCGGCCCAGCCAACTGTCATGGGGGGCAATGCAGGCTGACACGGCACGTTCGACCGGGTCGCCCAGCCGGATGCCCTCTGGTGCCTCGTCGGTCAGCACCGTCGCGCCTTGCCCGTCCAGCGCCACGATCTCTCCGCCCAGCGCGGCGGGTGCCGTGCCTGCCAGAACCCGGTCGCCCATGCCCCAATCCGCCCCGGCCCCGATGATGCGCAACAGCCCACGCCCAACCTCGGTCACCCGGGCCAGCGGGCGTGCGACCTGGCAATCGGCAATCTCTGCCCGCAGAAAATCGAACGCGGCTTCGGTCATTCTGACCTCCTTTTGTTCCTCATTACCCTTTCTAAAGGAATCACTCTTAAAGCTTGATTGAGAGTTCGGAGGAGAAGCCCCGATGTTTGACAGACCAGAGGTTTTGGGAATGGCATCCGCCCTTGCAGCAAATGCCTCTGCCCGCCTGACGGCCATCGCGCAGAATGTCGCAAATGCCGATACGCCCGGCTACCACGCCCGGGACGCGCAACCCTTTCAGGACAGCTACCTCGCCGCATCCGGACTGCCACTGCGCACCACCCGGCCCGGCCATCATAACGGCTTTTCCGGCCAGATGCTGACCGCCGTTTCGGACCGTGCGAGTGGCCATATGTCGCCCAATGGCAACAACGTCTCGCTCGAGAATGAAATGCTCGCCGCCGCTGGTGTGCGCCAGGATCATGATCTGGCGCTGACCATTTATCGCACCTCGCTGGGCCTTTTGCGCACCAGCCTTGGTCGCCGGTAAGGAGGGCAAATATGGGCGAACTTCTCGGCACCCTCTCGGTCGCCTCCTCGGGGATGGAGGCGCAGTCGATGCGCCTGCGCTATATTTCGGAAAATATCGCCAATGCCGATACCCCCGGCTATCACCGCAAGACCGCGCCATTCGAGGCGGTGGTCGATGGCGGCAAAAGCAGCGGTCGCGTGGCGCTTGGCGATGTCGAACTCGACCCTTCGGACCTGACCCGCATCTACGATCCGGGCAATCCGCTGGCCAATGGCAACGGCTATTACGACGGATCAAACGTCGACATGGTCGTTGAAATTGCCGACGCGCGCGAAGCGCAGCGCAGCTACGAGGCGAACCTCAAACTGTTCGATCAGGCCCGGCAAATGTCGCAAAGCTTGCTCGATCTTTTGCGCAAATAGGGGGTGATCCGGAATGGACGTGCGAAGCACACTCGCCTCTCTGACCTACGCCAAGGCCCGCCCCGCAACCGCCCCGGCACCACAAGCGGATGCGGCGGGGGGCGGGTTCGGCGCGCTGCTGGGCAGCTTCGCCGATACGCTGAAGGCCGGGGAGGATACCGCCCGGGCGGCGATGACCGGGTCTGCCGACCCCAATGCGCTGGTTCAGGCGCTGGCAACTTCGCAACTCGCGGTCGAAACCGCGGTGACGCTGCGCGACAAGGTGGTGGAAGCCTATCAGGAAATCCTGCGGATGCCGGTCTGAAGACGGATTGTGAGGACAGATGATGCACGAGGTCTTGTTCTTCGACACGCTCCGTCAGGGGCTGTGGATAGCCGTCACGATTTCGGCCCCGATGCTGGCTGTGGCGCTGGTCGCCGGCCTGGCGATTGGCCTGTTTCAGGCGCTGACCTCGATTCAGGAAATGACCCTTACCTTCGTGCCCAAGGTCGGCGCGATGATGGTCGTCTTCTGGGTGTCGATGAGCTTCATGTCCGGGACGCTGGTCGCCTTCTTCACCGACCGTATCATTCCCCTGATCGCGGGAAGCTAGGCCATGGACAATGCCCTTTACACCACCCTCAACCGCCAGTCGGGCCTGATGCAGGAAATGCAGGCGGTGGCCAACAACATCGCCAACATGTCCACCACCGGCTTTCGCCGCGAGGGGATCCTGTTTGCCGAACATGTGGCCGATCTGGGCGGGCAGGAACCATCGCTGTCGATGGCATCGGCAGAAGGTCGCGCGATCAATCTGGCGCAAGGCGTGCTGCAACAAACCGGCGGCATTTTCGATTTCGCCATCGAGGGCGAGGGGTTTTTCCAGATCGCGACCCCCGATGGCAACCAACTGACCCGCGCCGGTTCCTTCACCCGTTCGCCCGAGGGCGAGGTGGTGACGGCAGAAGGCTTCCGCCTTCTGGACGAAGGCGGCGGGCCGATCACGGTGCCGCCAGAGGCGGGTCCGGTGAAACTGGCGCAGGATGGCACCCTGTCGGCGGCCGGTCAGCCACTTGCGCAGGTCGGCCTGTTCCTGCCTGCCGACCCCACTGACCTGACCCATGTGGGTGGCACCCGCTTTTCGACCCGCGCCGCCCCGCAACCGATGGAAGGGGGCAGCGTTTTTCAGGGCTTCCTCGAAGGATCAAACGTCAACCCGGTCGAAGAAATCACCCGCATGATCGCCGTCCAGCGCGCCTATGAAATGGGTCAGGGCTTTCTTGACGCCGAAGACAACCGCATCCGGTCTGTCACCCAGACCCTTGGCCGCTAGGAGAATCCAGCATGCGCGCCCTGCAGATCGCCGCCACCGGAATGAGCGCCCAGCAAATGCGGGTCGAGGTCATTTCCAACAACCTCGCCAACATGTCGACGACCGGCTACAACGCCCGGCGCGCCGAATTCGCAGACCTGCATTATCAGCAGATCACCAGCCCCGGTGCCATCAATGCCACCGACGGCACCGTGGTGCCCACCGGCATCCAACTCGGGCTTGGGGTCCGGGCCGCGGCGGTTTCGGTCAACATCTCTCAGGGGTCGCTCGCCTCGACCGGTGGTGATCTGGATATCGCCATCGAAGGGTCCGGCTATTTCGAGGTGACGTTGCCTTCAGGCCAGTCGGCATTCACCCGCGATGGGGCGCTGAAACGGTCACCCGACGGTCAGATTGTTACCTCTGAAGGTTACGCAGTCGCCCCCGGCATCACCATCCCAGAGGAAACGAAACTGATCACCATCAACCCCTCGGGGGAAATCTATGCCAGCTTTGACGGCCAGGTGACCCCGCAACTTCTTGGCCAGATCACGCTGGCAGGCTTTACCAACGAAAAGGGCCTGCAGGCGACCGGATCGAACCTGTTTCTGGAAACCGCGGCCTCGGGTCCGGCGCAGGTGGCGGCGCCGGGCGAAAATGGCCTGGGCAGCCTCCGCCAGTTCTTTCTGGAAGGAAGTTCCGTCGACGCCGTGCGCGAAATCACCGACCTGATCGAAGCCCAGCGCGGCTACGAGATGAACGCCAAGGTCATCACCGCTGCCGACCAGATGCTCGGCGCAACCACGCAGATCCGCTGATGCGCGCGCTCTGGCTGCTTCTTGCGCTGCCCCCGCCTGCGGCCTTCGCCGACAGTATCGTAGCGGCCCGCACCATCCGCGCCCACAGCGTTCTGTCGGCCGAAGATATCAGCCTGGTTTCGAATGCGCTGCCCGGTGCGGCCAGCGACCCCGCCACCGTCATCGGGCTTGAGGCGCGGGTGACGCTTTACCAGGGCCGCCCGATCCGGCCCGATCAGCTTGGCCCAAGTGCCAGCGTTGATCGCAACCAGTTGGTCACCCTCGTCTATCGCAGCGTCGGGGTCACGATTGCCGCAGAAGGTCGCGCACTGGCCCGTGGCGGCACCGGCGACGTGATCCGGGTGATGAACACCAGTTCGCGCAGCAGCCTTTCGGGCACCATTGCCCCGGACGGAACCGTGCTTGTCCAACCCTGAGAAAGTGACCGATGTGAAGCAATTTCTGACACTCGCGCTTCTTGCCGCACTCGCCGCCTGCACCCGGTTGCAGGAGGTCGGCAAGGCCCCTGCCTTCAGCGCGCCCGAAAACGGCGACGAATATTACGCCATGACCAGCGCAGGCCTGCCCTACCGCAGCCGCAGCGGGCCGACGGGAACCGCATCGCTTTGGTCGGGCGCGCGTTCCTCGCTTCTGGGCGACCGGCGGGCCGCCCAACGCGGCGATATCCTGACCGTTGTGATCGAAATTGATGACAAGGCCGAAATCTCGAACTCCAGCGGGCGAAAACGCTCCTCGTCCGACAAGATGGGGATCCCGTCCCTGCTTGGTGCGCCGCAGGCGGTGGACACGATGCTGCCCGATGGGGCCAGCACCGCCGATGCGGTGAACGCGAAATCCAGTTCCAGCTATCAGGGCGACGGGTCAGTGCAGCGCAAGGAAAAGCTGACACTCAGACTGGCCGCGACCATCACCGAAGCGCTGCCAAACGGGGTGCTGCGTATTTCGGGGTCGCAAGAAGTGCGGGTCAATTTCGAAATCCGCGAGCTTCTGGTGTCCGGCTTCGTTCGCCCCGAAGACATCACCCGCCAGAACGAGATCCCCTATGACAAGATCGCCGGGGCGCGGATTTCATACGGCGGGCGCGGCCAGATCAGTGCGGTCCAGCAACCGCGCTATGGCCAACAGATCGCCGACATCATCCTCCCCTATTAAGCAGAGGTCGTGATGCGCAAACTTCTGCCGCTTGTGCTTGCCCTGATCGGCCTTGGCGGGGGCCTTGGCCTTGGGATCGCCCTGCGCCCTGACCCAGAGGGGCAGGCGGCGCCCGGCCCCTGCGGAGAGGTGCCACAAGACGGGCAGACCGAAGCCGGCGCCGATATGGGCGACGCGGACGGCGAAGAGACGAGCGAGGGTGAAACCACAAAGGAATATGTGAAGCTGAACAATCAGTTCATCGTTCCGGTCGTTGAACAGGGCTCGGTTCACTCGCTGGTCATTCTTTCGATCAGCCTCGAAGTCGGCATCGGGCAAAGCGAAAAGGCCTTTCAGATAGAACCGAAGCTGCGCGATTCCTTCCTGCAGGTGCTGTTTGACCATGCCAATTCAGGCGGTTTCGAAGGGGCATATACCAATGCCAACAACATGGAAGTCTTGCGCACGGCCCTGTTCGAAACGGCACGCGGGATCATGGGCAAGACCGTATCCGATGTGCTGATCGTCGATATCGTACGACAGGACAACTGACCGCACGGGTTCTGCCTAAGGTGTTGCACGCGCCGGGCGACCGGGCCGTACCGACGTAGCCTCGGCTGCGCCGTCAACAACGGCGTGGGGGCCGGCATTCGCCCCGAAAGCCATGTGACGGAATCCCTCGTGGCCATCCAGCAGCTCCTGATAGGTTCCCTCGGCCACGATCTGCCCGCGTTCAAGCATCAGGATCTTGTCGCAGGCCTGCACCGTGCTCAGCCGGTGCGCGATCATAAGGATGGTCTTCTTATGGCCCAGCGCCTGAACTGCTTCCATCACCGCCCGCTCGGTGGTGTTGTCCAGCGCCGATGTCGCCTCATCCAGGATCAGCACTTCCGGGTCGTGATAAAGCGCACGCGCAATCCCTATCCGCTGTCGCTGCCCGCCCGAAAGCCTCACACCGCGTTCGCCGACGATTGTCAGGTAACCTTGCGGCAAATCGCTGATCACGAAGTCATGCAGATTGGCGGTTCGTGCCGCCCGTTCCACCGCGCCCAAGTCAACAAGTTCGGGCGCAATCCCGTAAGCGATGTTCGCGGCAACCGTATCGTCGGTCAGGAATATCTGCTGGGGCACATAGCCGACCCCCTTCTGCCAGGCGCGCATCCTGTCCTGCGTCAGCGCGACGCCGTCCACCAGGATCAAGCCCGCATCAGGCGTCAAAAGCCCCAGGACAATATCGACAAGCGATGTCTTGCCAGCGCCGGTCCCGCCGACAATGCCCAGTGTCGATCGCGCGGGGATCCACGTTGACAGACCCGACAACGTGTCATTTTCGCCGCCCGGAAAGCGAAAGCGCAAATCCTTCAGTTCGATCCCCTGGCGCAGGGGCAACGGCTCGGGCGCGGGGCCGGGCGCAGGGACCGCCGGCAACGAAAGCAACGCGCCGTGCAACTTGGCCAAAGAGGCCTGCGAGCCCCTCAGCGCGCTCATCTGCACGAAGATCTGCTGAAGCGACGGGAACAGCTTGGTCCCCGCCATGCCGATCAGCCCCAGCAGTGGCAAAAGCGTGGTGATGTCGTCACCCCGCACCAGCATCAGGATCAGCACCGTCAGGATGAAGCCGCCGTAAACCACCGCCTCCAACGCAAAGCGCGGCAACTTGCTGACCACCTGGCCAAGTGTCTGCTGCCGCGCCAAGACATGCGACGGCGGCTCAAAGCGCGCAAAACTGCGGGCTTCCAGCCCCATGACTTTCACTTCCTTGATGCCGCCCATCACCTCTTGGACAATCTGGAACAGCTGGCGATTGGCCTGCAAACGCCGCTTGCTGATCCGGTCCAGCGGTTTGCGCAACAAGCGGAACACCACAAAGTAGACCAGGCACAACAGGCCCGTCGCCCCAACCGCCACCCAAGGCTGAACGACAAAAATCACCAGCGAAATCATCACCGTGACCACAACATTCGACATCAGCACAACTGACGGCAGGATGCTTTCGCGCATCACCACATCGGTTTCCGACAAGATCATCTGCCCGAATTCAGATGTATTGCGGCTAAGAAACCAGACATAGGGCTGCGCCAGATAGCCTTTCAGCAATCGCCCGGCAATCGCCGCCCCACGCATCAGGCAAAAGTGCATCTGCCGGTAGGTCACAAAGGTGCGCACAACCATACCCACCAAGATCACGGAAAAGACCATCGCCCCCAGCCCGATCGTCACACTTTGCGGCGTGGACAGGCCGAAAAGATCAGCGAAAGCGATGATGAACGGTTGCGTCGTGGTCACCTCTGGCCGTGCAAGTACCGCCATGAACGGCAGAATGCCCGCGACGCTTGCCACTTCAAAAAGCCCCATGACCATCGTCAGGGCCAGGACCTGCACGAACTGGCGCCTTTCACGGCCCGTCAACATTTGCCACAAAAGGCGATAGGAACGAAGCATCTGAACCTGCAATCACTGGTTTTTAAGGCGGAAAACCAACCACCTTCCTGTTTGGCGCCGACCTTGCCTTGTTGCCGGCATCGTGCCAAGTATAAAAACAAATCGCCTTGGGTGCAGCTGGACCAGGCCTTGAGGACAGATGTGAGCGTGAACAATCAGCCTTTGATAAGTGTCATTGTACCGGTCTACAATCGGACCGAAAAACTCAAGCGGGCTGTCGGTTCCATCTGCGCACAAAGCTACCGGAACCTCGACATCATAGTGGCTGACGATTGTTCGACCGAGGATATTGCCGCCGCGATGGCCAGCCTCAACGATCCGCGGATCCGCGTCGTGCGGCGTGCCCAAAACGGCGGCGCGGCCGCGGCGCGCAACACCGGCCTTGATGCGGTGAAGGGTGATTTCGTTGCCTTCCATGACAGCGACGATGTCAGCCTGTTCGACCGGTTCGAACGTCAGATGCGTGTCTTGCAGGACAGTCCCGATCTGATCGGCGTCTACACCGCCTCTGTCGCCCATACCGATACGTCAGAGGCGGAACGCGCTCTGGCGGATGCCCGCACCTTGCCACCCGTCCACCGCACCCCGCTGAGCGGCGATCTGTTTCGGGCGACCCTGCAAGGCAATTTCATCGACATGCCCACCATGCTTTTACGCCGCGACGCAGTCCTCGCCGCCGGCCGCTTCGACGAACGGCTGCGCAACAATGTTGACTGGGATTTCACCCTGCGCCTGACCCAGCAGGGCAACTTCGGCTTCATCCCCCAGCCGCTTTACATCTTCAGCTACAAGCCCCGCCGCGCGGATGGCAACGACCATATCTCGCACGACACTCGCCTGTCCCGGCAAAGCTATGTCTACATCACCGGCAAGCTGCGGCGCGCGGGTCACAGCACGCAAGATCTGGCCAAACACTACGGCAACGCAGCCGCCTTCCTGATCCTTGCCAACCGCCCGCGACTGGCGCGGCGTTACCTGCACGTGCTGTTGAAAGCGCGCGCAACCCCGAAACGGGCAGCAATCCTACTGGCCTTCAGCTACATGCCCAGCCTTTACACCAAAGTTCGGGGCTGGCGCGGTTTCTGACCCGCCGACAAGTTCGCGATTTCAGGGATTTGGTGGAGCAGAGGTCTGCCATTTTCTGTTCCAAGGCATTCCCGTGCATTCCATTTTATCTCATAATTACAAATAAATAACCCCTTCCCATAGCCGCCATGTTCCGCCATAGTCCGTTCACTTCCCCCATTTATTGGGGGAAGGATTGGGGGAAGAAATGGCCCAGCATTTAAACCGGACGCCCGAAAAAGCGCTGACCGCGCAGGCCGTGAAGAACGCGACCGGGCCGGGGAAGTATTTCGACGGGCATGGCCTTTATCTGCGGGTTGACGCGAACGGTTCACGGTTCTGGGTGCAGCGCATCATCATCCGGGGCAAGCGAAGCGAACTTGGGTTAGGCTCGCCTTCGCTTGTATCGCTCGCAGAGGCGCGCGCAGTGGCCCTTGAAAACCGCAAGCTGGCGCGCGCGGGTGGCGACCCGCTGCAAGCCCGACGCGAGGCTTTGGCGGTCCTGACGTTCGAGGAAGCTGCGCGAAAGGTGCATGAACTGCACAAGCCGACATGGCGCAGCCCCAAACACGCGCAGGATTTTATCACCTCATTGGAAAACTACGCTTTCCCGAAGCTGGCCCGGTTGAAGGTGACGGACGTGAACACCGCAGACGTGCTGGCCGTTCTGTCCCCGATCTGGACGGAAAAGGCCGAAACCGCGCGACGGGTGCGCCAGCGCATTGGGACCGTGTTGAAATGGGCCATCGCCCAAGGATGGCGGCAGGATAACCCGGCAGAGAACATTGCACAGGCTTTGCCCAAGACCGCCAAGCGGCAGGCACACAGGAAGGCGCTGCCCTATGCGGACGTTGCGGGCTGCCTTGAAACGGTGAAAGCATCAGGGGCCGGTCAGGCGACCAAGCTGGCGATAGAGTTTTTGGTGCTGACCGCCACCCGATCCGGCGAAGTGCGGGAAGCGGTATGGGATGAAATTGACCTGACCGCCAAAGTCTGGGAAATCCCTGCCGCGCGCATGAAGATGAAGCGCCCGCACCGCGTTCCGCTTTCCCTCCGCGCGCTGGAAATATTGGCCGATGCACGGGCGCTGGGTGATGGCACCGGGTTTGCATTCCCCGGCACCAAGCAAGGCCGCCCGCTATCCGATATGACGCTATCCAAGCTGGTGAAGGAACTGGGGTTTGCGGCGGACATTCACGGCTTCCGCACGTCTTTCCGCACATGGGCGCAAGAACGCACGAATTATCCGCGCGAAGTGGCCGAAGCCGCCTTGGCCCATCTGACCGGCGATTCGGTGGAACGTGCCTATGCGCGGAGTGATGTGTTTGAGAAACGGCGCAAGATGATGGAGGCTTGGGCGGCGTTTGTGGCCCAAGAGCGCAATCAAGTAATTGTTTTAACTGTATAACGAAACCATCTTCCTCCAGCGCGGCACTGCACGGAACAACTGGGCTTGACGGAGAACATAAAGAGAACTATCTTGCTTGGTGGAAATGTGTGTCTGCGGGGGCGGTAAGCCAAACCCTCGGATTCCTTTTCGAAAATAGCGATGCTCATCCTCGGGTGGGCGGACCGCCATGTGCCGAAAGGCTCTGGCGGTTTTTTTGTTTTGGAGGTGTGGAATGGGACAAAAAGTCCCGAAGAAAGTCACGGTGCTTAGCACCGGAAAAGCGCAGGAAGTGCCCCGGGGCAACCGGGTGAGGCAGTCACAAACGGCTGGACGCGATGCAGTTGGCGATCAAGGCAACGGCGCGTTCCGGCTGACAGGCTTTGCAATGAAACCAATCGTGAAAAAGGAAATGAAGATGGCAGATAGACACCTGCGCCGCGCGGCGGTTGAAAACCTGACGGGTCTAGCTCGTAGCACAATTTATGACCTTATGGCCAAGGGCCTGTTTCCGCGCCCGGTAAGATTGACAGGCAAGGCCGTTGCATGGCCGGAAAGCAAAATCACCGATTGGCTCGCCAGCCGTGCAGGTGCTTGAAATGAGAAACCGCCGCACGAGCGAACGCGCGACGGCTTTAATCTCATTCGGTTGCACGATGAGTTTAGGGCATCAGCCGCGTTTGCTCAAGGCCGCAAAAGGCATGAGCATATGCACATAACAAGACGCTGGGGCAAAGCCCGGTTCGCCGTCCACCAAAGCGACGGCACAGTGCGAACGATTATCGTGCAGGGGCGCGACCGATGGGCATTGGAATGCCTGATGGTGGCAGGGCCGAAAGGCTGCACCCCTATTGATAACCCCGGCCCGAGGTGGAGCGCCTACATTTTCGATCTGCGCCACGAACACGGGTTGGACATCGAAACGAAAACCGAGGAACACGGCGGGGCATTCTCGGGCCATCATGCGCGCTATGTGCTGCATACACGCGTTACCTTGAGCGTGGAGGTGGCAGCATGACCGCCAACGCCTCAAACACCCGCCACAGCCCCCCGCCAGCGCCCGTGCGCCGCCTGATGTCGCGCCATGGCCTGCCGGAACCCCAAGCCCGCCTTGTGGCCTTCCTGGCCTATGGGGAGACCCTGCATGGCTAGACGCGGATCAAACGGACGGACAGGCAAACGCCCAGAGGAAGGGCAATATGCGCCCATGCCGTATGCCTTCCTGAAATCATCGGCTTTTCGGTCCCTTTCGGGGGCTGCCGTCAAAGTCTTTCTCGAAGTGCATACCCGGTTCAACGGCAGCAATAATGGGCAGGTTCGCCTTTCGATGAACGAGGCGGTAGAGGCGCTGGGCTTGGGTAAGGCCACGGTCCAGCGCGCCTATGACGAATTGCAGGACAAGGGCTTCCTTGTCTTGATCACCCCCGGCCATTGGTATCATCGACGCGCACATGAATGGCGGCTGACGACCAAAACCACAATCACCGCCAAAGGCAATCAGGCTGCAACAAATGACTGGCGATATTGGAAGCCAAAAACAGAATGCGGTTCTGTAGCGGAACCGTCGCCACTCGACATGGGTCCGCTACAGAACCGAAGGCCCCGATCTGGGTCCGCTACAGAACCCGTCAGCGCCACTTTCGGCACCGGCTTCGGTTCTGAAATGGAACACTAATACTTACCACTCATAGGAGGTGACGACATGGGCAGTGATAAGGCACAGCGCATCAAACAGCGGGCAATCGGCAGGAAGGCTGCGGGTTGCGGGGCGGGCCGGTTTCGCGGATCGGGTAAGGTCAACAGCTTGACCCGCCTTTCGCCCCCAGAAAGTCAAAGGTGAAGCCATGCCCGCGCCCGTTCAAGATGCAGTGTGGATTTAAACCGACGAACGCGGTGGTGTGACGGTCAACTATGAAAGGCCATTCTGGGGTGGCAAATCCTGGCGCTGGTGGTCCCGTTGATCAGACGTTGTTTTCAACGGCTGCATCCTGAAAAGCGGGTGATTGCAGGAGCTGGTCGCGCTGATCAGCCGCTGTTTTCAGCCGTCGCAGGCGCTTGTTTCTGCCGCGCTGGTCGGCTGGCGGCATAGGCGGAAACAGGCGGCGGCGGAAAAAGTTGAATCTCTTGATTGTTTAGGCCGATAACGCCCGTATTTACGGCGTCGTCCATTCGCCCCTCAGACGCCAGACCCAAGCCCCAACCTTTTTTGTCGCGATTTATGCCAGGCGAAGAGGAACGTCGGTCCTTGGGTTTGTTGAAGTAGGGATTCAGCCCCCCCGGCGACCATTACGCGCGCGAGGAAAACCTGTGTTAGCGTTATGAGATGGCTTCCCAAGCGGTCCCTGCGGTCATAGCGCCAGAGACTTTCCTACCTCCCCCCGCGACCATTACGCGCGCGTATCTCTGACAGAAGGCGTATCCGGCCTTCACCTTTCCGTTGTTTTCAGCCGTTACAGGAGCTGGTTGCGCCTGATCAGCCACTGTTCTCAGGCGTAACATGCGCCCGTTTCTGCTGCACAGGGCGGTGCGCGGTGGCTGGCGGTGCCTGTGGTGCTGCGAAGCCATTCCCTGCTTTCGGCGCGTTGACGCGAACTATTGCTGCGAAGGGTGCCGCAAGAGGGCTGCGCGACAAAGACGACTATTGCGGCGCAAATAACAGGGGCCGATCTGCGCAACCCTGGCACACAATCGCAAGCTGAGGCCGGGAACTAACTCTCAATCCGCCAAAGCCTCTTCCGTTCACGAAACTACAGGTGCAAGAGTGAACCGGCATAGATATGGCGGGCGGGAATTTGCAGGTCGAAGAGTTTATCCAAAGATGGCAGACCTCTGGTGGCAGCGAACGCGCCAACTTCCAGACCTTCGCAAGTGAACTTTGCGACGTGCTGGGTTTACCCAGACCCTCCCCCGCGACTGAGGCCGCCCGCGCCAATTCCTATTGCTTTGAACATCCCGTGACCTTCATTCACACCAACGCTCAAACGCGGGGTTTCATCGACCTTTACCGCGCGGGTCATTTCGTCATGGAAGCCAAGCAAGGCACGGGCGGCACGCAGCCCGCCGATGATGCCCAACCCACCCTTCTGCCCGATCTGCCCAACGCCACCCGCAAGGGTCATGGGGCACGGGGCACGCGGCGGTGGGATGACACCATGCTGCGCGCCCGCAATCAGGCCGACGGATACGCCCGCGCGGTTTCCCGTGCCGACGGCTGGCCGCCCTTCCTGATTATCGTGGACGTGGGCCATGTCTTCGAAGTCTATGCCGATTTCACCGGGCAGGGCCAAGGTTACACCCAGTTTCCCGATGGCAACCGCTACCGCATCACCATGGAAGACTTGCGGGACGAAAAGACCCGTGAACGGCTGCGGTTGATCTGGACCGACCCGCAGGCACTTGATCCGTCCAAAATCGCCGCCGAAGTCACCCGCGAAGTGGCCGACCGTTTGGCAGCACTGGGCCGGTCCTTCGAAGGTCAGGGCCATGAACCCGAGGCGGTGGCCCGCTTCCTGATGCGCTGCCTGTTCACCATGTTCGCGGAAGACGTGGACCTTATCCCGCGCGACAGTTTCTCTGGCCTCTTGAAAAGCCTGCGGGGCCACCCCGAACATGCGGCCCCCTCGCTCAAATCCCTGTGGGAAACCATGAACACCGGCGGTTTTTCAGCCATCCTCACCACCGACCTCAAACGCTTCAACGGCGGGCTGTTCAGGGATGCCGACGCCCTTCCCCTGACCAATGTGCAACTGTCGCTTCTGATCGAGGCCGCCAGCCGCGACTGGCGCGAGGTGGAACCGTCCATCTTCGGCACCCTTCTGGAACGCGCGCTGGACAAGAAACAGCGCCACAAGCTGGGCGCGCATTACACGCCCCGCGCCTATGTCGAACGCCTTGTGGTGCCCACCGTCATCGAACCCTTGCGCGCCGATTGGGGCGACGTGCAGGCCGCCGCAGTCGCCTTGGCAGCCCAAGGGCGCGAGGATGAGGCACGCGATACCGTCCGCGCCTTTCACGCCAAACTCTGCGAAATCCGCGTGCTGGACCCCGCCTGCGGGTCGGGCAACTTCCTTTACGTGGCCCTAGAACTGATGAAGCGGCTTGAAGGCGAAGTGACCGCCCTTCTGGCTGATCTGGGCGAGGATCAGGCCGCCCTGTCGCTGGCAGGCCATACGGTGGACCCCCACCAATTCCTTGGGCTGGAGCTGAACCCATGGGCCGCCGCCGTGGCCGAACTGGTGCTGTGGATCGGCTATCTGCAATGGCACTTCCGCACCCATGGCAAGGCATCCCCCGCCGAACCCGTTCTGCGCGACTTCAAGAACATCGAAAACCGCGATGCGGTGCTGACATGGGTGGGCACCAAACCCCGGCTGGACGGCACCGGCAAACCTGTCACCCGCTGGGATGGACAGACAACCCTTACCCACCCGGTCACAGGCGAACAGGTGCCCGATCCGCAGGCGCGGGTGCAGGTGCTGGAGTACCTGAAACCCCAGCCAGCCAAATGGCCCGAGGCCGAATTTATCGTGGGCAACCCGCCCTTTATTGGCCTTCGGACCATACGGCAGTCTTATGATGATGGCTATCTTGAAGCACTAAGGACCGTCTATCCGAAAGTGCCTGAGAACGCTGATTACGTTATGTATTGGTGGGAAAAGGCGGCGCTGGCTGCGCGGGGCTGGAAACCAGCCACCGACAAGGCCCGTGCCAAAGGCACAAGGCGCTTTGGCTTCATCACCACCAATTCCCTGCGCCAGACCTTTAACCGCAAGGTGCTGGAACCGCATCTGAGCGACCCCAAAACGCCCCTGTCGCTGATCTTTGCCATTCCCGACCATCCTTGGGTGGATGCAGGCGACGGTGCCGCCGTGCGCATTGCCATGACCGTGGCCGAGGCGGGCAAGGCCACCGGACGGCTGGGTGCTGTGGCTGATGAACGAAAGGGTGAAGATGAGGCCGAGGGGAGGCCCGTGCGGTTTGTCATCGAGACGGGCAAGATTTACGCTGATTTGCGGATCGGAGCAGACGTTATCAGCGCGCCAGAACTCAAAGCAAACAGTGGACTGGGTTGCGTTGGCTATCAACTCACTGGGCAAGGTTTCCTTGTTTCGCCGTTTCATGCTGAAAAGATAGCAGAACTTGAGCCACGCTCTCAGGCACTGTTGAAGCCATGGATCGGCGGAATAGCCATTCAGAGGTCTGCGGACCCGAAAACAGCGATTGATGCTTGCGCACTATCCCTTGCCGAATTGCGGACGAACCACCCACTCGTTTTTCAGCATCTAATGGATACGGTATGGCCCGAACGCAAAGAAAACAACCGGAAGTCAGTCAGAGAGAACTGGTGGGTTTATGGTGAGCCCAGAAACACATTCAGGCCTGCTCTTTCGGGATTGCAGAGAATGATCGTTACTTCCCTGACATCCTCGCAACGCGTCTTTGTCTTTTTGGCATCTGATACGGTTGCGGACAGCACAACTGTATTGTTCGCCTTAGATGATGACGTGGCTTTGTCTGTGCTTTCGTCACGTTTTCATGTCGCTTGGGCACTTTCCGCAGGCGGGACCCTTGAGGACCGTCCGCGCTATAACAAATCGCTTTGCTTCGACCCCTTCCCCTTTCCCGACCCCACCGAAGCCCACAAGGCCCGGCTGCGGTCCTTGGGTGAACAACTCGACGCCCACCGCAAGGCGCAACAGACAACCCACCCCAAGCTGACCCTGACCGCCATGTATAACGTCCTTGAAAAACTTCGGGCCGGGGAGCGGATCGAAGGTAAGGACAAGGAAATCTATGACCAAGGGTTAATCGGCATCCTGCGCGACCTGCACGACCAGATTGATGCCGCCGTGGCCGAGGCTTACGGCTGGCCCGCCGACCTGACCGATGACGAAATCCTGCACCGTCTGGTGGACCTGAACCGGGAACGCGCCGCCGAGGAAGCGCGCGGGCGGGTCCGCTGGCTGCGCCCCGACTACCAAAACCCCGCAGGCCGCACCGTTACCAAGGGCGAACAAACCGCCATGGACATTGGCCCGGCAGAAACAACCGCCAAGGCCCTGTGGCCCAAAACCCTGCCCGACCAAATCGCCGCTGTTCGCGCCACCCTGACCGGCCTTGGCACTGCCACCCCCGAACAGGTGGCCCGCCACTTCCAACGCGGTCGCGCCGCATCGGTGCAACCCTTGCTGGAAAGCCTCGCCGCCTTGGGACAGGCCCGCCTTGTCGAAGGGGGCCGCTTCGCCGTCTGAAAACAACGGCGGATCAGCGGGTGCTGGGCGACCCTATGATTACCCCAAGGTTGGCGAAGCGGCTCATGGGGTGCAACCGGCGCACCGCCTTCGTCTGTAGAATTGTTTTCCGATAGCAGGAAAATGCAAACGGCAGCCGACGGGCAATCATTCTGCAAGGGGGTGGGTGAAACTCTGGCGGCTTTCCCATCAGGACCGGCCCTGTCATCGCCCCATCATAAATCGCAACAAAAAAGGTTTGACCTTCCACCAAATTCCGCGACCTTCCAAAGCCTATTGGGGGAAGTGGTGGGGGAAGAGAAAACATTCTCTTCATTATTATCTAACTAAATCAATAACATATGAAGATTGTTTGGTGGAGCAGAGGGGAATCGAACCCCTGACCTCGTCATTGCGAACGACGCGCTCTACCAACTGAGCTACTGCCCCTCACCGCTGCGGTTTCTGGCGTGGGGAACGGCGAATGTCAAGCCACTGCACCCCACGACCAGCCAACGCCGCCGCATAATTTGCGTACGACACCGTCCCCCGGTTCTGGAGCCTGGGAACAGCGCGGATACGCCTCAGATCATTCCGCCGCGTCCATATAGCTTTCGACGGGCGGGCAGATGCAAACCAGGTTGCGGTCACCATAAACGTTGTCAACCCGTCCGACCGGCGGCCAGTATTTGTCCACCCGGAAAGCACCGGGCGGGAAACAGCCCTGTTCGCGGCTATAGGGCCGGTCCCAATCCCCGATCAATGCGCTGACCGTGTGGGGCGCGTGCTTCAGCGGATTGTTTTCCGCGTCCATCTCGCCCCGCTCGATCATGGCAATCTCTTCGCGGATCGACAGCATCGCGGTGATGAACCGGTCCAGTTCCGCCTTCGTCTCGCTTTCGGTAGGCTCCACCATCAGCGTGCCGGCAACGGGCCAGCTCATGGTCGGCGCGTGGAACCCGTTGTCGATCAGACGTTTGGCGATATCGTCCACCGTCACATGTGCGCTTTCGGCAAAAGCGCGCGGGTCAAGGATGCACTCATGCGCCACCCGCCCGCCTTCGCCCTTGAACAGAACCGGGAAGGCCCCTTCCAGCCGCTTGGCGATGTAATTGGCGTTTAGGATCGCCACTTTCGTCGCCTGCGTCAGACCCGCGCCGCCCATCATCAGAATATAGGCCCAGCTGATCGGCAGAATCGAGGCCGACCCATAAGGTGCCGCCGACACCGGCCCCTGCGCGCCACCGGTTTCCGGGTGGCCGGGCAGATGCGGGGCCAAATGCGCCTTGACCCCGATCGGTCCCATGCCTGGGCCGCCGCCGCCATGCGGGATGCAGAAAGTCTTGTGAAGGTTCAGGTGGCTGACATCGCCGCCCAGATCACCGGGACGGACCAGCCCCACCATCGCATTCATGTTGGCCCCGTCGATATAGACCTGACCACCATGTTTGTGGGTGACCGCGCAGACCTCTTTTACCGTCTCTTCAAACACCCCGTGGGTCGACGGATAGGTGATCATGCAGGCGGCCAGATTATCGCCCGCCGCTTCCGCCTTGGCGCGGAAATCGTCCAGATCGATGTCGCCGTTGTCACGCGACTTCACCACCACCACCTTCATGCCCACCATCTGCGCCGAAGCCGGGTTGGTGCCATGCGCCGACACCGGAATCAGGCACACATCGCGCCCGCCCTGCCCGCGCGACCGGTGATAGGCCATGATCGTCAAAAGCCCCGCATATTCACCCTGCGCGCCGGAATTGGGCTGCAGGCTCATCGCGTCATAGCCGGTGATCTGACACAGCTTGGCGCTAAGATCCTTGACCAGCTCGTGATAGCCCTCGGTCTGCTCATGCGGCGCGAACGGGTGGATATTGGCGAATTCCGGCCAGGTGATCGGCATCATCTCGGCCGCCGCATTCAGCTTCATCGTGCAGGATCCCAGCGGGATCATCGCCCGGTCCAGCGCCAGATCGCGGTCCGCCAGACGGCGCATGTAGCGCATCATCTCGGTTTCCGCCCGGTTCATGTGGAAGACCGGATGCGCCAGATAGTCGGACTTGCGCAACAGCGCCTCCGGCACCCGGTAATCCGGCGTCAG
This sequence comes from Paracoccaceae bacterium, assembly GCA_947476475.1. Classification (GTDB taxonomy): domain Bacteria; phylum Pseudomonadota; class Alphaproteobacteria; order Rhodobacterales; family Rhodobacteraceae; genus TMP-24. The sequence continues at coordinate 42,038 of CANJQT010000001.1, read as the reverse complement.
ATCGCTGTCCTTCTTGTCGATCCCGAAGGCGCGCCACAAACGTTCCACGGTTTCGCGCCGCGTGGTCTCGTCCAGACTGATGCCCAGCTTCGTGGTCCCCACCACCCTCAGATTGATCCGTTCCTTCTTCGCGGCCTTCAGGATCACCTGCTGCATCGGCCCGACATCGACCGTGATCGTATCGAAGAAATACTTGGGCTCCACCTTGAAGCCCGCCGCCTGTAGCGTCTTTGCCACTCGCACCGTCTTGCGATGGATACGCTGGGCGATGGCTTTCAGCCCTTCCGGCCCGTGAAAGACCGCATAGAAACTGGCCATGTTCGCCAGAAGCGCCTGCGCGGTGCAGACGTTCGATGTGGCTTTTTCCCGGCGGATATGCTGTTCGCGGGTCTGCAGCGAAAGCCGGTAGGCACGCCCCCCCTGCGCGTCGATCGAAACGCCCACAATCCGCCCCGGCATGTCGCGCTTGTGCTTGTCCTTGCAGGCCATGTAGGCCGCCGACGGCCCGCCATAACCCATCGGTACACCGAACCGCTGGGTGGAACCCACGGCAATATCGGCCCCCATCGCGCCCGGTTCCTTCAGGATCGTCAGCGCCAGCGGGTCGGCGATGACAATGCCGATGGCATCGTTGTCGTGCAGCGCCGCGATGGTCTCGCTGAAATCCATCAGATGCCCATGGGTGCCCGGATACTGAAAGATCGCCGCAAAGTATTTCGCCGCGTCCATCTCACGCGGATCGCCCACCACAACTTCAATCCCCAACGGCGCCGCACGGGTCTGCATCACCGCGATATTCTGCGGGTGGCATTCCTGATCGACGAAAAAGGCCGCGGATTTCGACTTGGCCACCCGCTGCGCCATCGTCATCGCCTCGGCTGCCGCGGTGGATTCGTCCAGAAGCGAGGCATTGGCAATTTCAAGCCCGGTCAAATCACAGACCATCGTCTGGAAGTTCAACAGCGCCTCAAGCCGTCCTTGCGAAATCTCGGGCTGATAGGGGGTATAGGCGGTATACCAAGCCGGGTTTTCCAGAATATTGCGCTGGATCGCCGGCGGCGTCACCGTGCCGTAAAAGCCCTGCCCGATCATCGAGGAGAAGACCTTGTTCTTCTTGGCCACCTGCCGCATGAACCACAAAAGCTCGCGTTCCGACTTCGGTTTGCCGAAGTCCAAGGGTTTTGCCTGCCGCAGACTGGCCGGGATCGTCTGGTCGATCAGTTCATCCAGATCCTTGACGCCCAGCACCTTGAACATCTCGGCCATCTCGACGGGCGAGGGGCCGATATGGCGGCGGTTGGCGAAGTCATAGGGCAGATAGTCGGTGGGTTTGTACGTCATGGGTCAGCTCCTGAAGGGCTTTGCTGTCAGAGGCGACGGGCCAAGGTCACGTCCGGCAACTGCGGTCATTTTTCGGTTGGGCAAGCGCAGGGCCATCGCACTGTGCGCAGCGGTCGGCCGGGGGTGTCCCGGCCGTGCTCTCAAAGCAAGGCCAGCCCCTGCCCCGGCGTTCGGTGCAGGCGGAAACCCCCTTGGCGCGGTCTTGCGCCCGCGCCAATCGGACCGGGTAACGCGCCACTGGCGCGTTCCCTGCCGGTCCTCTGAAAGGGGACAACGGCATGTCACCTTCAGCCGATCAGCTCTTTGTAGGCGTCTTCGTCCATATATTCGTCCAGCACCGACAGATCATCGATCTTCATCTTGAAGAACCAGGCCGCACCCATCGGATCGGCATTCACCAGCCCCGGATTGTCCACCAGCTTTTCATTCACTTCGACGATCTCGCCATCCAGCGGCGCCAGAATGTCGGACGCTGCTTTGACGCTTTCGATCACCGCGGCATCGTCGCCCTTGGCCACCATCGTCTCCACCTCTGGCAGTTCGACGAACACCACATCGCCCAGCTGTTCGGCGGCATGTTCGGTGATGCCAACCACGACAAGGTCACCCTCGACGCGCAGCCATTCGTGTTCTTCGGTATATTTCATCATCAGCTCCCTGAGAGTTCAGCGTTTGTAAGAGGTGGGGTGGAAAGGCATAGGCGCGATCACGGCCGGCAGGCGTTTGCCGCGCACCTCGCCATAAACGATCATCCCTTCGAAAAGGCTGGCAGGCAAGTAGCCCATCGCCATCGGCCCCTCGATCGAAGGTCCAAACCCGCCAGAGGTGATATGGCCGATCGCATCGCCTCCGTCAGCAGCAGCGAACAAAAGCGTGCCTTCGCGCATTGGCGCGCGGCCTTCCGGCCGCAAGCCGACCCGGCGGCGGGCCGGGCCCTCGGCCAGTTCCCGCAGGATGCGGACCGCCCCCGGAAAACCGCCCTGCCGCGCGCCACCTGCGCGGCGCGCCTTCTGGATCGCCCAGGTCAGGTTACCCTCGACCGGGCTCGTGCCTTCGTCAATGTCATGCCCGTAAAGGCACATGCCCGCCTCCAGCCGCAGGCTGTCGCGCGCGCCCAACCCGACGGGGGCCACCCCCGGCCGCGCCATAAGCGCGCGGGCGAAGTCCACCGCCACCGCTTTGGGCACCGAAATCTCGTAGCCATCTTCGCCGGTATAGCCAGACCGCGAGATCCACAGATCGACCCCGCCCCACGGCAGAATCGCCACATCCATGAACCTCATCGCCGCAACACCCGGCACCAGCGCCTCCAGCGCCGCCTCGGCGCGCGGCCCCTGCAACGCCACCAGCGCCCGGTCCGTCACCGCGACAACCTCGCAGGTCGCCGACAGATGGGCCCGCATATGCGCGATATCCTGATCCTTGCAGGCGGCATTCACCACAACAAACAGATGATCGCCCCGGTTGGAGAACATCAGATCATCCAGAATCCCGCCATCCTGACTGGTGAACATCCCGTACCGCTGCCGTCCCTGCGCCAGCCCCAGCACATCCACCGGCACCAACGCCTCGAACGCCAGTGCCGCATCCTCATAGCGACCCGACTTCGGGCGCAGAATGACCTGCCCCATATGGCTGACATCGAAGAGCCCCGCTCCGCTGCGGGTATGAAGATGTTCCTTCATCACGCCCATCGGGTACTGCACAGGCATCTCATAGCCTGCGAAGGGCACCATCTTGGCACCAAGCTCAACGTGCAGATCAAAAAAAACCGTGCGTTTCAGGTCGGCCATCGCCGCCCTCCTGTCTCAAACGCCGGTCGCTTGGGTCCGGCACCGTTCCCGGACAGGCTGATCCTGTCCGCTTCGATGCCCCCTCTGTCCTTCCGCCTGAGATCGTTATCCCTTCGGCGTCCCGTTTTCACAGGATCTCTCCAGAGTTCCGCTGCCAGAACGGTCCTTGCGCCTGAGAGTTTACCGGGGCGGTTGCTCCTTCGGCACCAGTCGGGGTGTTGACCCCACCGGATTCTCCCGGTTCTGACGCGCCATGGTTAGCCGACAATCCGGGCGCGAGGCAAGAGGGTATACGATGGGATACGGCAGATCAGCCGCTTTTTACCACAGACCCGCGATCCGTACGGGCTTTTCTCCGGCCCGCGCTGCCCCTATGTTCGTCCCATGACCTCTGGCCGCCTCATCACTGTGAACGACCGCATGCAAAGCGGCTACAGCTACCGGCTGGAAGCGCCGATGGGGCAGGATTTCGCCGCCGACTTCCGCCCCTTCTATACCCCCGCCGAAATGCTGCGCATGGGCGTCTTCGAAGGGCGCTACTGCAACGATTGCCGGGATGAGCTGCCCGCCGAATGGTTCGACGGCGCGCGGATCAGCGCGCAGCCCGATCCGACACTGAACTATTTCGGCGTGAAAAGCCGCCAACCCCTGTCGGTCTGGCGCGAAAAGGGCTGGATCTACGGGCCGGACCCGCGCGGCTGGTTCCAGTGGTACTGCCGCTATACCCTTGGCCGCCGCCTGCCCGAAACCGATCGCATCCAGATCGGTCGTTGGCGCGCCTTCGCCCGCCACGCCGGCCAGATCCGCGCCAACTGCCATCCCGGTGACATCTTCTGCCGCCCCCGGCAAAGGCAGGCGCTTCTGCAATGGGCGCACGAAGCAACGATCTGACGGCGGCAATCTAAGGTTTGCCCGCTCAGGTCTGGATGCGGGTGGTCAGCGCGCCATCCACCACCAGATTGGTGCCCGATATGAAACTTGCCGCCGGGCTGGACAGAAAGATCACCGCCCGCGCAACCTCCTCTGGCCCCGCCATTCGGCCAAAAGGATTATCGGCAATCACCTCGGCAAAGCCTTGCGGATCATCCCTTTCCACATCGCTCCAATAGCCGCCGGGGAAATAGGTGGTGCCGGGCGATACCACATTGGCGCGGATGCCCTTCGGGGCCAGATGACGGGCCAAAGACTTCATGTAGAAGAACAAGGCCGCCTTCATCGTGCCATAGGATACGCCCTCATAACCGTAATCCTCAGAGCCCGAGACGGATGAGATGGCGATCACCGATCCTGCGTCCGACTTTTCCAGAAATGGCATCGCCGCCTCGGCGGCATTGCGGGTGTGAAGAAGGTCGATGCGGTAAGCCGCATCGAAATCGGCAATCCCGGTGCCCGAGGCCATGGCGCTGGTATTGGCCACCACCGCGTCCAGCCGCCCCATATGGGCCGCCGCATCCACAATGAAGGCCGCCAACGCCGCGCCGTCCCCCACATCCAGCGCGCGGCCAAAGGCCCTCACACCACGCGACTGCAAGGCCGCCACCGTCTCCTCGACCTGGGCCGGGGTGCGGGCGCAGACCGACACATGCGCCCCCTCTGCCGCGAAGCATTCGGCGATGGCGCGGCCAATGCCCCGCGTGCCGCCGGTGATCAGGGCATGCCTGCCCGCCAGTTGAAGATCCATGTTATCCAGTCCTGTCTTGCAAGGTGCGCACCATCCAGCCGCACGGCCCCGATTGTCAACCGGGCACCCGGCCAGTCGCCGGGGCTGCCTCAATAACCCCGCGTGCGGTCAACCAGATGCAGCAGTGGCAGACCCGCCTCGCCGCGCCGGATATTTTCCACCAGCACCTCGCAGGCGCTCTTCACCCTTGTGTCGGCGGCGATATGCGGGGTGACGGTGACGCGGGGATGCGCCCAATAAGGATGATCCTTGGGCAGCGGTTCCACCCGGAACACATCCAGCGTCGCATGGCCGATCTGGCCGCTGTCCAAAGCCGCCAGCAGCGCCTCATCGTCGATCAGCGGCCCGCGCCCCGGATTGACGATCACCGCGCCCTTCGGCATCAGGGCCAGCCGCCGCGCATCCAGCACATTCGTCGTCTCAGCCGTCAGCGGCATCAGCAGCACGGCAATCTCGGCCTGCGACAAGACGTGGTCCAGCCCCTCATCGCCGGAATGGCATTCCACCCCTTCGATCGCCTTGGCCGACCGGCTCCAGCCCAGCACCCGGAAATTCAGCGCCGCCAGTGCCCGCGCCGACGCGGCACCCAACTCTCCCAGCCCCAGCACCGCCACCGTCCGTTCCCGCGCCAGTGGCGGCAGGATCGTATTGCGCCAGACCCCGTCCTGCCCGTGGATATGGGCATCCATCCCCAGATGGTGGCGCAGCACATGGCCGACCACATATTCCACCATTCCCTCGGTCAGTTCATCATTGACCATCCGCGCCAGCGGCTGGGTCAGGGTTGGGTTGTTGATGTATTTCTCGACCCCCGCCCACAGGCTCAGAACCGCCTTGCAGCCGGTATAGGGGGTGAAATCGTTGATCACGCCCCCCGGCGCGAAGATGATGTAATCCACATGCGCCGGATCAGCGGCGCGGTCCGACAGGTTCGCCGCGATCCCGGCCCGCGCCAACGCCGCACGCAAAGGCGCCTCATACTCGGCCCAGTTGGCGACGCCGGCAGCGAAATGGATGGTGACAGTCATTCTTACCTCGGTCTGTGGATATGGGCACTTTGCACCAGCCCGAAACCGGCCAGCAGGATGATCATCGCCGACCCGCCATAGGAAACCAGCGGCAACGGCAGCCCCACCACCGGCATCAGCCCCATCACCATGCCCATGTTGATGGCGATCAGCAGGAAAAAGGCAGTGGCGATCCCGTAGATCATCAGGCCCGCGAACCGGTCCTTGTTGGTCATTGCCGACAAAAAGCAAAAGAAGATTAGCAACACATAAAGGCACAAAAGCGAAAAGGCCCCGATAAAACCGAACTCCTCGGCCAGCGTGTTGAAGATGAAGTCGGTATGCTTTTCCGGCAGGAAATTCAGTTGCGACTGGGTGCCCTGCATGAAACCCTTGCCGCTCCAGCCGCCGGATCCCAGCGCAATCTTGGCCTGCATGATGTTGTAGCCCGCGCCAAGCGGATCCGCCTCGGGGTCAAGGAACGTGTCGATCCGCTTGAATTGGTAATCCTCGATCAGCTGCCAGTCGGTGCCCTTGCTTTCCAAGACCGCAAAGACCAGCGCAACCACCAGCGCAATCACCGTTCCAAAATACCAGAAACTGACCCCAGCCACCATCATCACCGCCCCGCCCGTGGCCAACAGCAGGATCGCATTGCCAAGGTTCGGCTGCTTCAGCACCAGAACCGTCGGGATCAGGATCAACACCACCGGAATCGCCACCCACAACGGGCGCGAAACTTTCCGGACATCCAGCCAATCGTAATAGGCCGCCAGCAACAGCACCAAGGCGATCTTCATCAACTCCGAGGGCTGGAAGCGCACCGGCCCCAGTTCGATCCAGCGCTGCGCGCCCATGCCGACCGTGCCGACAAGTTCGACCGCCACCAGCAAAAGCACCGACAGCACATAGCCCACCACAGACATGTTGCGCCAAAACCCGATCGGCACAAAGGCAATGATGAACATGCCCAGCATCCCGGCGCCAAACCGTTTGATCTGCGGCCCTGCCCAAGTGTCCAACTGCCCCCCGGCAATCGAATAAAGCATCAGGAAGCCAATCGACGAAATCGCGATCAGCAGGAAGACCAGCGCCCAGTTGATGTAAAGCACCTTGCGCCAGCCGGTCGGCACCGCACCAAGGTTATAGTCAAGATAACTCATGCCCAACCACTCATGCGCGTGACTTCGCCTTGCTGAAACTTTCCGGTGCCGCCAACGGCAGCGACTTGCGCTCCTCCTCGATCCGCGACCTTTGGCCTTCGGGATAGGCGGTCAGGGGCGGAAATCCATCGTAAAGGGCCTGCAGCAGGATATCGCGGGCAATCGGTGCGGCAGCAGTCGATCCGCCGCCGCCATGTTCCACAATCAGGGCCACCGCCACGCGCGGCGCTTCAACCGGCGCATAGCAGACAAACAAGGCGTGGTCGCGCCTTTCCCACGGCAAAGCGTCGTTCTTGACCACGCCCGATGCCCGCTCCGCAACCGAGATGTTGCGCACCTGACTGGTGCCGGTCTTGCCCGCCATCAGAACTGTTGGGTCCACCGTCCGGCTGGCCGATGCCGTGCCGTGCTTGCCGTTCATCACACGGTCCATCCCGTTGCGCACCAGCTGCAGATGGGCGGGATCAATCTCAAGCGGCGGCGCCTCGGGCGACGGCACATCCTTGTCGTTGATCGCCCGCACCAGCCGCGGCACGATCGCCCGTCCGGTCGCCACCCGCCCCGCCAGCACCGCCAACTGCAACGGCGAGGCCAGCACATATCCCTGACCGATCGCGCTGTTCAGCGTATCGCCGATCTGCCAGTCCTTGCCGTAGCGTTCCTTCTTCCAGTCCTTGGACGGGGCCACGCCTTCGGTCACAGCCGACATCGGCAGGTCATGCTTGACCCCCAGCCCCAGCTTCCGCGCCATCTCGGCGATCTTGTCGATGCCCACCCTCTGGGCCACGTCATAATAGAAAACGTCGCAGGACTGTTCGAGGCTGAATTCCAGATCGACCTGCCCGTGCCCGCCCTTCTTCCAGCAATGGAACTTGCGATTTCCCAGTTGCATGTAGCCGGGGCAATAGACCGTCTCGCCCGGCCCGATAACCCCGGCCTCCAGCGCAGCCAGCGCCGTCACCAGCTTGAAGGTTGAACCGGGCGGATAGGCACCCTGCACAGTCTTGTCGGCCAGCGGACGGTGGTCATTTTCGGTCAGGGTCTTGTAGTCGGCATTGGAAATGCCGCGCACGAACAGATTCGGATCAAAACTCGGGGCCGAAGCGATGGCCAGAACATCGCCCTCGGTCAGGTCCAGCACCACGGCGGCGGCACTTTCCTCGCCCAGACGCGCCTTCACATAGTTCTGAAGCCGGGCATCCAGCGTCGTGCGCACGATGGCGCCCGGATCGCCCTCCCGTCGCTCGATCTCGCGCATTTCGCGGCCCGTCACATTCACTTCTATCCGCCGCGCGCCAGCCTTGCCGCGCAGCAGGTCTTCCAGCTTGGCCTCCATTCCAAGCTTGCCAATCTGGAATTTCGGGATCTGCAACAACGGATCCGGATCCTGAATTTTCGACAGATCGTAATCGCTGACCGGGCCGACATAGCCCAGCACATGGGCAAAATCTCCGCCCCGCGGATAGAAGCGTGACAGGCCCACCTCGGTCGTCAGACCCGGCAGGGCGGGCTCATTCACCGCGATCCGCGAAAACTCCTCCCAACTCAGTCGGTCCGCCAGCGTGATAGGCAGGGTCGGCGGGCGCTTGTCGATCTCTGCCATCAGCCGGGCGATCTCGTCGTCCGAAAGGGCGATCAGCCGCGCCAGATCGGCCAGAACCGTCGGCACATCCTCGGCATCCTCGCGGGTGATCGTCACCCGGTAGATTTGCTCATTCCCGGCGATGACCACGCCCTTGCGGTCGTGGATCAAACCGCGCGCCGGCGGCAAAAGCCTGATCTTGATGGCGTTTTCGGTCGCCAGCAGCTTGAACTGATCGGCCTGTTCCACCTGCAAATAGCGCATTCTCAGCGCCAGCACCCCGACAAGCGCCCCCTGAATCGACCCCAGCAACATCGCCCGCCGGGTGATCTTGCGGGCCGCATCGCTGTCATTGCGCGTCAGCCGTCTCATAGCCGTTGCCCAAATGCGTCAATTTCGCCCGGCGCCGCGCGCCGCAGTCCGAAGGCCAGCTGCAACGCAATCGCCAGCACCGGATAGACCGCCACAGTCGCCAGGAGCTGCAACAGGACCGGGCCGAAGCTGACCTGCGGGATCATGAACAGCGCCTGGGCAAAGCGGTAAGCCAGCACCATCCCCGCCATCACCGCGCTGGCCATCAGCCATTCCCAGGCAAAAGGCAGATCGCGCGTCGCCGTTTCCCGCTTGCGCAGAAACTCCGTGCCGACCAGCACGATCAGCGCCCACAGGCCCGGTGGCCGCATGGTCAGAAAGTCATCCAGCAGGAACACCGCCGCCACCGCCAGAACCGGCATGAAATCCGGCCGCCGCAGAACCCAGACGACAGTCAGGCACAACAACAGGTCCGGTCCTGGCCAGTCATTGGGGAAAAGCCAGTCGGGCAGGATGGCCACCATCGCGGCCGGCAGGGGCCAGGCATCAGGCACCATCGACAAAGGCAAAAGCCGGAAGAACAGGATCAGAACCACCAGCCCCAGAAAGAGCGACTGAAATGCCCAACGGCGTGCAGTGCGTGGATCAACCATCGCCATCCGCCTCTGCCGCCGGCGGCAATTGATAGGTAAAGCCCCGCACCGGCGGCTGGCCCGGAGGCGCAATAAGAGCACCGGCTCCGCCGATCTGCTCGCTGGGATGGCTGCGCAGCACCCGGACGAAATCCAGCCGGTCATAGTCCGCCGCCAGCCGCACCCGGAAACGTTTGTCCTTGGTCTGCACCACGGTGCCCACCAGAATCCCCGCCGGAAACACCCCGCCATCCCCGGACGAGATCACCCGGTCATCCGGGCGCACCTGTTCGGGCGATTCCAGAAACTCCAGCGGCGGTGCCGCGCTGTTGTCACCCGACAGCATCGCCTTCTGCCCCGAGGGCTGAATCGTCACCGGAATACGGCTGGACGCATCCGTCAGCAGAAGCAGCCGCGCGCTGTTCTGCGCCACGCCCGAAATCCGCCCCACCAGCCCCAGCCCGTCCATCGCCGCCCAGCCATCGACAATCCCGTCCCGCGCGCCGACGTTCAGCAACACCGACTGGCGGAAAGGTGATCCGCTGTCGGCCATCACAACCCCGGAAACCGAGGTCAGCTTTGGGTCAAGCCGCACCTGATTCTGCGCCAACAGCTTCGCATTCTGTTGCTCCAGCTGCACGGCTGCCTCTTTCCAGGCCTTCATCTGCTGCAACTCGCGCCGCAGTTCCTGATTCTGCTCGTAAATGCGGGTATAGGCCTGAAAACTGTCTATCATCCCCGCCAGTTGGGTGACCGGGGCCATCGCCCAATCCATCGACGGCACCACCCGGTCGATGAAGGCATTGCGGAACCGCTCTACCCGCGGGCTGTCGATCCGCCAGACCAGAAACAGCAAGCCCAGCGCCAGCGCCAGAACAGCCACCAGCACGCGGCGCACCGGGCCGCGATAATCCATGTCGCTGTTGCGGTCTCTTGCCACGCCGGCCTCTTGTGCGAACGGGGCGGGACTGTCCCGCCCCCGCGTCTCAGCTGTCGTAGTCGATCACATGCCGAAGCTGCTTTTCATATTCAAGCGCCTTGCCAGTGCCCAGCGCCACACAATTCAGCGATTGGTCGGCGACAGATATGGAAAGCCCGGTCTCTTCGCGCAGCGCCAGATCCAGATCGCCCAAAAGCGCGCCGCCCCCGGTCAGCATAACACCCCGGTCCACGATATCCGCCGCCAGATCCGGTGGTGTGGTTTCCAGCGCCGTCATTACCGCTTCGCAGATCTGCTGCACCGGTTCGGCCAAGGCTTCCGCCACCTGCGCCTGATTGATCTCGATCTCTTTCGGGATCCCGTTCAACAGATCGCGCCCCCGAACATGCATAGAGACACCGCGCCCGTCATCCGGCATCCGCGCGGTGCCGATCGAGGTCTTGATCCGCTCCGCCGTGCTTTCGCCGACCAGCAGGTTCTGCTGCCGGCGCAGATAGTTGATGATCGCCTCATCCATCCGGTCGCCACCCACGCGGACAGACCGCGCATAGACGATGTCGCCCAAGGACAGAACCGCCACTTCCGTGGTGCCGCCGCCGATATCGACAACCATGTTGCCGGTCGGATCCGTGATCGGCATGCCCGCGCCAATCGCCGCCGCGATCGGTTCGGCAATCAACCCCGCGCGCCGCGCACCCGCTGACAGAACCGATTGACGGATCGCCCGCTTTTCCACCGGGGTTGCCCCATGCGGCACACAGACGATGATCTTCGGCTTCTGGCTGAAGGGCGTGCGCTTGTGAACCTTGCGGATGAAATGCTTGATCATCTCTTCCGCCGCCTCGAAATCGGCAATGACGCCATCACGCATCGGCCGGATCGCTTCGATTGATCCGGGCGTGCGGCCCAGCATCAGCTTGGCATCCTCGCCCACCGCCAGAACCTGCTTCTTGCCGTCCTTGACGTGATAGGCCACGACCGAAGGTTCATTCAGAACAATGCCCTTGCCCCGGACATAAACCAGCGTATTCGCCGTCCCAAGGTCAATCGCCATGTCCGACGAAAAAATGCCGCCCCAATTCCATGCCATGATTATTCGTTGCCCCAATAGCCTGCCGCCCGCGACTCGCCACCCAGCGCAGGCCCGAGACCTTATATTGGGGACGCGCGGAGTCTGAAAGGGCCAAGGCAACCGGGCCGCAGGATTCCGCGCGATTGGTGCCGACACTTGGCGTCGCGCGTTTTCGCGCCTTGTCCGGCCGATCCATCTTTGGCATAGGCATTGTCGTGCAAATGTGTGTGGGGGCTGGATGGCGAGCCTTGTGTCAAAGCTGCGGGGTCGACTTGACGTGGCCATGGCTCGCAAGAGCTTTGGGGCAGGCCCGGTGACCCGCGCAATCTGTCTGTCGATAGTGCGCAATGAACAGGATGTCATCGAACCGTTCGTGCGCCACAATGCCCGGTTTTTCGATGCGATGATCATCCTCGACAACCGCTCGCAGGACCGAACCCGCCCGATCCTTGAAGCCACGGCGCGGGAACTGGGTAATGTCTTTGTCACCGACCTGCCGGACCGCGGCTATAACCAGTCGCGCACCACGACACAGGCGCTGCATTTCGCCCAAAGCGCCTTTTTCGCCGACTTCGTGGCATTTCTGGATGCGGACGAATTCATTGCCGCCCCCTCACGGGAAGCGTTTGACCAGGTTATCGACCAGATTCCCGTCGGGTCTTACGGTGTTTTGAACTGGCAAACCTACTTGCCTGATCCGGCAGGGGCCGCCGACGGGCAGGCCGACTGTCTTGCGCCTATGACATTCCGGCGCAAGACCGAAGATCCCGTGGTCTCGAAAGCGTTGCTGCGGCTGGGCGGGCAAGTGCGGCCAGATCTGATCGTCGGTCAAGGCAATCATTCGATCGTCAGCAAGGAAGCCGGTACCTTGCCCAACCTGCCATTGCCTGATCTTCCGCTGATGCATTTTCCGGTGCGCTCGGATGCACAGATGGTGGTCAAGGGGGTGCTCGGCTGGCAGGCTCATCTGGCCCGCGACAAACCCAATATACGCGAAAACTACCAATGGAAACTGATCCACGACCGGTTCACGGCGGGCTTCGCCAGCATCGCCCCGGCTGACCTGGCTGATCACGCCATATCCTATGCGCAAAACACCCCCGCGCCCACTTTTGCCGAAAATGCGCTGCCTGCCGCCCACGGCATCGACCTGACGCGCCGCCATTCCGACGGGCGCTTCGCCGATCCGAAAACCTTGATGGAGGCGGGGGCGCACACCGGCCCGGCCCCGCTCAACCTGCCCGGCCCGCGCAACCCACCTGCGCCGCAACCCGCCGATGCCGCCCGCATCGAGAATGCCTTTGATGACAACTGGCATTGGGACCAGCTCTTTCTTGACTTGGCCCCGATCCGGCATCTGATCGAACGCCACCGGCCCGAAAGCCTGCTGGATGTGGGCTGCGGCAACGGCCTTTATCCCTGGCTGGCCCAGACCCTCGGGGTATCGACGGTCTTGGGGCTGGACGGGATTGCCCCTTCTGCGACCGTCTTTGCCGACGAAAGTTACCGGCAGGTTGACCTGCACGAACCTTTCAATATCGGGCGATCCTTCGATCTGGTCACCTGTCTGGAAGTGGCGGAACACCTGCGCCCCGAAGCCACCGGCCCGTTTCTGGACCGGGTCGGCGCCCATGCGCGCGAACGGATCGTCTTTTCGATGGCGGAGCCGGGCCAACCGGGCAATGGCCACATCAACTGCCTGCCGATGGCGCAGGTTCTGGCGCTGTGGTCAGACCGGGGCTGGCAACCCGACCTGTCTGAAACGCTGGCGCTTCGGGCGCTGTCCTCCCTGTCGTGGCTCCGCCGTAACCTGCTGGTGCTGCGGCCCGGCACCGCCGAAAATGGCCAGACCGCCCGCGCCGCCCTGACGCAGATCGGCGCGATTCCATATCACTGGTATCGGCAAAAACCGGGCGTGCGCCACGCCGCCTTTCAGGAACCCTATCCGCCCATGTCGGTCAGCTATGGCCTGCGCCGGACCTGACGCCGACCAACCAGTGTGAGGCTTGCCACAGATCAGTTGCCGCGCAGGCGCTGAAAAACCTCGCTGGCGCCCCAGGCAATCAGGATCACCGGGAAAAGCCAGTCAAGCCGCTGCGGCAACCATCCCAGCCTTTCCGCCAGCAAGGCGCAGCCGACCAGCAGCAGGAAAAGGCCAAAGCCGATGCCACCCTTCTTCGCGCCGTCAGGACATTGACCTTCAGTTTGCCGTACACCCGGTTCGGCCATTTCAGCACCCCCTCAATGAACCCACGCGACGTTAGCAGGTTCCCGCCTGATGACCTTGACGCGCGTCAACCGCGCCGAGGCAATCAATCCGCAGCACCACGCCCGGTGGGCCGACATGCGTACGAAGCGGACATGCCGTTTTCGGGTCTTATACTGTAATATGTTGCCTTCGAACTTTACCGACCTGTCTCGCAATTTGGCCAATATGTCGACCATCAGTGCCACAGCATCCGCCCCAGACATTGATATGAGGGAAGCGCTCTGCAAGTTTGGCCATCTGTCCGCCGAGTTCTTTGGGGTCACCGTCTTCGAGATGCCCGAGCTTACAGAGATCTAGCGTTTCCATCGCAACTGCGTTTGGCATGAAGCCCCCTAACCGGTTGGTCCAACCACCTGTCGTCAGGCCCGGTTCGAATTCCGTTGGATGCGTGCAATTGACCATATAGTAAGCGGGACTGGCGTCGGTTGCAGCGTCGACTTTTGCAATTGCCTCCTCCAAAGTCTCCCCACCTTTTAGTTTCCCGCCCTTTGCAACAAAGAACGATATTACAACTGGCATGTCGGCCGCCTTGGCCGCGCGAGATAGGCCAATGGCTTCATCTGTGGCAGAAATGGTCAGTGCGGTTATCAAATCTGCTCCGGCCTTCTTGAAGGTCAGTATCTGTTCGGAATGGTAATCCTCTGCCTCCGCTGCATCCGGAGTACGGCCAACATTGTATGCATCGCCTCTTGGCCCAATAGCCCCCCCGACGATCATGGGCGTTTCAGGGCTGCCGTATTCCCGTGCGAAGTTCTTGTAGAACTCGATCCCACGAATATTTATTTCCTCTAGTCCTTCGCGGGAATAGCCGATTAATTTGCCCCAATCACGACTGGCCCTATAGTGCAGGCCCTCGTTTATGACGCCGAACCCTTCCGCAATTGCCGCCTCGACAAGCTTGCGTTGATAGTCGGTCAGACAGGCAACACCACGTTTGTCATCCAGCAATTCGAAAAGACAGAAGTGCCGTAACTCGAAGCCGTCAACATACTGCAACCACGTCTCGATCCCACCTCCACAGGTCATGCAACGACCATTTAGCTGAGGAAGATTGCTTGCTGCGACCATGATTGCCCCCATCTCATCTATGGAAGTGGAACATAGCGCAAAAGTTCATTTCTGTCGTGTCCATCGAAGCCACCTCGCCAGAGCGTGCCGAGTTGCACTCTTGGCGCAAACCAGCCCTGCCCCCAGATCGAAAGCGCTGACCACCTGAGCGGACCTAATGGTTAACGCCAAGACTCCCACCCCTCCGCCTGTCGTAAAACCAGACGAAAGCCATACGTTTGCCATACGTTGCAAAAAGCGTCCGCCGGGCCGATTAAGCCAGCGAACGCGGGGGGTTAGCCGCCCTTCAGGCGTCGCGCATGGTGACCGACTTTACGTTCTCGCCCGGCGCCGATTTCGTGCGCCGCACGATCAGCCGGTTCAGCGCGTTGACGTAGGCCTTGACGCTGGCCACCACCGTATCGGTATCGGCCGACTGGCCAGTGGCAATCCGCCCGTCTTCTTCGATCCGCACCGAAACCGTGGCCTGTGCATCGGTGCCCTCTGTCACCGCATGCACCTGATAAAGCTGCAGCCGCGCCTTGTGGGGATACAGCATCTTGACCGCGTTGAAGGCCGCGTCCACCGGGCCGTCGCCGGTGGCGTCTATCGAATGGTCCATCCCGTCGATGGTCAGGGTCAGCTCGGCTTCCTGCGGGCCTTCAGTGCCGCAGATCACCCGTAACCTTTTGACCTGCAAGGTATCTTCGGCGCTGGTGGTTTCCTGATCCTTCATCAGGGCAAGCAGGTCGTCGTCATAGACTTCCTTCTTGCGGTCGGCCAAAGCCTTGAAGCGGACGAAGACATCGTTCAGCTGATTGTCGGCCAGTTCGACCCCCAGATCCTTCAGCTTGGCACGCAGCGCCGCGCGGCCCGAATGCTTGCCCATCACCAGCGACGTATCCGCCAGCCCGATGTCCGAGGGGCGCATGATCTCGAACGTTTCTGCGTTCTTCAGCATCCCGTCCTGATGGATGCCGCTTTCGTGCGCGAAGGCGTTCTTGCCGACGATCGCCTTGTTGAACTGCACCGGGAAGCCGGAAACAGTGGCAACCTTGCGGCTGATGTTCATGATCTTTGTCGTGTCGATGCCGGTGCGGAAGGGCATGATGTCATTCCTGACCTTCAGCGCCATCACCACTTCCTCAAGCGCGGTATTGCCCGCCCTTTCGCCCAGCCCATTGATCGTGCATTCGATCTGCCGCGCCCCGGCCTCGACCGCAGCCAGCGCATTGGCGGTCGCCATGCCAAGGTCATTGTGGCAATGGGTGGCGAAGATCACCGTGTCCGCGCCCGGCACCCGATTCAGCAGCATACGGATCAGATCGGCGCTTTCGCGGGGGGCGGTATAGCCCACCGTATCGGGAATGTTGATGGTGGTCGCCCCGGCCTTGATGGCAATCTCGACCACGCGGCAAAGGTAATCATGTTCTGTCCGCGTCGCATCCATCGGCGACCATTGCACATTGTCGCACAGGTTGCGGGCGTGGGTCACCGTCTCGTGGATCCGCTCTGCCATCTGATCCTGATCCAGATTGGGGATGGCGCGGTGCAGGGGAGAGGTGCCGATGAACGTGTGAATGCGCGGCGAACGCGCGTGTTTCACCGCCTCCCAGCAGCGGTCGATGTCCTTGAAATTCGCGCGCGCGAGGCCGCAGATCGTGGCGTTCTTTGCCTGTTTGGCAATAGCGCTGACTGCGGTGAAATCGCCTTCTGAGGCGATCGGAAAACCGGCTTCGATGACATCGACGCCCATTTCGTCCAGAAGTTCAGCGATTTCCAGCTTTTCGGTATGGGTCATCGTCGCGCCCGGCGACTGTTCGCCATCACGCAGGGTCGTGTCGAAAATCACCACGCGGTCCTGTTCAGCGTGGGCGGTCGTCTTGATATTCTGGGTCATGGTCCGGTCTCTTTTTTGTTCCTCAGCTTGCCTTGGCGCAGGTCACCTCTGAGCGGTCGCGCCGACAGGCACGCTCAGAGGCTGCTAAGGAGCAGGAGGCCGCAAAGCAGCCGGGCACGCGGGGCGCCGGAGCAGGAGGAGGAAAAGGGCAGGCTTTGCGTCATGAGGCCGGAATATACGTCGCCCGCGGGAAAGGGAAAGGGCAAAATCACTGCCCCGACCGGGATTGTCCGGGGGCGGGTGGGCCAGCCGTCATCTGGGCCGCGTGGGCTGATTGGAAATGTCCGAACTCGGACAAATATGAAAACTATTTAAAATCAAATGATTAACTTTTTTCATTAACCGGATTTTAACCGGCTCTGCGAGTTGCGCCAGTTCGGCTTAGCGTTTGCTTCGATCTGAGTGCGCAGGGTGAGCGATGTCACTGGGCCACCAGACTTGGGCTGGACCGCAAGCGTCAGCCGGATCGGGAAACTGCCCGAACCAGGCCCGGTTGCGGATCAGCAGTTCAGGGTTACCCGAGTCAGAGTGCGGGAAGGGCGCGCCCGCGCTTAGTTGTCCGCCCCTTCGGCGGGGGGTGTCGCCCCGTCGGCGGGGGCCGGAACAACCGGCACCACGGCGCCCGGCGCGGGGGTCAGAACGCCTTCGGTCCAGTCGCCGCTGGCGGTCTGGCCGGTGGCGTAGCGCATGGTGCCCTGGCCTTGGCGGCGGCCATTGCGGAACTGGCCTTCATAGACATCGCCGTTGGCATAGGTGGCCACCCCCTGCCCGTCGATCGCGCCCGCCTTCCAGCCGCCCTTGTAACGGAAACCGTCCGTCATGACGATTTCGCCCTGCCCTTCGCGTTGGCCCTTCACGAAGCTGCCGGTATAGACCGTGCCATCGGCATAGGTGGCCACGCCTTGCCCGTCACGCTGGCCGTCCTTCCAGTCGCCGTCATAGCTGTAGCCGTCGGGATAGGTCATGCGGCCTTTGCCGTGGTTCTTGCCCTTCAGGAACGCGCCCTCATAGACCAGCCCGTTGGCATAGGTCGCCTTGCCCTGCCCTTCGATCACGCCTGCCTTCCAGTCGCCTTCATAGGTCGAGCCATCGGAATAGGTGATCTTGCCCTTGCCGTCGGCCTGATCAAGGGCGAACTGGCCCTCGTAGACCGAGCCATCGGGATAGGTGACGCGGCCCATGCCGCTGATCTGGCCTTCCAGCCAGTCGCCGTCATAGAAATAGCCGTCCTTGCCGCGGAAGGTGCCCTTGCCCGAACGCTTGTCGGCGACAAACCCGCCCTCGTAGACATCGCCATTGGCATAGGTGACCTTGCCCTGACCCTGGCGTTTGCCCGCGACCAGAGTACCTTCGTAGACATCGCCATTGGCCTGGGTCAGCTTGCCCCGGCCGCTCATCTGGCCGTCGGCCCAGTTGCCCTCGTAGGTCAGCCCGTCTGCCAGCGTGAGCTTGCCCTGCCCGGCGCGCTGCCCCTTGAGCATCTGGCCGTCATAGACCGCGCCGTCGGGATAGGTGATTCTGCCCTTGCCTTCCTTGACCCCGTCCACCCAGTCGCCGTCGTAGCGATAGCCTTCGGCGGTTTCCATCACGCCCTTGCCATGGTGCAGCGCCTTGCGGAAGGCGCCGGTATAGGTGGTGCCATTGGCATAGTGCGCCACCCCCTGACCGGTGATTTCGCCCGCCACCCAGTCGCCTTCGTAGCTGCTGCCATCGGCATAGATGATCTTGCCCTTGCCGTCTGGCTTGCCCTTTTTGAACTGGCCTTCATAGACCGAGCCATTGGGATAGATGGCCTTGCCCTGGCCAAGAATTTCGCCGTCGACCCAGTCGCCTTCATAAACATAGCCGTTGGGCAGGCGGTAGGTGCCGCGCCCATGTTGCTTGCCGTCCTTGAAGGTGCCTTCATAGACGCCGCCATCGTCATACTGCTTGGTCACGACCTCTTGCGCAAAGGCCGACGCGGCGCAAAGCAGCGCGCCCGCCGCCGCAGACATGTAAACCCTGACCATCCGCACCATGACCGTCCTCCTGGCCGCGACCTGCGACCGCAAAAACTTATGCCGCCCCGCGCCCGCGCTGACAAGCGCCTCTGGCGGCCGCGCAGCCGCCCGGCCGGCTACCGCCGATGCACGCATCGCCGCCGCAAGCCTTTTCCTTGGCCGCCAGTCTGATAAGAATGGCACAAGACCGGGGATGAACATGACCAAAAACTTTCGCCTGACCCTTGCGCAGATGAACCCGACGGTGGGGGCGATTGCCGCCAACGCCGCCAAGGCCCGCGCCGCATGGCAGGCAGGCCGCGATGCCGGGGCGGACATGGTGGCGCTGACTGAAATGTTCGTCACCGGCTATCAGACCCGCGATCTGATCATGAAGCCGGCCTTCTGGCGTGAAGCCATGGCCGCGCTGGAACAGCTGGCGCAGGACTGCGCAGATGGGCCGGCACTGGGGATTGGCGGGCCATGGTGGGACGGCCACCATCTTTACAACGCCTACTGGGTGATGGAGCAGGGCAAGATCGTCGCACGGGTTCTGAAGCACCATCTGCCGAATGACACGGTGTTCGACGAGGTGCGTCAGTTTACGCCGGGCGACGTGTCCGGTCCTTACCGGATCGGGCCGGTGCGTATCGGCTCGCCGCTGTGCGAGGATGCTTGGCATGAGGATGTGGCCGAAACTCTGGCCGAAACCGGAGCCGAGATTCTGCTGGTTCCCAACGGTTCGCCCTATTACCGCAGCAAATACGACCGGCGCGTGGCCCTGATGGTGTCCCGGGTGATCGAGACGAAGCTGCCGCTGGTCTATCTGAACATGGTCGGGGCGCAGGATGACCAGATCTTTGACGGGGCCAGTTTCGTGTTGAATCCCGGGATCGAACTGGCCGCGCAAATGCCGGCCTTTGACGAATGCATCCGCCATGTGGATTTCATCTGCGGCCCGCAAGGCTGGCGTGCGGTACGCACCGATCTTGAGCCGCTGCCCGACGAATGGGAACAGGATTACCGCGCGATGGTTGAATCCTTGCGCGATTATGTCGGGAAAAGCGGGCTGACCAAAGTGCTGCTGGGTCTGTCGGGCGGGATTGATTCGGCGCTGGTGGCTGCGGTTGCGGCCGATGCGCTTGGCCCCGAAAACGTGCGCTGCGTGATGTTGCCGTCGGAATATACCTCTGGCCACTCGCTGGAAGATGCCGCAGCGGTGGCACGCGCCCTGGGTTGCCGTCTGGACACCGTTCCGATCGAAGGCCCCCGCGATGCGGTCGAGGCGGCGTTGCAGCCGCTGTTTGCCGGGCAAAAGCCGGGCATTGCCGAAGAAAACATCCAGTCGCGCCTGCGTGGCCTGCTGCTGATGGCCCTGTCAAACAAGTTCGGAGAAATGCTTCTGACCACCGGCAACAAGTCGGAAATGGCGGTGGGTTATGCCACGATCTATGGCGACATGGCGGGTGGCTATAACCCGTTGAAAGATCTTTACAAGACCCGCGTCTTCACCACCTGCCGCTGGCGCAACGACCACCACCGCGACTGGATGAAAGGCCCGAAAGGCGTGGTAATTCCGCCGCGGGTGATCGACAAACCACCGTCAGCCGAACTGCGCGCCGATCAGAAAGACGAAGATAGCCTGCCCCCCTATCCGGTGCTGGACGCGATTCTGGAACGGCTGGTCGAGGGAGAGCAATCAGTGGCAGAAATCGTGGCTGCATGCTTTGACCGCGCCACGGTGAAGAAGGTAGAAGGGCTGCTGTATGGGGCCGAATGGAAGCGGTACCAATCCGCCCCGGGTATCCGCCTGACGAGAAAGGCCTTCTGGCTTGACCGTCGCTATCCGATCGTCAACCGCTGGCGCGATGAAGGACAGACTTAGAGGCCCGTCACCGTATCAACCCTGCAAGGACCATGGCATGTCACCCTACGTCACCCTTGGCGCAAAGGATACCAGCAAGGCGCGCACGTTCTATGACGCCGTTCTGGCCACCATCGGCTGGGCAGGCCATGCAGATTTTGACGACTGGCGGGCCTATTCGGCGGGCGGCACCGGCGAAGGGTTCGTCTGCTGGATCGTCAGCCCCTTCAACGGCGAGGCGGCGACAGCCGGTAACGGAACGATGGTGTCTTTCCCCGCCCGTTCGCCTGCCGAAGTGGATGCGTTCTACATGACTGCGCTGGCGCATGGCGCCACCGACGAAGGTGCGCCCGGCCCACGCAAGGCCTATGGTCCGAACTGGTATGCCGCCTATCTACGCGACCCGACCGGCAACAAGATCGCGGTCTATCACAACGGCTGAGCGCCTGCGGACGGGCCGGACTTCACAGACCCGTCATTCCCACCAGCGGTCGATTTCGGCGATCTGTTCGTCGGTCCAGCCGAAGTGGTGGGCCAGTTCGTGAATCATCACATGGCCGACCAGCTGGCCCAGCGTGACGTCGCCGCGTTCGGACCATTCATCAAGGATCGGGCGGCGGAACAGCCAGATGGTGTCGGGGCGGTCCACCACATCCATCACGGATTTTTCGGTCATCGGGATGCCATCGTAAAGGCCGGTCAGTTCGAACGGATCATCAACCCCCATATCCTCGAGGAGATCTTCGGGCGCGAAATCAGCGATGCGCAACAGGATGCCTTGCCCCACTTCGGCGAAGGGGGCGGGCAGGTCGTTCAGCGTGGCGCGCGCCAGCATCTCGATCGCCTCAAGGTCGGGCGCGGCGCGCCCCAGCCAGTCATTCATCTGATGCTCCTGTCCAAGTGCCTCATATGGACAAAATGCGCGCCCTGTGAAAGAGGGGGCCAACAGGAGTTTCGCCATGACCGTCTGTCGTTTTGCCCCCTCGCCCACCGGATATATCCACGTGGGCAACCTGCGCACCGCGCTGATGAACTATCTGATCGCCAAAAAGACCGGCGGCACCTTCATCCTGCGCCTGGATGATACCGACCAGGAACGGTCGAAACAGGAATATGCCGACGGGATCATGGAAGATCTGGAATGGCTGGGCCTGACCTGGGACCGGATCGAAAAGCAGTCGCTGCGGATCGACCGCTACCGCGAGGCCGCAGAGGCGTTGCGCAAGGACGGCCATCTGTACGAAGTGTTTGAATCGCCCACCGAACTGGACCTCAAGCGCAAGAAGTTGCTGAACATGGGCCGCCCGCCGGTATATGACCGCGCCGGGCTGAAGCTGACTGCGGCGGAAAAGGATGCGCTGCGGGCAGAGCGTGAAGGCTACTGGCGCTTTCAGCTGGATCAGAAGCGTACCGAGTGGAACGATGGGATTCTGGGCGATGTGTCGATTGACACCGCGTCGGTGTCCGACCCGGTGCTGATCCGGGCTGATGGCCAGATCCTTTATACGTTCGCCTCGTCGGTTGATGACGTGGACATGGCGGTGACCCATATCGTGCGCGGGGCCGACCATGTGACCAATACCGCGACACAGATCCAGATCATGCAGGCGATGGGCGGCACCCCGCCCGCCTTTGCGCATCATTCGCTTCTGACCGGCGCACAGGGCGAAGGCCTGTCGAAACGGCTTGGCACCTTGTCGTTGCGCGACCTGCGCACGGCGGGCGTCGCCAAGGAGGCGCTTCTGAGCCTGATGGCGCGGCTGGGTTCGTCCCAGCCGGTCGAACTGCGCTTGTCGCTTGACGAGATCGCCGACGGGTTCGATCTGTCGCAGTTCGGCGCCGCCCCCACCAAGTTCGATGCCGAAGACCTGTGGCCCCTGACCCGCGAACGCAACCAGCGCCTGCCTTTCGCGGCGGTGAAGGAGCGGATCGCGGCCTTGGGCGTGCCTGACGGCATGGCGGAACGGTTCTGGGCGGTGGCGTCGAAGAACATCACCACGCTGGATGATCTTGGCCCCTGGTGGGTGCTTTGCCGCGACGGGGCCGAGCCGCTGATCGCCGAAGAAGACCGCGCCTTTGTGGCGGAAGCCATGGCGATGCTGCCAGCCCCGCCCTATTCCGACACGACCTGGGCCGAGTGGACCGCGAAAGTCAAAGAGGCGACGGGGCGCAAGGGCAAGGCGCTGTTCATGCCGCTGCGCCATGCGCTGACCGGCCAGTCGAGCGGCCCGGAAATGGCCGAACTGATGCCCTTGCTGCAAAAGGTCCGCGCAAAATCCTGAAACAGGCCCCGCGCACCGGGGCCGTCGAGGCCCCGACAGGCGGTTTGCCTCCGGCGGGGATATCCCGGACGTTATCCGGGACCGGGGCAGAGCCCCCCTTATAGCCCCCCTTATAGTGGCTCACACCTTGCCGAGTCCCGCTTCGGCGGCAATTTCTGCGCGGCTTTTGCGGGCCCGTTCGGTGGCCGACTTCAGTTGCCCGCATGCGGCCATGATGTCTTCGCCGCGTGGGGTGCGGATCGGGCTGGCGTAGCCCGCATTGTGGATGATGTCTGCAAATGTATGTATCCGGTTGCCGGAAGAGCGCTTGTAAGGCGCTCCAGGCCATTCGTTGAAGGGGATCAGGTTCACCTTGGCCGGAATGCCGCGCAGGAGTTCGACCAGACGGTAAGCGTCCTCCTTGCTGTCGTTCACCCCTTCGAGCATCACATATTCGAAGGTGATGCGTTCGGAATTCGACAGGCCCGGATAGGCACGCAAGGCGTCCAGCAGGGTGGCGATGTTCCACTTCTTGTTGATCGGCACCAACTGGTCGCGCACCGCATCGGTCGTCGCGTGGAACGACACCGCCAGCAAACAGCCGATTTCGGTCGCTGTACGGGCGATTTCAGGCACGACGCCGGAGGTGGACAGCGTGATCCGGCGGCGGCCAAGCGCAATGCCCTCATTGTCCATCACGATCTTCATTGCGTCGCGGACATTGTCGAAGTTGTAAAGCGGCTCGCCCATGCCCATCAGCACGACGTTCGAAATCAGGCGCGTCTCGTCCTTGGGGGCGCCCTGCACCGGCCATTCGCCCAGATCGTCGCGCGCCAGCATCACCTGACCGACGATTTCCGCCGCCGTAAGGTTGCGGACCAGCTTTTGGGTGCCGGTATGGCAGAACGAACAGGTCAGGGTGCAGCCAACCTGGCTGGAGATGCACAGAGTCCCGCGGGAGTCTTCGGGAATATAGACAACCTCGACTTCGTGCCCGCCGGCGATACGCACCAGATATTTGCGCGTTCCGTCCGCAGAAATCTGTCTGGTGACGACTTCGGGCAGGGTGATGGTGAAATTTTCGGCCAGAAGCTGCCGGTAGTCCTTGGCAAGATTGGTCATGGCGGAAAAATCGCGCACGCCCCAATGGTAGATCCATTGCCAGACCTGCCCGACCCGCATCTTCGCCTGACGCTCGGGGGTGCCTGCGGCAATCAGCGCCGCGCGCATTCCGTCGCGGGTCAGGCCCACGAGGTTCATCTTGCCATCCGCCGCGATCTTGCGCGGAATGGCGTGAACATCAGGCACCAGCGGTGCTGCGGGTTGCGCGTTGGTCATCATTGATCCTTCGGACTTTCAAGGCCCGCTCCTATAAGCGATTTCACGACTGAACGGAACAGGGGCGCAATCAGGATGGGCCGCCGTCCACGTGCAGGCGGCTGGCCTTAATCCACGCCGCGGAATTGCTGGTCGTAAAGCTGGCGGAAGAGGCCGTCCTTTTCCAGCAATGTCTGCGTGTTGCCTTCTTCGACCAGTGCGCCGTTCTTGATCACGCAGATCTTGTCCGCCTCGAGCACTGTCGAGAGACGGTGTGCGATCACAATCGTCGTGCGGCCGCGCGTCAGATGATGGATTGCATCCTGAACCAAGGCCTCGGATGTGGAATCAAGTGCGCTGGTGGCCTCGTCGAGCAAGAGAATCGGACTGTCCTTCAGGATTGCCCGGGCGATGGCCAGCCGCTGTTTCTGCCCGCCGGACAGGAACACGCCATTTTCACCGACCTGGGTGTGATAGCCCTGCGGCAAAGCCACGATGAACTCGTTTGCATTGGCGGCCTTGGCGGCGTTGATCACCTCGTCATCGGTTGCGTCAGGACGACCGACGCGGATGTTTTCGATCACGTTGGCGGAAAAGAGGAAGGTTCCCTGGCCCACGAACGAGATCTTGTCGCGCAGCGATTTGAAACTGCTGTCGCTTAGTTTCACACCATCAATCAGGACCGCGCCGGACTGCGGGTCATAAAGCCGGAGGATCAGGTTGAGGATCGTCGATTTGCCGCCACCCGAGGGGCCGACGAGGGCAGTTGTCTTTCCCGCTTCGCAAATCAGGCTGAGCCCGCGGATCACCGGCTGGCCGTTGCTGTAGGCGAAGGCCACGTCTTCAAAACGTACTTCACCGGGTCCGTTGCCGATGTCGACGGGGTTTTCCGACTCGGTCATGGTTTCCTTGCGGTCGAGCGTGTCGAACATCATCCGCACGCCGACCAGATTGGATTCGATGCTGACCCGCATACGCGAAAGGCGCTTGGCTGGTTCATAGGCCATCAACAGCGCCGTCACGAACGACATCAGCTGCCCCGCCGAGGTCGGCGCGTCACTGAAGATATTCACGGCACTAAGCGCCACCACGGCCGCAATTGCCACGCCCGACAAAGTATCCATCAACGGGCTTGTCACCGCTTCAAGCCGGGCAATGGCATTGGAGCGTTTTTCCACCTGCCCGACGGCGGAATTCATCCGGTCGGCCATCCGCTCTTCGAGGGAAAAGGCCTTTACCACCAGAATGCCGGCCGAAGTTTCCTGCACAACCTTGATGATTTCGGTCAGCGAAGCGAGTTCCTGGGCCATGATCGCGCGCACCTTGCGCAAGATCAGGCGGACGCCGAACATGGCCAGCGGCCCGATCATCAGCGAAATCACCGTCAGGGTTGGCTGCTGATAGACCATTACCGCGATCAGGCCGATCAGTGTCAGCAGGTCGCGCACAAACGATGTCACGATGATATCGATGATCGTGCGCGCCGATTGGGCCGACTGGGTGACCCGGATCAGCAGGTCTGATGATTCAGTTAGGTTGAAGAAGGACACGCCCTGGCGCAAAAGTTTGGCGTAAAGCTTCTTTTGCTGGGTGGCTACGATCCGGTTTCCGGCCCGTGTCAGCGCCACGACCTGCACGAATGTCGCAATTCCCTTAAGAAAAAAGATCAGCGCCACGGCACCGGCGACCAGAAAGACCCGCACCCGGTCATCCGGGTTGGTCATCGAATCGACGATGTCCTTCATGATCCAGGCCGTTGCGGCGGTGGTCGCCGCGACAAGCACCATCGCCAGGATGGCGATCAGGTAATGCTTGAGCTGCCCCCGCATATTTTCCGAAATCAAACGCCCGATATCAGAGTCCGACAATCCCGGCAGAATTCGTTTGATCACGTTGGCCACATCCACTGTTCTTTCCCACCATATGCGCCTTTCGACCGGATTTATCCAGTCCGCAGGCGGAAATAGCGGGAAACGATGCCGCGTGCGCGCGCAAACCCCGGTCCGCGGGGCCATCGAGGCCCCTTGTCCCGGTCGGCCTCCGGCGGGGATATTTGTGCCACAACGAAAGTGCGGAACCGCAGGATTGCGATTGTATTTTGCGCGAAGCGGGGGACAGAATAACCGCGAGTTGCAACCTGCGGAGCACAACGATGGCCGACATGGGGTTTACCGAAGCGGTTCGCACGGTCTTTTCGAAATATGCCACCTTTTCGGGGCGGGCGCGGCGGGCAGAATATTGGTGGTTCGCGCTGTTTTCCTTCTTGATGCATGCCGCCTTGCAGATCGTTGACCGCGTGGTTTTTGGCGGAGGCATGATGGGACCAAGTGCAGGGATGGGTTGGGGAAACAGTGGGCCGGGCCTGTTGGACGGGTTGTTTTCGCTGGCTGTCCTTTTGCCGTCGATTGCCGTCTGGGTGCGCCGGTTGCACGATGTTGGCCGATCAGGCTGGTGGTGGCTGCTGGCGCTGATCCCGGTGATCGGCTGGATCATCCTGTTCTACTGGTCGGTGCGGCGCGGGGATGTGGGGCCAAACGCCTTTGGCCCCGACCCGATCAGCGATGCCGGACCCCTGATCCCATCGGGCATTCCATACGTGCCGCGCCGGTAGGCGCGGCCAAGCTGCAGGGTCAGAGGGCGGCTTCGGAATAGATGCGCCTAAGGTCGCCCTGCCAGTCGCCCTTGTAGCGTTCCAGCCACCGGTCGGCCTGCACCTTGCCGGACTTCAGGCTTTCGACCAAGGGGGCAAGGTGGCGTTCTTCGCCCTGACCGCGTGCCGCAAGGCCGGCGTGCGACAGGCCAACGGCGGCGCGGGCCAGATCGGCCAGCTTCACGCCCCCGGCTTCGCCCTGAAGCGCCGAAACCGAGGCTGCGACCCGAAGGCCTTCGCGGGTTTCAACGTCAAGGCCCTTGACCAGATCCCAGGCGGCATCAAGGGCGGTCTGGTCATACATGAGCCCGACCCAGAAGGCCGGAAGGGCACCGATATGATCGCTGTCACCCACATCGGCCCCGCGCATTTCGATGTATTTCTTAACCCGTGCTTCGGGGAAGACGGTGGTCATGTGATCGGCCCAGTCTGAAAGCGTGGGTTTTTCGCCCGGCAACGCGGGCAGCTGACCCTTGAGGAAATCGCGGAAGGACTGGCCCAAAGCGTTGATGTATTTGCCATCGCGGTAGACGAAGTACATGGGCACATCCAGCACCCAGTCGACGTAGCGCTGGAAGCCCATACCTTCGTCGAAGGCGAAGGGCAGCATGCCGGTGCGGCTGGAATCGAGGTCGCGCCAGATGCGCGAGCGCCAGGACTTATGGCCATTGGGTTTGCCCTCGAAGAAGGGCGATGACGCGAAGAGCGCGGTTGCCACCGGTTGCAGCGCCAGCGAGACGCGCAGCTTTTTCACCATGTCGGCTTCGGAGGCGAAATCGAGGTTCACCTGAACCGTGCAGGTCCGGCGCATCATCTGGGTACCGTGGGTGCCGACGCGAGTCATATAGTCGTTCATGAGCTTGTAGCGGCCCTTGGGCATCAGGGGCATGTCTTCGTGCGACCAGATCGGTGCGGCACCAAGGCCCATGTGGCGGATACCCAAAGGCCCTGCCACCTCTTTCACCTCGGCCATATGCTGATCGAACTCGGCGCGCACCTCGTGCAGGGTTTCCAGCGGCGCGCCGGACAGTTCGAACTGGCCGCCGGGTTCAAGGCTGACGTTGGCGCCGTTGCGGGTGAGTCCGATGATGTGGTCCTGCTCCATCACCGGGGTCCAGCCGAAACGGTCGCGCAGCCCCTCCAGCAGCGCGCGAATCGAGCGGGGGCCGTCATAGGGCACAGGGGCAAGGGTATCGGTCAGATAGCCGAACTTTTCATGTTCGGTGCCGATGCGCCATTCGGGCTTCGGCTTGGACCCGCTTTCCATATATTCGGCAAGCTGTTCGAACCGTTCGATCGGGCCTCCACCGGACTGGGGTATCGACATGCAAGGCTCCGATCTAGACTGGGCGTTCAGGGATGCAACAGGTGCCGCCCCGCGCGCGTCAAGTCAAGGCCACCCGCGCAGGGTGGCGCCAGACAATCTGTGCATCGCCGCGCAGATCCACGGCGGCGGCGAAAGCGGCCGTACTGGCGCCCGGCAGGCTGGCGAAGGCGTCAAAGAGGCCGTCAGCCCCGGTGGCAGAGGCGGGGATCAACAGCGTCTGGCCATCCGCCTGCTTCAGCCGCCAGTGCGGCTGACCATGCAGACGGATCATCCGCACCTCGACCAGTTCACGCAGACTGACATAGCCGCCGAACGTTGGACCGAGATAACCCACCTGTCCCTCGTCCACCTCGACCACGCCGGGGGCGCTGACCGGGCGCTGGAAGCGGATCCGCCGCAGGGCCAGAAGCGCCCAGGCGCCACCCAGCGCACAGAGCGCCACGCCAACGGGGCCAAGGAAATACCCGCCCATCCGGATCAGCCACAGACCGGCCAGCACGACCGACAAGGCCAGGGCCATCTCGCTCCAGCGGTTCAGAAGAATGCGCGCCTCGGGGCGCACGAAACTCATGACCTTGCCCACAGGGGGGCGCGTGGCACGGCTGACCGGGTCATCGCCAGTCCCCCAGATGCGCCTGCCACAGGGTCATCAGCGCCAGTGCGGCAGTTTCGGCCCGCAGGATGCGCGGGCCAAGGCTTATGGGTACGACGAAGGGCAGGCTGCGCAGGTGCGCGCGTTCTTTATCAGAGAACCCGCCTTCGGGACCGATCAGGATTGCCCATGCGCCCGGTGCCAAGCTGGCAAAGAGTGCCGCAGGCGATGTCGCCCCCCCGGAAGCGCGCGCCGCGGATTCGTCGGCCCACAGGATCCGGCGTGCCGGATCCCAGCCGGACAGCAACCGGGGCAAAGGGGTCAGAGCGGCCACTTCCGGCAGGAAGGTGGTTTCGCATTGTTCCGCCGCCTCGCGCACATGGGCGGCGGCCTTGTCGGGGCGGATCCGTTCGGCATTGGTAAAATCGCTTTGGACCGGGATCAGCCGGGCGGCGCCCAGTTCAACCGCTTTTTCGACGATGAAATCGGTGCGCGCCTTTTTCACGGGTGCGAACAAAAGCCACAGGTCGGGGGCGGCCAGCTGCGGCCTTGTCTGTTCCTCACACGCAAGAACCCCGCCGCGTTTGCCTGCGGCAGTCACCATGGCCCGCCATTCCCCATCCCGCCCATTGAAGACCAGAAGCGCGGTTCCCACCCCGATCCGCATTACGCCGAAAAGATAATGGGCCTGCGCTTCGGTCAGGGGCAGTGATTGCCCCGGGCCCAGCGGATGGTCTACACAGAGTCTGATCTTTGCACCTGCCATGAGGCCGAACTTATGACCCCCGATCCGCGAATGCCAGAGGCTGAAGGACAGGTGGCCGACGCGGTCAGTGGCAATTGGGTGGACAGGCTGGCCCCGGATTTCGCCCGCCCCTTTCTGCGCCTGTCGCGGGCCGACCGGCCGATTGGAACCTGGCTGCTGCTGCTGCCGTGCTGGTGGGGGCTGGCGCTGGCGGCGGCACAGGATGGCTGGCGGCTTTGGGATCTGTGGATCGCGGTGGGATGCGCGGCCGGGGCGTGGCTGATGCGCGGCGCGGGCTGCACCTGGAATGACATCACCGACCGCGACTTTGACGCCGCCGTCGCCCGCACCAGGGCGCGCCCTATCCCGTCGGGGCAGGTCACCGTCCGGCAAGCCGTGATCTGGATGTTTGCACAGATGGCATTGGCCGGGCTGGTGCTGCTGACTTACAACTGGGGCACGGTTCTGTTGGCGGTTTCGTCGCTGGGGCTGGTCGCGATCTATCCCTATGCCAAGCGATTCACTTGGTGGCCGCAGCTGTTTCTGGGGCTGGCGTTCAACTGGGGCGTGATCGTGGCCTATGCCGCCCATGCAGGTTGGCCCGATCTGCCGGCGGTTTTGCTTTACGCCGCAGGCATCGCATGGACGCTGTTTTACGACACGATCTATGCCCATCAGGACAAGGAAGATGATGTTCTGATCGGGGTTCGTTCGACCGCGCGCCTGTTCGGGGCGGCGACGGGCAAATGGCTGGCCCTGTTCCTGGTTCTGACGGTGCTGCTGATGACGGGAGCGATTCTTCTGGCGTTGTTGCCAGAGGCGGGGCTGGTGAAGTTGTGCCTGGCGCTGATCGCCCCGTGGGCGGCGGGCTGGCACCTGTTCGGGCAGATGCAGCGGCTGGATATCGACGATTCGGCCAATTGCCTGCGGATTTTCCGGTCGAACCGCGATACCGGGCTGATCGCTGCGCTGTTTCTTGCCGTCAGCGCACTCCTTTGATTGATCCGACCCACCGGGCATCTTAAGGAGGTCGGCATGATTGAAAGGGTGCGCGCCTCGTGAAGCTGGAGCTGCCAAAGTATTTTCCGCCCAATGCCATCGGCCCCGCTGTCTTTGTCGGCACCGGGCTTTTGTGTCTGATTCTGTCGATCTGGACGGCGCACGCGATTGAACGGTTCTCGAAGCTTGGGGTGCGGCGGGCTTTGGCAGAGGCAGGCCACAGCTGGGCAGAGGTCGAAGCCGACGGGCTTCAGGTGATTGTGACAGGCACGGCCCCGACCGAAGCCATGCGCTTTCGGGCCTTGTCAGTGGCGGGAAATGTCGTCGATTCGGCGCGACTGCGGGATGCGATGCAGGTGGCGGATCACGCACCGCTGAACGACCCGGAATTCAAGATGGAAATCCTGCGCAACGACGACGGCATTTCGCTGATCGGTCTGGCACCGACCGCGATGGATCGCGATCAGCTTCTGGCAAATCTGGATGCCCTGGCCGAGGATGATCAGCTTACCAACATGCTGGAAAGCGCCGACCATGCGGTGCCGCCGGGTTGGGACAGCGCCGTCGCCTTTGCCGAATCGGCGCTGAAATCGCTGCCGCGGTCGAAGATTTCAGTGACGCCGGGCATGGTGAAGGTGACGGCGATCACCGACAGCCCCGAACAGAAGCTTGCGCTGGAAACCAGACTGCGGCGCGACGCGCCCAAGGGCCTAGCCTTGATGCTGGACATTTCGGCCCCGCGCCCGGTCATCGCCCCTTTCACGCTGCGGTTCCTGATCGATCAGGATGGCGCGCGGTTTGATGCCTGTTCCGCCGATAGCGACAAGGCGGGCAGCCGGATTCTGGCAGCAGCAGCGGCTGCGGGCGTCAGCGACAAGGCAACCTGCACGGTAGGACTTGGTGTTCCGACGCCGGAATGGGCCGATGCCGTCGTCATGGCGCTTGGCGCGGTGGAAAAGCTTGGCAGCGGATCCATCACCTTTTCGGATGCCGACATAGCCCTGATGGCAGGGCCGGACGTAGCGCAAGCCGACTTCGATGATGTGGTGGGCGAACTGGAATCGAATCTGCCCGAGGTTTTTTCGTTGAAAGCCAGTCAGGCGGCGGCCGGGGATCTGGGCGGATCGGATCAGATGGAGTTCGTCGCCCGGCTTTCAAAGGACGGCAAGGTTGACCTTTCGGGCCGCCTGCGTGACGAACTGACCCGTGAAGCCGTTGAAAGTTATGCGCGGGCCCGGTTCGGAACCGACGCGGTCCATACAGCGACGCGGCTGGACGAAGGCGTGCCGGATGGCTGGCCTATGCGGGTTCTGGTTGCACTGGCGGCTTTGTCCGAACTGGACAGCGGCGCCGTTACCGTGCGCGCGGGCACACTGAAGGTCGTGGGCAAGACCGGATCGAAGGAAACTTCGGCGGTCATCGCGCGGATCCTTTCTGCCAAGCTGGGGGCGAACGGAAAATACGATATTGTCGTCACCTACGAGGAGAGCCTTGACCAGACTGCCGCTCTGCCGTCGGACAAGGAATGCGTTGACAGGATCTCTGCTGCGACGGCGGCGCAAAAGATCACCTTCGAGCCGGGCAAAGCGGTGCTGAGGCCCGAGGCCAAGGTGACAATCGACAAGATCGCCGAAATCATGAAGCTGTGTTCGGATTATCCGATGGAAATCGGGGGCCATACTGACAGTCAGGGTGGCGAAGAAATGAACCTGTCCCTGTCCGAACAACGGGCGCGTGCGGTTATTGTGGCGCTGCAGTCGCGGCGCATTCTGACCGGCAATCTGACGGCCCGCGGCTATGGTGAAACCCAGCCGATCATGGCCAATGACACCGAAAAGAACCGTGAAACCAACCGGCGCATCGAATTCCGCCCGCTGAATCCATCGTCAGCAGCCGAGACAGGCGACGAAGCGGCGGCATCAGCAATCAATGTCCAGACGCCAGACGACAACACCGTGCGGCCCAAGAAGAAGCCCGCCAATCTGGCTGGCAATTGACGACAGCACAGGACCAAGGGATTACCATGAACCGGACCGAATTCATCATAGCGATGACCATCGTGCTTTTCATCGCTTTCGGGCTGGGCTGGTTTGCATCCTGGCTTGTCCACCGGCTGACGCGGGTGACGCAGGCCGAGATCAGCGACCTGGACCAGATGGCGCGCGATCTTCATGATGCCGAAGAAGCACGCGACGAGGCCACCACCTATTTTCACCAGCGCGAGCGCGAGCTGACCAGCCACCTTAACCAGACCGAAGCAGAACTGCGTGCCGCCATGGAAGGGCTGCGCGATGCGCGTGCCGAGGCGGAAGAGTTGCGCGCCTATATTGAGCGGCAAAACAAAGGCTGATCCTACCAGCGGCCCAGCGCGGTTTCGTCTTCGTCCTTTGCGGCCACCCATTCGGCGCCGTCCGCAGCAAATTCCTTCTTCCAGAAGGGTGCGCGGGATTTCAGGTAGTCCATAAGGAAGTCTGCCGCCTGAAACGCCGCTGCGCGGTGGCGCGAGGCGGTGCCCACCATCATGATCGCGTCGCCAGGGGCAAGCGGGCCGAAGCGATGCAGGATCAGCACCTCAGACAGGGGCCAGCGTCCGGCGGCTTCGGTGGCGATGGCGGAAAGCGCCTTTTCGGTCATGCCGGGATAATGTTCTATCTCCATCCGCGACAGGCGTCCGCCATCGTCGCGCACCAGACCAAGGAAAGTCACCACAGCACCCGCCCCGGACCCCGGACCTGCCGCACGTGCGGCGAAGGCGGCGCATTCGGCGCCATAATCGAAGGGATCAGCCTGAACCCGGATCTGCATCTTCAGCCTCCGGTCATCGGCGGGAAGAAGGCCAGTTCGCGCACCCCTGCCAGCGGCGCATCAAAATCCGCCAGTTCCTGATCCACCGCCACCCGCAGTGCCCGCAGATCGGCAAAGGCGGCGGCATAGCGATCTTCGCGCAATTTCAGTTCTTCGATCAGGTCGGCCACGGTCGCGGCGCCGGTTTCCAGCCGTTCGCGCGGAAGGCCGATCCGTTCACGCACCCAGGCGAAATAGAGAAGGTCGATCATGCATCATCTTTCAGGAGGGGCAGTGCCTTCCTGAAATAATCCCATCCGGTGAGGAATGTAAGGATTGCCGCAAACCAGAGCAGCACAAATCCGGCATCATTTGCCAGCGAGGCGCAATCACGCTTGCCGCAGGCACGGATAGGATCTGCCAGACCGGCAGCAACCGCTTCGGAATACTGTTCCAGCGTCATGCCCTGCATCGCCACGCCGTTCAGATATTCAAGTCCGGTGCCGAGGAACAGCACCGCAATCGCCACCATCTGCGCCGTGGTTTTCCATTTGGCCAGCTTGGTGACGCTCAGCAGGCCGGCCCTTGCCCCCAGATATTCGCGCAGGCCGGAAACGAAGACCTCGCGGAACAGGATCACCGTGGCGGGCAGGATCAGCCATGCGTTCATCCCATTATAACCGGTGATCACCATGATCGCGATGACCACCATCGCCTTGTCGGCAATCGGGTCCAGCATCGCGCCGAATTTTGATTCCTGCTTCCACAGGCGGGCCAGATAGCCGTCAAAATAATCGGTAATGGCGGCGCCGACGAAAAGTGTCAGCGCAAACCAGTCCGCCCAGGGCCGGTGAAAATAAAGAAACATGACCACAACGCCAGGTGCAGCAAGCAGGCGCAGGACTGTCAGACAGTTTGGGATTGTCCATTTCATGCAGAATTCCTAGCGGTTCCTTCTGCGTGTGGGAAGCGGCCTTCGCTGTTTTGTTGCAAGGTCAGTGTCAACTGTTTGGAACCGCACTGCCATTGATTGGGCACATAGGTTCCAAACAATACCCAACTCTTGTCCGTTCGTTTCCGCATTCTTGCCTGAATTGGCGCAGATACCGATCAACGGCGGGCAATGTCTATTCAGGGTGCACAATGGACCGACTTACAGAAATGGAGGCCTTCGCCACAGTCGTAGACCAAGGGGGGTTTACGGACGCAGCGAAGAAGATGGGGATTTCCAAGTCCGCCGTATCGAAACATGTCTC
The DNA here is from genome assembly GCA_947476475.1 of Paracoccaceae bacterium. Classification (GTDB taxonomy): domain Bacteria; phylum Pseudomonadota; class Alphaproteobacteria; order Rhodobacterales; family Rhodobacteraceae; genus TMP-24. The sequence goes on along the minus strand of CANJQT010000001.1, from coordinate 7,525 downwards.
CGCTCTTGAGGCACGCCTGGGGGCGCGCCTGTTGAACCGGACGACCCGGCGCGTGTCGCCGACAGAGATCGGGCTGGCATATTATGACCGCGCCCGCCGAGTCTTGAATGACGCCGGCGAAGCGGATGCACTGGTCACTTCGATGCAGTCGGCGCCGTCAGGTCTGCTGCGCATCTCGGTGGCGACGGACTTCGGCGTGAATCTGCTTTCGCCGATCCTAGGGGACTTCCTGCTGGAATATCCCGACATCACCGTGAACATGGTGCTGAACAACCGCTACGTCGAACTGATTTCCGAAGGGTTCGACATGGCCATCCGCGTGGGCGAGCTTGAAGACAGCACCCTGCGGGCCCGCAAGCTTACCGACACCGCCAAGCGGATGATCGGTTCTGCCGGATATTTCCAGAAATACGGCCGCCCGCAGAAGATCGACGATCTGAACGAGCACAAGCTGCTGCACTATTCGAATCAGGCGTCGGGCAACGTCTGGAAGCTGACCGCCCCTTCGGGTGAAAAGCGCCAGGTCCGCACCGCAGGCTGGCTGACGGTCAATGACGGCCAGTCATTGCTGAACGCCGCGATTTCCGGTCTTGGCATCGCCTACCTGCCGTCGTTCCTTTATGCAGACGCGATGAAACAGGGACTTGTCGAAGAGGCGATCCCCGACCTGCCGGTCGAAACGCTGGGCATCTATGCGGTTTACCCGCCGGGCCGCTTCACCCAGCCGAAAGTTCGCGCCTTCATCGACTTTCTGGCCGAAGCCTTTGCCGAAAAAGGTCCGGACGCCTGGTAATCAGACGTCTGCCAACGGATCCATCAACGGGTCGAGGCCAGCACCGCCTCGACCCGTCTGTTTTTCTTGCGTCCCTCATCGGTCTGATTGGTGGTCAGCGGGGCCAGTGCCCCTACGCCATCGGCGGCAAGTTGCGCCGCATCCACACCGTAATCGCCCACCAGCCGCGCCATGACAGCCTCTGCGCGCGCACGCGATAGCGCAACGTTGGCCGCGGGATCACCCGTCGCATCCGTATGGCCGACGATGATGACCCGGGTCGAAGGTGCCGCCTTCAGATAATCGGCAAGGGCTTGCAGCGAAGGAACAATCCGGGCACTTGCAAGTTCGGCCGCGCCGGAGGCAAACTCCAGCCCCTCCAGAACCAGATGGCCTTGCCCGGCAAGCATTTGCCCGAAGCTGGTTTCAGAGGGCGAAGCGGCATTTGCAGGGGAAGAGGATGGCGCCAGCGGTGAAGCTGGCCGGGTCTGCAGTGGCGTGCCCGTCGCTGGCCCGATCTGGACCATCTGCACGAACCCGGTGGCGCCGATGCGGCTGACCATCAGGCCGACATATTCGGCGTTGCTGCCCTTGCCGCGCACGGCCGACAGATAGCGAAAATCACCAAGATCGACGTGCATGTCGGGTTCGGGAAACAGGTCCAGTTCATACCGGAAATCGAAGCCGCCACAGGCATCGGTCGCGCACGCGAACATCGGCTGAAAGCCCTGTGCGGCAAGGTCCGCGCGCAATCGGGTCATCAGATCGCGGGTGTCCGCCCCCTGTTCAGCAAGGCGCCAGGCCGCATTTTGCAGGGGGCCAATCAGCGACAGGGTAGGCAGGCTTCCCGCCTCCCATGGGCCGATGGGCAGGTTATAATCAGCGTTTGGCTGGCTTTGTGTGGCGGTTTGTTCCCCTGCGGCCAGCAGCGGCAGTTGGATATCGGCCTGCGCGGCATTTGCAGTCGCAAGGACGAAGCCCAGGCAAAGGTGCCGTGAACCTTTCATTTTGCGCGGTAATGGTAGTGTGTGGCGCAGACCATCCCCATGGCGCGGTAAAGCGCGTTTGCCGCCAGGTTCGCCTCGGTCACCGCCAGCGCCAAATGGCTGGCACCTGCCGCCTGCGCCCAATGGGCCGCTGCCCGCACCAGATTACGCGCCAGTCCCTTGCGGCGCATGGCCGGATCAACATGCAGCGCGTGCAGCATCGCCACATCGCCCGCGACGCCAACAAAGACTACCCCCGCCGCACGGTCATCCATCCGGCCCAGAATTGCCGTGCGCGGACCTGTGACCCGGTCCATCACCGCCAGCCGGGCCGGGCCGACCTGCCCCTCATCCCACAGCTCTGTCATGATCGCCAGCGGCGGCCAGATGGGAAAGGTCGTCAGCCGCTCTGGCGGCGCTTCTGCAAGAGCCTTGAGCGGGGCCTGATAGATCACCACCGGATCGACTTTGGCATAACCCCTCCCCGCCAAGGCCTCGTCCAGCGCCTCTTGGCCCGGGCGCAGGAAAAACAGCGCCGGTTGGCCAAGGCGGGCATGAACGGCCTCGGCCACATTGATCGTCTGAAGCGCGTCTGGGCCTATGGCCTGGGCGGATGAGACGCGCTTGCCGCCTCCTCTGCCCTCGCCCACCACCCAGCCACCTGCCTTATGGTTGGCGGCCGCGGGCCACGTTGCCTCCAGCGCCTGAAACAGATCCGTCATTCCGCCTTTTCCCCGAATTCCGCCTGCATGCGGATCATGGCCTGATCCAGCCGCGCCGGGTCTTGCCCCCGCACCACCAGATTGGTGCCGTAGGCCCCGTTGTTGACAAACGGATAGGACCCGAACGACAGGTCCGAAAATTCCGCCGCCAGCGCCCCTAGCGCGGCCGCGATGACCCCTTCGCCGCGCATCACCCGCAGGGTCTGCGACAAAAGCGGTTTGCCGCCGGTCAGTGTCGGCAAAAGCGAAGCGACCATCGCCTGAAAGATATTGGGCACCCCGGCCATCACATGGACATTGCCAAGGCTGAAACCGGGGGCCGAGGAGATTGGATTGTCGATCAGCCGTGCGCCTTCGGGAATGCGCGCCATGCGCAGGCGGGATTCGTTCAGCTCAAGCCCCGCGCGATCATAATGAGCCTTAAGGATGGCGCGCGCGTCATCGCGAACCATTAGCGGCAGGCCGAAGGCCGCAGCAATCGCATCGGCGGTAATGTCGTCATGGGTGGGGCCGATCCCGCCCGAGGTGAACAAATGGTCATGCGCGGCACGCAGGTCATTCACCGCCCGCACGATGGCCGCGTGTTCATCCGACACCACCCGCACTTCGCGCAGGTCAATGCCGATCCGCGTCAGTTCGCCCGCCAGGTAATGCATGTTCGCATCGCGGGTGCGGCCCGAAAGGATCTCGTCCCCGATGATCAGGATCGCGGCGGTGGGATTGCGCATCTTGTCCCCCTTCTGACTGTTTTCTACGCTATAGGGCGGCTCGTCGCCTGCGAAAAGCCCCGGCGCGGTGCCGGGTCTGGCCAACAGCGGTTTTTGACACTATCTAAGGCGCGAATTATCGAAAGGGCCCCTCTGTGGACGAACCGCGCGGCCGTCTGACCAAGGACGGGATCAGATTACACGAGCCTGCCGACTTTGCCGGCATGCACAAGGCCGGTCAGGTTGCTGCGGTCATTCTGGACCGGGTGGCGGCGCTGGTCGAGCCAGGCACAACGACCGAAGCCCTGGATGATTTCATCCGCGAAGAAGTGGCGCATCTGGGCGCAGAGTCTGCCACGATCGGCTATCGCGGCTATCAGCACGCGTCCTGCATCAGCGTCAATCATGTGGTCTGCCACGGGATTCCGGGGGCGAAGGTGTTGAAGGATGGCGACATTCTGAACATCGACGTGACCGTGATCGTTGATGGTTGGTATGGTGATACAAGCCGCATGTATGTGGCAGGATCCCTGCCAAGGAAGGCCGAGCGGCTGATCCAGATCACCCATGATGCGCTGTTCAAGGGGATCGAGGCGGTGAGGCCAGGCAATACGTTTGGCGACATCGGCCATGCGATCCAGTCCTATGTCGAAGGCCACCGCATGTCGGTGGTACGCGATTTCTGCGGACATGGGCTTGGCCGGGTCTTCCATGCGCCGCCGAACGTGCTGCATTACGGCCGCCCCGGCAGCGGGCCGCGTCTGGAAGAGGGCATGTTCTTCACCATCGAACCGATGGTCAATCTGGGCCGCCCGGAGACCAAGGTGCTGGCGGATGACTGGACGGCGGTGACGCGCGACAAATCGCTTTCGGCGCAGTTCGAACATTCGGTCGGTGTGACGGCGGACGGGTGTGAGCTGTTCACCCTGTCGCCCGCCGGAAAGTTCCACCCCACCTGGTGATTTCGCCGCCTACGGCGGCGATCCGCCGGGGGCGCTGCCCCCGGACCCCCGGGATATTTAGAGACAGAAAATGCCCCGTCAGGGCGCTTTGTCAGGCAGCATGTCGCGCACCATCGGCGCAACGCGGGTGCCGTAAAGTTCGATCGAGCGCAGGAGCTTTTCGTGCGCGAGCGTGCCCGAGGAATATTTCATCTCGAACCGCGACAGGCCAAGGGTCTTGACTGTCTTCACGATCTTGCGGGCCACGGTTTCCGGCGATCCGACATAAAGCGAGCCATGGTCGGCCTCGCGCTCGAAATTCTCGCGGCTGGTCGGGGGCCAGCCGCGTTCGCGGCCGATGCGGTCATGCAGGGCGCGGTAGCCGGGCCAGACGTCTTCGCGCGCTTGCGTGTCGCTGTCAGCGACATACCCAGGCGAGTGAACGCCAAGCGGCTGCGGGGCCTTGCCGATCTGGTCATAGGCGCGCTGATAAAGATCGACGAACGGGCGAAAGCGTGAAGGTGCCCCGCCGATGATCGCCAGAATCATTGGCAGATCGTGATGAACGGCGCGGATCACCGATTCCGGGCTGCCGCCAACGCCGATCCAGACCTTCAGTCCTTCGGGGCCAAGCGGCGGCCAGACGCGGGTCTTGCGCAGTGGGGCGCGGCTTTTTCCCTGCCAGCTGACCTCGGCATTGCGGATCAGCTTGGCGAAAAGGTCTAGCTTTTCCTCGAACAGCATCTCGTAATCCGACAGATCGAAGCCGAACAGCGGGAAGCTTTCGGTGAACGACCCGCGGCCAAGGATCACTTCGGCCCGCCCGCCCGACAGGGCATTGAGCGTGCTGAACCGCTGAAACAGCCGGATCGGGTCGTCGGACGACAGGACGGTGACCGCGGTGCCAAAGCGAATGCGGCTGGTTCTGGCGGCGATGGCGCCGAGGATCGGTTCCGGCGAAGAAATGGCGAAATCGTCGCGGTGATGTTCGCCAAGGCCGATGTAATCTACGCCGACCTGATCGGCCAGAACCGCCTCGGCCACCACATTGCGGATCACTTGCGCCTGACTGAGGCGTTGGCCATCCGCACCGATTGTGACATCGCCGAACGTATCAAGCGCAAATTCAAGGGGCTGGGCCATGGTCATTTCACTTTCCTGTTTCGCCCCTACAGGTAGTCGGCGCGGCGGCCCGCGAAAAGTGCAAAGAAACGCACAGGCATTGACGGTTCGGCGCACCGATGCTTGTGAAGCGCGCGGGTGCGTTTTAGGTAGGGCGGACGCAAGACATGGAACGATCACGTGCGCCTGCCGGAGAATGAGACAAAGACCGAAATGCTTGCAGCAGTGCGCGTGGCAATTGATCAGGCGCTGGTCGAACCGCCACTGCGCATTCGCTGGATCGGAACACCGCATGGGAATTTCTGGCTGAAGCGCGCCGAGGCGCTGTCGTTCTACTGGCGGCTGCGCAAAGGAAACAGCCTGGCCGCATTCGAGGCAGACCTTCGGGCCATGCATCTGCTGGGGCGGGCGGGCATGCCGGTGCCGCCGATTCTGGCCGAAGGGCCGGATTACTTTGTCACGCCGGATCGCGGCCAGAGTCTGGCTTACCTTTTGCACAACGGAGTATTTCCCGAACCTGACCGCATTACCGCGTTGATCCGGGCGGGTGAAGCGCTGGCTGGGCTGCATCTGGCCGGCTTTTGCCATGGCCGCCCGTCAGTGCGTGACCTTCTTTGGGATGGGGCGAAGATCACGCTGATCGATTTTGAACGGTTCCGCACGGGTCGCAACCGCCCCGTGCACATGGCGATGGATCTGCTGATCCTGACCCAGTCGGTTTTTGTATACAGCACGACCGCTCTGCCGGAGGCAGAGGCGCTGGTCGAGGCCTATGCCCGCGCCGCACCAAAGCAGATGGCAAAGACACGGGCGCGACTGGCTATGATCCGCTGGCCAGTCAGGCTGGCCGCCGCCCTGCCCTTTCGACGGGGGTTGGGCAAGGACCTGCGGGCAATGACAGCGGCGCTGGATCTATTGGCGAGGGCATAGGGTCTAGCCGTTTTCGCGCAGGACTGATCCCGCCAGATAGAGCGAACCACAGATCAGGATGCGTGCGCCCGGTTCGCGGGCGGCGATCGACTGAACCGCCTGCAGAACACTGTCCGCAGTATTGGCGGCAATGCCGGCGGCAAGGGCCGCCTTTTGGGTTTCATCCGCGGTCAGGGTGTTTGGTTCTCCGGGGATCGACACTGCGGTCAGGCTGGACGCCGCGGCGGCGATGGGGCGCATGTAGCCCGCGATATCCTTGGTGTTCAGCATGCCGACCACCAGATGGGTGGGCTTTTTCGGCATCCTTGTGAGGGTTGCCGCCACCGCCTGCCCGCCGGCCGGATTATGGCCGCCGTCCAGCCAGAGTTCGCAGTGCGCCGCTGCATCGACCAGCGGGCCGGTCTGCAGGCGCTGCATGCGCGCGGGCCAAAAGGCGCGGGTGACAGCGGCTTCGCAGGCTTCGGCGGTGGCACCCAGATGGCGAAGGGCTGCAAGCGCTGCCCCGGCATTGTCGATCTGATGGGGGCCGGGAAGGTTGGGCAGGGGCAGATCGAGAAGCCCGTTTTCATCCTGAAAGATCAGCCGCCCGCGTTCTTCCCAGGCGCGCCAGTGCTGGCCATGCACCAAGAGCGGGCAACCAAGGCGCGCGGCCTTCGACTCGATCACCGCAAGGCCTTCCTCTTCTTGCGGGCCGACAACGCAGGGAACGCCGCGCTTCAAGATACCGGCCTTTTCGCCGGCAATCTCTGGCAGGGTTTCGCCCAGATATTGCTGATGGTCGATGGAAACCGGAGTGATGATGGTCAGGCGGGGCTGATCCACGACGTTGGTGGCATCCAGTCTGCCGCCAAGACCTACTTCCAGCAGCGTCCAGTCGGCGGGGGTGCGGGCGAAGGCGAGGAAGGCGGCGCAGGTGGTGATCTCGAAGAAAGTTATTTCTTCGCCACTATTGGCGCGCACGCATTCATCGAGGATGTCGGTCAGATGCGATTCCGAGATCAGATCGCCCGCAAGGCGGATCCGTTCGTGGAAGCGGGCAAGATGTGGGGAAGTGTAGGCGTGGACCCTGCCCCCCATCGCTTCCAGCCCCGCGCGGATCATCGCCTGGGTAGAACCCTTGCCGTTGGTTCCGGCGATATGGATGACCGGGGGCAGCGACCGTTCCGGATGACCCAGCGCCTCCAGCAGGCGGTCCACACGGTCGAGCGTCAGGTCGATGATCTTGGGGTGGAAGGCCATCATCCGGGCGAGGATCAGATCGGAACTGTTGGACATAAAGGCCTCGGGCGCTGGCTCGGGCGGGTGGGCGGGGGGGGAGGTGGACCCCCAGGAGACCCCCCGGGAT